>NZ_LUVY01000004.1:0-194143 GCF_002992185.1 Pseudomonas sp. LLC-1 | reverse complement strand
GTTCGCAACCACAAATTCACATATCCGAATTCGCTAGAGTATCCATCTGGATCTTCTGGCAACAGAATTTCTTGACGACCATAGAGCATTGGAACCACCTGATCCCATCCCGAACTCAGCAGTGAAACGATGCATCGCCGATGGTAGTGTGGGGTTTCCCCATGTGAGAGTAGGTCATCGTCAAGATTCATTTCGCAAAACCCCTATCTGCGCATGCAGGTAGGGGTTTTGTCTTTCTAGGCAAAAAATTCAAGACTGCGACAACATTGCTGTCACATCAACGTGACTTTACCTCGTCCACCCTACGTCAAGACTTTGGTTCAGGGTACTCCTGCCCTTGAGCCTGGCGATGCCAGCGTACCGTGCTGCGCATTTCTGGACTTCCACCGTCCCATCACTTGAGGTAGCAAGCAAGATGGCCAAGGCCGCCGATGTTGTAGTGCAATGCCTGGAAAACGAAGGTGTCGAGTATGTATTCGGCATTCCCGGTGAAGAAAACCTCGACCTGCTCGAATCCCTGCGCAAGTCGAAGATCAAGCTGGTACTGACCCGTCACGAGCAGTCTGCAGGCTTTATGGCTGCCACCTATGGCCGTCTGACCGGCAAGACCGGCGTCAGCCTGTCCACCCTCGGCCCCGGCGCCACCAACCTGGTTACTGCCAGTGCCTACGCCTACCTGGGCGGCATGCCGATGATGATGATCACCGGCCAGAAGCCGATCAAGAAGTCCAAGCAGGGCCGCTTCCAGATCATCGACGTGTGCGGCATGATGGACCCCATCACCAAGTACACCCACCAGTTCGCCTCGGCCGACAACATCCCGTCGCGCATGCGCGAAGCCTTCCGCCTGGCCGAAGAAGAAAAGCCGGGTGCGGTACACCTGGAGCTGCCGGAAGACATCGCCGCCGAGCAGACCGATGCACTGCCGATCCCGCGCAGCCTGCACCGCCGCCCGCTGGCCGAGCATGTGGCCATCGAAGCCGCCGTGCAGAAACTGCATAACGCCCGTAACCCGATCCTGGTGATCGGCGCCGGCGCGAACCGCAAGATGACCGCCAAGGTCCTCAAGCAACTGATCGACAAGACCGGTATCCCGTTCATCACCACCCAGCTGGGTAAAGGTGTGGTCGACGAGCGCCACCCGCGCTTCCTGGGCAACGCCGCCCTGTCGTCCGGCGATTTTGTGCATCGTGCGGTTGAAGCCGCCGACCTGATCGTCAACATCGGCCACGACGTGATCGAGAAGCCGCCATTCTTCATGGTGCGTGGCGGTACTGAGGTCATCCACATCAACTTCCGCTCTGCCGAAGTCGATGCCGTGTACTTCCCGCAGGTCGAAGTGATCGGCGATATCGCCAACGCTGTGTGGCAGATCAGCGAAGCCCTCACCGAAACCTCGCACTGGGACTTCACTCGCCTGATGGCCATCCGTGAAGCCAACGAAGCGCAAATCGCCGAAGGCGCCGACGACGACCGCTTCCCGGTCTACCCGCAGCGCCTGGTTGCCGACATCCGTCGCGTGCTGCCGTCCGAAGGCATCGTTGCCCTGGACAACGGCATCTACAAGATCTGGTTCGCCCGCAACTACAAGGCGCACAAGCCGAACACCGTGCTGCTGGACAACGCCCTGGCGACGATGGGCGCCGGCTTGCCATCGGCCATGGCCGCGCACCTGGTGCACCCGGACCGCCCGGTGATTTCGGTATGCGGCGATGGCGGCTTCATGATGAACAGCCAGGAGCTGGAAACCGCAGTTCGCTTAGGCATGCACATCACCGTGGTGATCCTGCGTGACGACGGCTACGGCATGATTCGCTGGAAGCAGGCCAACATGGGCTTCACCGATTTCGGCCTGGACTACGGCAACCCGGACTTCGTCAAGTACGCCGAAGCCTACGGTGCCAATGGCCACCGCGTGGAAAGCGCCGAAGCCCTGCTGCCACTGCTGGAGCACTGCATCAAGACCCCGGGCGTGCATGTGATCGACTGCCCGGTCGATTACAGCGAAAACGACCGCATCCTCAACAGCGAGCTGCGTGAGCGCGCGCTGGCGGTATAAGACGTAGCTTCAAACTGACACCCACAGGATCTAGATGTCCTGTGGGTGTTGGCTGGTGGTGCATAGCAACCTCTCAACCGATCTCCAAATTGGACATTCTCAGGCTCTTCAATTCATGGGGAGCACGAGAGTATGACCATCGGTTCGACACATAACCATCCTGCTGATCTGGCCATAGAGCCTACATCGCCACTACAACCGTGGGCCGCGCGTTTTCCAAACCCTCCCGACCTTTGCTTTGATTACCGTCGTCTGATCGAACAAGAGGGAGGCGTTGCACATGCCGCAAAGCCCGAGCATCGAATCTGTATTGTCGGTGCTGGTGTTACAGGGCTGACTGCCGCTCGGGAACTGTTACGCTGCGGCTATACCCGCATCACCTTGATGGAGCAGTCCCAGCGTGTTGGCGGCCGCCACCTGACAGTGGTGAACCAGGAGGGTAATCACAAGCAGCCTTTAACCCCATTCGAAATGGGGGCCATGCGCATGCCATTGTTCAACAGGACAGGCGAATCTCCGAAAGATGGACGTTCGCTCATGGCCTATTACGCCAAGCTGTTCGAGCTAAGGCTTTCAGATTTCCCGAACCCGGGGACACCTTGGGTAAATGCAACCGGTATCTATCTTCGCGACGGGCAACTAGAGGGGGAAGGGGAGCCGAAACTGCTGGTTTGGTGCAACCCACAAGGAAATTCCCCTCCGCCTACTGCGACGCTGCAAAACGTCTATGAAAAATGGCATCGCTTCGCCCGGCAGTTTGCCGAGCGCATCGCCATTGTATATGGCACTCAACGTTGGACGTCGATGTGGCAGGCTGTTGTCGAACGCTATCACCAGTTGTCATTCAGGGATCTGGTGCATTTGCCCACGCTGGATGTATGGAATCCCGCAAACCCCGGTGATTTTGGCGGGCTGGGCATGAACAGTGAAGAGTCGGCCATTTTCTATGCAATCGGTATTGGCGACGGCAGTTGGGGGGCCTTCTATGATGTCTGCTGCCTGTACCCGCTGCGTACAGCCATCTTTGGTTTCAGCAGCCATTTGCAATTGGTGCATGGGCGCGTTGACCAAGAGGGTACGCCTTACGCTGCGCCGTATCTGGAAGCCAGCAACGTCCCTGACAGCAGGGGACTGATGTTCAAGGCACCCGCTTACATCGGTCTCGCTGCAATGGATGAAAGCTTGTTGTTTCTGGATGCCGGGATGAACGGCATTTCGCTCTACGACTACCTCCTTCAACGAGATGACGGGCTGTTGACGGACACTTCGGTTTGTTCACTGCAAAAACTGAATGGGGGCGGCATTCGCGTCGGATACCGTTGGCACTACAGTGACCCTGAGCATCAAAACCTTCAGTACGATGACTTCGACAGTGTGATCTTGACCCTCCCGTCCTGGTTGATTGAAACCAATATACGCCTCGAAGGTTTCAGCCGTCGGGTACTGCCGCAGTCGATTGTGGATGCCTGGAAGCATGCTCACTGGGAAACCAGTTGCAAGGTCTATGCACCACTGAAGAAGAGCTTTCTGGACCGGCAGCCGGCGCTACCCCAGATTCTCGTTACCGACAGCTTTGTCCACGATGTCTATGCCTATCGGTACAACGATCGTTACCCCGATGACTGCATTCTGCTCAGCTACACCTGGGAAGACGATGCAACGAAGCTAGCTGCATTCACTGATGAAGAACTGGCCAACAAGTGTGTCGAGGAACTCGACCGGATCCTCCTGCGCTGCAGCAATGTGGCTGAACCTATATCGCCCTACATCGATACCCGAAACATTCGCATACAGCGCTGGGCGACGGACAAAAATGCGCTCGGCTGCGCGAAGCTGTATCGCGCAGGTACCTACTACGACGCGGTCGGCCTGATGAAATATAACCGCGATTACAGTGCCAGCTCGGGGTTGTACCTGGCTGGAGAGTCCTTCTCTGTTGACGCCGGCTGGACCGAGCCGTGTTTACGCACCGCGCTCGATGTAGTCATCAATCTTTGCAACAACACATCCGCAACGTTCAATGGGGGCTTCACCCTTGAACACTATCCGCATTATCAACTTGGGAAATAGCGGCGTCTGGGTGATTTTGTGAGATTCGTCCTACTGCACTAATTCGCTTCTCCTTCGACCCCATAGGACCTGCCCGACTGTCCTTCCCAAGCGCAACCCCGCTCTACTGGCGACCTTCCAGAACAACCACAAAAAGGAAGTCGCCATGTCTGAACATTGCACCCCCGTCAGCCCCGTGCGTATCGCTGTCATCCAGTACGACCCACAGGTCGGGCTAGAATTCTGCGATGGCAACCTGAGCAGAGGCCTGGCACTGGCCCGGCGTGCGGCGCGTGAAGGCGCCAATCTGATCGTGCTGCCCGAGCTGGCCAACACCGGTTATACCTTTCACTCCCGTGCCGAGGCCTATGCCCATGCCGAAACGCTGCAGGCAGGCCGCAGCGTGAAAGCCTGGGCTGATTTCGCCAGGGAGTATCAGGTGTACCTGGCAGCAGGATTTGCCGAGCGTGATGGCTTGAAGCTTTACGACAGCGCCGCATTGTTCGGCCCCGACGGCCTGCTTGGGCACTATCGCAAGGCCCACTTGTGGAACCAGGAAAAGCTCTGGTTCACCCCTGGCGATCTCGGTTTTCCGGTATTCGAGACGCCAATCGGGCGTATCGGCCTGCTGATCTGCTGGGACATCTGGTTCCCTGAAGTGCCGCGGCTGATGGCAGCGCAAGGCGCAGACATCATATGCAGCTTGAACAACTGGGTGTGGACACCGCCACCGCTGTTTGATGAAGCAGGGCGTTGCATGGCGTCGTACCTGACCATGACGGCCGCGCACGTAAACAATGCCTACATCGCCGCCGCAAACCGTATCGGCAGTGAACGAGGGGGGCGCTTTCTCGGTTGTTCGTTGATTGCCGGAACCAATGGCTGGCCCATTGGTGAGGTGGCTAGTGCGGAGGAGGAAAGCATTCTGTATGCCGATGTCGACCTCAGCAGCGCGCGTTCAGCGCCGATCTGGAACAGCCTCAACGACCTGCAGCGTGATCGCCGTACCGATCTCTACGATGCTGAGCTTGGCTACCGCCTGCATGCGCCTATGCCACGCTGAGGATCCACACATGAAGCCATTACTGCTGCCCAATCGGCAGCATTCCCCTGTGTTGATTTTCAC
This sequence comes from Pseudomonas sp. LLC-1, assembly GCF_002992185.1. Classification (NCBI taxonomy): domain Bacteria; kingdom Pseudomonadati; phylum Pseudomonadota; class Gammaproteobacteria; order Pseudomonadales; family Pseudomonadaceae; genus Pseudomonas; species Pseudomonas sp. LLC-1. The sequence continues at coordinate 188,909 of NZ_LUVY01000004.1, read as the reverse complement.
CTGCCTGTTAATGCTGCTGGTAGCCAGCCTTGCGTCAGGCCAATGGCCAGACTACGGGCAGCTGGCGGCGACACTGGACCAACCGCTGAGCCGTTTGCGCTGGATAGTGGGCGATATCAGCGAGGTCGCTTTCTACAAGCATGAGCTGCCTGCGCTGGGCTTGCTGCTAGGCGCTTGCCTGGCACATTGGGCCCATCTTCGCGGGTATCGCTGGCAGGGTTTTGCCATCTGCTATGGAAGCGGACTATGGCCATGGGTATTCACCAGCTCGCTACTGGGCCTTTTGCTTAGCCACGCCTTGTGGGGATGGACCTTGGCCGGTGGCACCTGGCAACCAACGTTTGTGGCCTTTGTGTCACTGCCGGCAGCCATGGTGCTGCTGTTTGGTGCGGGCTGGCGAGTGACGATAGCAGGCGCGCTAATGGGGTCACTACTGGTAACCCCGGCGAGTCTGCTGATGGTCAACTACCTGTGCTATCCCCGGCAGTTGCCTGTGGTCATCGGTAACGTGAGTGGTATGGCCGTGGCAAGTGTCGTCGCTTTCCTGCTGTGCAAGCGCTTCCCGTCATGGGTACGTCAAAGCCACGAACCCGACGTTGCGAAACCTGTGGCCAGCCAACCAGACTACGGTGTGGTCTGGACCTTGCGGCGTGTGCTGGCCGACTTCAGCGAAGCGCCATTCTTTGGCAATGAACTGGCCAGCCTCGGTCTACTACTGGGCGTGTTGCTGGCTTACCTGTTGGCCCCGGCGGCCCCCGCATACGGTTCAATGTTGGTGATGCACATAGTGGCTGGGCAGGCCTTGGCGTCTTTGGTCGGGGTCGTATTCTGGCGCGGCCAGTGGCAAGCCCGTGGGTGGTACCCTACCTACATTCCGATTGCCTCGATCGTGCCGGCCGCAGTGCTGACGCATGGAGGCAGTTGGCAAGTAGTCGTGGCCAGTGCAGTGCTGGGTGCGCTGGTGGCTCCGCCGCTGGCAGTGGCGATCACTCAGCGGTTGCCGGCCTATGTGCATGGCTACATCGGCAACGTAGTGTCGATGGCCGTCAGCACGTTGGGAATCGTACCGCTGATCGGGTTACTTGTGGGGGGAGAAGCATGATTGAGCATTCGGGCCTGCCCAGGCTGTCGATCGCCAGTTTGGGGGGGACGGTCAGTATGCAGGCTACGGCGGTTGGGTGTGGTGTAACGCCCACTCTGGATTGTGAGCAGCAACTGCTTCAGGTCCCACAGTTGCGCGAGATGGCGCAGTTGAATGTAACGTCATTGTGCCTGGTCCCCAGTGCATCGCTCAGCTTCAGGGCGTTGCTGGATGTGCTGGCCTGGGCTCGTTGCGAAGTCGAGCGCGGTGCCCGGGGCGTGATATTGACCCAAGGCACCGACAGCCTTGAGGAAACGGCCTATTTTCTTGACCTGCTCTGGCCATTCGATGCGCCATTGGTGATGACCGGTGCGATGCGCTCGGCCAGCCAGCCGGGCAACGATGGCCCGGCCAACCTGCTGGCTGCGGCACAGGTTGCATTGGCACAAGGCAGCAGTGGGCGTGGTGTGCTGGTGGTGATGAATGATCAGGTTCATTGCGCGGCAAGGGTTCGCAAGACGGCCAGCCTGGCGATGTCGGCATTCGAGTCGCCTGGCTTTGGTCCTCTGGGCGAAGTTGTAGAGGGCGTTGCAACGTACCGTCATCCACCAGACACGCGGGAAGTGCTGCCGTTACCGGGACGTACCGACCAGCGCGTTGCCCTGCTCGAGGCGTGCCTGGACGCTGACACGGCATTGCTGCAGGCTGTGCCCACATTGGGTTACGACGGGTTGGTCATCGCCGGCTTTGGCGCTGGCCATGTTTCCGGCAGTTGGTCTGATGTTCTGGAGCACATGACGCCAACCATGCCAGTCATTGTCGCCACTCGCACAGGTAAGGGACCTACAGCCGGGGCAACCTACGGGTTTTCCGGCTCCGAGATCGACTTGCAGAAAAAAGGTGTGCACATGGCCGGGCAGCTCTGCCCGCGCAAGTGCCGCATCTTGCTGTGGCTGCTGATTGGCACCGACCGGCAGCATGAGTTGCCGCGTTGGCTGCCCTCCTGAAAAATCTGCCCGTGCCGTGGCACGCACGGGCAACCCTTCAAGCGTTGCTGTGCTAGGGTGCACACACTTTTGCTTCTCAGGATGTACGCCCATGCTCCCCGCACTCAGCGAAAAAGAACTTGACCGCCTTGAAGACCTGCTGATCACTTACGGCAACGACTACTCGGTGCTGAACCTGGCCGAACTCAATGGTTTCTTCACCGCGCTCGCCAGCTCGCCGGTCACCGTCTACCCCGAGCAATGGCTGCCTGCGGTAGCCGGTGGCAAGGTGCCGAAGTTCAAGAAGCCTGCGCACGAAGAAGCGTACACCGCGTTGATGCTGCGCTACGCCAACCAGGTGGCAGAAGAGCTGGGTGACGACGTCGACCACTTCGAGCCGCTATTCGAAGAAAACGAAGGTGAGGCAGGCAATGTGATCGTCATGGAAGAGTGGTGCTTCGGTTACATGCGCGGTACCCAGGTTGCCGGTTGGGACGCGTTGCCGCCAGAGCAGGATCAACTGCTCAAGGCTATTTCGCTGCATGGGCTGGAGGACAACTTCGAGTTGTTGGACCAGATGAGCGAAGCCGATATCCAGGCGTGCGTGCCACAGGTGGTCGAGGCCGCGCGGGGGCTGTTCCGGTATTTCAACAAGCTGCACTGATTCAGAGTTTGCAATAAGGCTGCTGGCCCCTTCGCAGGTAAAACCGCGAAGAGGCCAGCAGATCCAGCACACAATTGGCTTAGAACCCCAGGCTCACCGTCGCCACCAACGATGCTGGCTCACCCGCATAATTCCCCGCACTGGAAATGGTCTCGATGTAGTCCTTGTCCAGCACATTGCGCGCGTTCAGCGATACCCGCAGGTGCTCGTCGAAGTCATGGAACACACTCAAGTCCAGCCGCCCGTAACCACTGGCACTGTAACTGTTGGCCAGGTCGCCATAGCGCTTGCCGGCAAAGAACACGCCCGCACCAAAACCCAGCCCTTGCAGCGGGCCATCCTGCAGTTGGTAGGTTGACCACACCGAGCCACTGACCACAGGCACACCCTCCAACCGGTTGCCTTCCTCGTAACGCGTATCCTCGACCAGCTTGGCATCGAGCACGGCGATGTTCCCGATCACGTTCCAGCCGTCGCGGATCTCGCCACTCACATCCAGCTCCACACCGCGCACCCGCTGCTCACCCGTCTGGATCGAATAGTTGCTGTCCAACGGGTCATTGGCCGCCAGATTCTTGCGGCGGATCTCGAACGCCGACAGTGTTGCAGCCAGGCGCTCGGGGATGATGTCGTACTTGGCGCCCACCTCGTATTGCACGCCGGTTTCCGGGTCGAGCACGCTGCGGTCACGGGTCAGGCGGTTTTGTGGGGCGAACGAGGTGCTGTAACTGAGGTACAGCGCCAGCCGATCGGTAGGCTGGTAAACCAGGCCTGCACGGGGCGATGTGTCGGAGGGCTCGATGTCGATATCGGCGTAGTCACCTGCTTCGGTGTAGTTGCGGTTACGCTGCTTCACCTGGTCGTGGCGCACGCCCAGCAGCAGCTTCCATTGCTCGCCCAGGTCTATCTGGTCCTGGACATACACACCGTAAGTCTCCTGGTCGAAGCGCGAGTCCTCACCAAAGCGGAACCGCCCTGGCTGCGCGCCATGCACGGGGTTCCAGATATTCAACGGGGCAACATCGGCCCGCAGCATGGTCACGCTGCGCCTGCCCGTTACCGACTCCACCCCCGTCAGCAACTGATGCGCCAGCCCGGCAGTGGCGAAGCGTGCGATGGCCTCGAACTGGGCGCTGAGCGAGCGCTGTGTTTCGTCGAAGTCGGTGGCACGTCGGGTCAGGGTAAAGCCGTCCTTCTCCAGGGTGCGCTGGGAGATGTTGAGCATGGTCTTGTTCGACTTGTCCCAGCGGGTGAGCTGGCGCAGGGTCAGCCAATCGTTCAGGTCGTGCTCCAGCTTGAACCAGGCGGCAGTCTTGTCGCTGTTGCTATGTGACCAAGGTTCTTCGAGAAACACCTTGTGCCGTGAGTCGACCCGGTCGCCGATCACTTGCAGCCCGCGGTCGTACTGGGCATCGGTCTCGGTGTATTCCAGGCCCATGTCGACCCGGGTGTGCTCACCCGGTGTCCACGACAGCGATGGGGCAAAGTGGCGGCGGTGGCTGTCGCGGTACAGGTCACGAAAACTGCCCTCGGTCTGGTAGGCCATGGCCAGGCTGCCAGCCAGGTTGTGTTCGGCCGACAGGGGGCCACTGAGCCAGGCCTGGCCGCGCTGATAGTCGTAGGAGCCGGCTTGCAGCTTGACCTGGGCTTCCGGCACCAGCGTCGGCTTGCGTGTCACCACGTTGATCAGCCCGCCCGGGTTACCACGGCCATACAGCACCGAGGCCGGGCCTTTGAGCACTTCGATTCGCTCCACGCCGGCCAGGTCGGTGAGGATTTCCGGGCGTACGGTCAGCGAGTTGGTCAGCACCCCGTCGATGGCATAGGTGGTGCCCTGAAAACCACGCACGATGAAGCTCTCGATACTGCCACCGTGGGTGTTACCGCGCTGGATACTGCTGACGTTGCTCAGAGCGTCGGCCATGCTGTTGGCCTGTTGGTCTTCCAGCACCTGGCGCGGTACCACCTGGATCGATTGGGGGATGTCTCGCAGTGCGGCGTCGGTCTTTGTACCCACTGTGCTGCGTGAGGCCTTGTAGCCTTGCAGCGCACCGATGGCCGAGAGATGCATGTCGTGCAGACCGTTGATGTTGGTCGACTCCAGTTGCAAGGCCGAGGAGGTGGGCCTGGTGCGCAGGGTATAGGTGTTGCCGCTTTGCGGTACGGCCTCCAGGTGGGTGCCACGCAGCAACAGGTCGAACCCTCGAGCGGTGCCTACGTCGCCTTGCAGGCCTGGGCTTTGCAGGTCGCCGAGCATGGCCGGGTCCAGGGGCAGGGTAACGCCGGCCTGGGCGGCGAACTCGGCCAGGGCCTGGTCCAGGGGGCCGGCGGGGATCGCGTAGTGACGGTCGTCCTCGGCCCAGGCGAGGGGCGAGGCGATGAAGCTGGCGAGCAGGGTGAGGCGCAGACGCATGGGGGCTTCCTGATGGGCTGAAGGGTGGTTTTCAGGAAGAGGACACCTGAGGCGGGTAAAACACGACACGGTCATTTTCATGTGTTGGTTTTGCTGGCCTCTTCGCGGGCACGCCCGCTCCCACAGGTACTGCATCAACCTTGAAACCTGTGCCATCCCTGTGGGAGCGGGCGTGCCCGCGAAGAGGCCAGAAGCACCAACTCATCCCTCGGCCGGTAACACCGTCACCCAGTAACGCGACACGTACTTCACCTTCAGCGCAAACGCCATCGTCAACGCCCGCAGCGCAGCATCGCTGTCCGCCAGCTGATAAACCCCGGAAATCTCCAACCGGGCAACCTCGGGTGCACACCGCACCCATCCATGGCGATAACGCCCCAGCTCTGTCAGGAACTGTGCCAGCGGCATGCGTTCCACCCGCAACACGCCATCGATCCAATCCACCCTGGCCGGCACCGTGGTCAAACGCGTTACCTGGGTATCGCTGACCAATGCCTGCTCTCCGGCCATGATGCGCAAGGTCGCACCCGTATTCGGCGTCGCTGCGACCGTCCCCTCCAGTACTTTGAGTTCGTCATGCCCGGTGAACTGGCGCACGGCAAAACGCGTCCCCAGCGGCTGGAACATGCCCCACGTCGAGCGCACCAGCATCGGCCTCGGGTCCTTGCCGGTACGCACATGCAATTCACCGCGGCGCAGCACCAACAGGCGTGCACTTGCGCTGTAGCGGATGTCCACGGCTGTATCGGTGTTCAGGCGTAACTCGGTGCCATCGTCGAGGGTCAGCTCGCGCTGCTCACCGACACCGGTACTGGCATCCGCCAGCCAGGTGTCCACTGCCCCCGTGCGTGACAGCGTCACCCCAAGCGAGCCCAGTACCACCAGCGATGTCAGCGCCTTCACCGCCGCACGGCGGCCCAATGCTGCCGGCCGCTGCAACGTCGAGCGGGCCAGCGTGGGCGGTATTGACTGCACCTGGGCACTGAAACGTGTCGCCAATTGCCAGGCCCTTTCGTGATCGGCACTGGCCGCGCGCCAGGCTGCGCAGGCCTGCTGCTGCTGATCGCTGGCGCCACCTTGCAGGCACAGAAACCAGCGCGCCGCTTCCTGGGCTATACGCCGTGATACCGGTTGTGCCGTCATGCCCATTCCCCCGACGCCAGTACGATGCATTCCTCAAAGGCCCGTACCAGCCAACGTTGCACCGAGCGCACGGTCACCCCCATCTCCTGGGCAATCTGCTCTTGGCTGAAGCCTTCCACTTGCGACATCAGGAATGCACGTCGTGCCTTGCCCGGCAGGCGCGCCAACACCCGATCCACGGCATTCAGGGCCTCGAGCAAGGCCGCTTGGTATTCGGCGCTGGGGGCCTGGTCTTCTGGCATGTTCGCCAGTGCTTTCAGGTAGGCCTGCTCCAACGAGCGGCGACGATAAAGGTTGAGTAGCAGGCGCCGGGCGATGGTAGCCAGGTAGGCACGCGGTTCGCGCAGCTCGGCGGGTGGTGCGTGGGTGAGCAGTTTCACGAACGTGTCCTGGCTCAGGTCTGCTGCATCGCAGCGGTCATTCACCCGGCGGTACAGCCAGCTTTGCAGCCAAGTGTGATGGCTGCGGTAGAGCTGCTGGATGGGAGCGCGATCCGGGGGCATGGGCAGGGTGGTTTCGTTATTGAGAATTAGTTGCATCATTCTATGCGGGGTCGCGCTGGCGCGGCAATTGGTGTTTGGCACGACCGATCTGGCAGATTATTTCGCGCAGCGAAATTATGGTTTCCTCATCACACGGATTCTGCTCTGCGCCGATCAGGTGCAGCATGTGCTCCATCAGCCCACTCCGGTGCTGACCAGGAGCCAAGCCCATGTCGAACCCGATCAAGCTTTACAACTTCCCCAAGTCTGGCCACGCCCATCGCATTGAACTGATGCTGTCTCTGCTCAACCTGCCCACCGAGCTGGTATTCGTCGACCTGGCCAAGGGGGCGCACAAGCAGCCGGACTTCCTGGCTCTCAACCCGTTCGGCCAGGTACCGGTCATCGATGACAACGGCACGGTGATCGCAGACTCCAACGCTATCCTCGTTTACCTCGCCAAAAAATATGACAACGGCACCTGGCTGCCCGAAGAGCCAGCCGCTGCCGCCCGCGTGCAACGCTGGCTGTCGGTCGCTGCAGGCCCGCTGGCCTTCGGCCCCGCCGCTGCCCGCCTGGTGACCGTGTTCGGTGCTGCGTTCAACACCGACGAAGTGATCACCCGCGCCCACACCCTGCTCAAGGTGATCGATGCCGAGCTGGCCAAGTCGCCCTTCCTGGCCGGCAACACAGCCACTATCGCTGACATCGCCAACTACTCGTACATCGCTCATGCACCAGAGGGCAATGTGTCGCTGGAGCCCTATGCCAATGTGCGTAGCTGGCTGGCGCGGATCGAGTCACTGCCGGGCTTCGTGCCCATGCCACGTACCGTGATCGGGCTGCAGACCAGCGCCTGACACCCCGCCCTCGGGAGGAACGCCGCCATGCAACAGACGCCGGACCAACGCCCCTCGCCCTGGCATGCGGGCGAGAAAACCCTGCAGGAAAAGGTCGGTGTAGCAGAGCGCATGGAGGCGTTCGGGCAAAAGGTCATTCGTGACTACATGCCCGACCAGCACCGCACGTTCTATCACCAGTTGCCGTTCATGGTGGCGGCCAGCGTTGACGCTCAGGGTCGGCCCTGGGCGACGCTGCTGGAAGGGCCAGAAGGTTTCGTCAGCTCGCCCGACCCACGCCAATTGACGATTGACACCAGGTTACCGGCAGATGACCCCGCCACCCCGGGGCTGGTCGCCGGGCAGGCAATCGGCCTGCTGGGCATCGAACTGCACACCCGCCGGCGCAACCGCCTCAACGGGCAGATCCGCCAGGCTGCTGCGGGGCAATTGCAGGTGGCGGTGGAGCAGTCGTTCGGCAACTGCCCGCAGTACATCCAGCTGCGCGACTACACCCGCGTCACCGAACCGGCCCTGGGGCGCGTCGATGCGACAACACTGGATGCCACGACCGTCAGCATGATCCAGTCTGCTGACACATTCTTCGTCGCCAGCTATGTCGAGCATGAAGGCGGCCAGCGCTCGGTGGATGTTTCCCACCGAGGCGGTCGGCCGGGGTTCGTCAAGGTCGAAGGCAACACGCTGACCATTCCCGACTACGCCGGTAACCTGCACTTCAACACCTTGGGCAACTTGTTGGTTAACCCGAGGGCAGGTTTGCTGTTCATCGACTTCAGCAACGGCAACGTACTGCAGGTGTGCGGGCGTGCCGAGGTGCTGCTGGAAAGCCCGGCCATCCAGGCTTTTGAAGGTGCAGAGCGGCTGTGGACGCTGGAGGTCGAGCAGGTGGTGTGGCGGCCGGCTGCGGTTTCCCTGCGCTGGGCCTTCAAGGAGTACGCACCGACCAGCCTGATGACCGGCATCTGGGCTGAGGCCGATGCGCGTTTGCAGCAACGCCAGCAACAGCGCCAATGGCAAGCCTGGCGCGTGCTGCGGGTGGAGCAGGAGAGCCGCGATATCCGTTCGTTCTACCTTCAGCCGCCCAGCGATAGCGCTGTGGTGTTTGCACCCGGGCAACATGTTCCGGTGCAGGTACAGCGCGACGGTGAAGCGCCGCTGATCCGCACCTACAGCTTGTCCAGCGCACCTTCCGATGGCTATTTGCGTATTAGCGTGAAAGCCCAGGGCCCGGTTTCCCGCCATTTGCATGAGCGCATCGCGCCCGGCGATGTGCTTGACGTGCGTCCACCCATGGGCAGCTTCACGCTGGACGTGCAGAGCACGCGGCCGCTGGTGCTGATTGGCGCGGGGGTGGGTATCACGCCATTACTGGCCATGCTGCGCGAGCAGTTGAGCAAGGCCCAGACGCGGCACATCCACTTGTTCCATGGCGCGCGTAGCCTGGCCGACCTGCCGTTCAGGCAGGAGCTGGCGAGCTTGCGGCAACAGGCGGGAGGCTTGCTGCACATCCATCGCGCCCTGAGCCAGCCGGAAGGCCATGCGCTGCTTGGGCGAGATTATGAGTTTGCCGGGCGTCTGGGCATCGAGCAGGTCAAGGCGACGCTGGCGCTGGACGACTACGATTTCTACCTGTGCGGACCGGGCAGTTTTACCCAGGACTTGTATGAAGGGTTGCGCGGCGTGCATGTGCCGGATGCGCGGATTCACGCCGAAGCCTTTGGGCCGTCGACGTTGCGGCGGCACACGGACGCCGACCAGCCCACCTTGCAACAGCCGCCCGCCGCCAGCGAGCCAGTACCGGTGTACTTTGCGGCGTCAGCCAAGGAAGCGCGCTGGGCACCCGGCAGCGGTACCTTGCTGGAGCTGGCCGAGGCGCGCGGTCTGGCGCCGGAGTTCAGTTGCCGGGGTGGCTCGTGTGGTACCTGCAAGACCAAACTTGTGAGTGGCCAGGTGCATTATCCGAATCCACCGGCAGAGCTGCCGGAGGCGGGGTCGGTGTTGATCTGTTGTGCGGTGCCGGCGCAGGTGGAGGAGGGGTTACAGGCATTGGTGCTGGACATCTGACAAACCAGCCCCGGCCTCTTCGCGGGCAGCACAAAATGCCCAGATGAATAATAATCCCGGCACCTCATGTCCTCAGGAGCCCGCATGGACCAGATTCACCTGATGAAGGTGTTCGTCGCCGTAGGTGAGCTGGAAAGCTTCGCCGCTGCTGCCCGCCGCCTGGACATCTCCCCGGCTGCCGTCACCCGCGCCGTCAGCGCCCTGGAAGACCAGCTTGGGGTAAAACTGCTGCTGCGCACTACCCGCAGCGTACGCCTGACCGAAGCGGGAGGCCGCTACCTGGAAGACACCCGTCATATCCTCGCCAGCATCAACGAGGCCAACGCCGCCGCTGCGGGCATCAACGCCACCCCCAAGGGCGACCTGGCGGTTACCGCGCCGATCCTGTTCGGCAAGAAGTTCGTCATGCCGTGCATCGTCCGCTACCTGCAGCAGTACCCTGAAGTCGATGTGTCTGCCTACTTCCTGGACCGCGTGGTGAACATGGTCGAGGAGGGCATGGACGTTGCGGTGCGCATCGGCCCGTTGCCCGACTCGGGGTTGAAGGCGCTGCGGGTCGGCAGGGTGCGGCGCATGTTGTGCGCATCCCCCGATTACCTGGCGCGACATGGCGTGCCGAAACATCCTTCGGACCTGGCCGGGCATGCGGTAATCGGCACCACCAACCTGTCGCCCCGTGCCGGCTGGCGCTTTGGGGTGACAGAAGAGCCGACCATGGTACGCATGAAGCCGAGGCTGACGGTCACCAGCAACGATGGGGCCATCGCGGCTGCCAGTGGCGGGCTGGGTATTGCCCGGTTGTTGTCGTACCAAGTGGCTGATGAACTGGCCAACGGGCAACTGCAGGTGATTCTGGCTGAGTACGAAGAGGCACCCTGGCCAATTCATGTGCTGCATCGGGAGAGCAAGTATGGCTCGGCCAAGGTCAGGGCCTTCATCGACATGCTGGCGCAGGCACTGCGAGCCCAACAACTCGATTGAGATCGTACAACAAGGGTTAAAACAGCTCGAAATAATATTTGTTGTACGACGACCTATGACGTGGCACTCTTTCGCCTGAAACAATTTGTCGCAAATAGCCCTGCCGGCGTTTGCGCCAAACGCTCGCCACTCTAAAAACAAGAAATTCAGGTGAACCATGAAGATGAAAGGCATCCGTTGGTGGATGGTCAGCCTTGTCACGGCTGGGCTCGTCGTCAACTACCTCGCCCGCAACACCCTCTCGGTGGCTGCCCCCACCTTGATGACCGACCTCGCCATCAGTACTGAGCAATACGCCAAGATCGTAGCTGCCTGGCAGGTGTGCTACGCCCTCATGCAGCCCATTGCAGGCTGGTTCATCGACTTCATCGGCACCAAGCTGGGCTTTGCCGTGTTCGCCATGGCCTGGTCGCTGGCCTGTGCCGGCGCGGCCCTGGCCACCGGCTGGCAGAGCATGGCGTTCATGCGTGGGTTGCTGGGCATGACCGAAGCCGCCGGCCTGCCGGCCGGGGTCAAGGCCACCACCGAGTGGTTCCCGGCCAAGGAGCGATCGGTGGCGATCGGCTGGTTCAACATCGGCTCGTCGCTCGGCGCCTTGCTGGCGCCACCGCTGGTGGTGTGGGCGATCCTGCACAGTGGCTGGCAGCTGGCGTTCGTGATCGTTGGTGTTTCGGGCATTGTCTGGACCCTGTTGTGGATGCTGCTGTACAAGCACCCGCGCGACCAGAAACGCCTGAGTGACGAGGAGCGCGACTACATCCTGGCCGGGCAGGAAGCGCACTTCAAGCAGGACACCCGCGAGAAGGGCGCGTGGAAGCGTATCTTCAAGGCCCGTAACTTCTACGCCATCGCGTCGGCGCGGATCCTGTCGGAGCCTGCCTGGCAAACCTTCAATGCCTGGATTCCGCTGTACCTGATGACCGAGCGGCACATGAACATCAAGGAAGTGGCGATGTTCGCCTGGCTGCCGTTCCTGGCGGCGGACATCGGCTGTGTGCTGGGCGGTTACCTCAGCCCACTGTTCCACCGCTACTTCAAGGTGTCGCTGTTCACCTCGCGCAAGATGGTGCTGGTGTTCGGTGCCAGCTGCATGATCGGCCCGGCCTGCATCGGCCTGGTGGAAAGCCCGTACACCGCGATCCTGTTGCTGTGCATTGGCGGGTTTGCCCACCAGACGCTGTCGGGGGCGCTGTACTCGATTACCTCTGACTCGTTCAGCAAGGACCAGGTGGCCACGGCGACTGGTATGGGCGGCATGTGCGGGTATCTGGGGGCGGCGGCGTTTACCCTGGTGTTCGGCGTGCTGGTCACGCAGATTGGCTACAGCCCGTTGTTTGTGGTGCTGGCCGCGTTCGATATCGTGGCGGCGGTGTTGGTGTGGAAGGTGGCGCGGGAGGTGCGGACGCCATCTTCGGAGAAGCCGGTAATGGCTTCGACTGAGGCGCTTGCATAAGGCTTGAGATTTTGGGGCCGCTTTGCGGCCCATCGCCGGCAAGCCAGCTCCCACAGGTACTGCACAAGGCTTGAAGTCTGTACGGTTGGTGTGGGAGCTGGCTTGCCGGCGATGGGCTGCGCAGCAGCCCCAATTCCAGGCGACACGATTACAGCGTCTGATATTGCATCCTGAACCCCAGGCTCATCGCCTCCCCATGCTGCAACAATTTCAGCCCCGGCCGCCCCGGCAGGTGATGCGCATTCACCGGGTGGGTAACCGGTTCAAAGCAGAAAAAACCTTGTCCCTGCGGACAAAACAGCAAGAAATGCTCAGCCCCACTGGCACTGCACGCCAAGCGATACCCGGCACCGGGCTGTTCGATCACGCATTCCCCCGGCCAGCCATTGAAGGCGTGGTCCACGACCGTGTCAGGCAAGCCTCCCATGCTTTCAAAACTCCACTGCTCTGGTATCTCGGCCTCATACGAAGGCAATCGCCCCTCTTCGGCCAACCATACCTTGCGCGCTGCTGCATGCAGCCTGGTATCGGGATATCGCGGGAAATAGGGATGTAACCCCAACCCATACCAGTTAGCCTGCTCATCCAGGTGCGTGACATGCAGGTCCAGGTTCAGGCACCCCTCGTGCAAATGCACATCCAGCGTAGCCTGGTAGGCGAACGGCACTTCACTGTGCAGTGTCAGGCGTACGCGCCGCTCGCTGTGGTGCTCCACCTGCCAGGGTTGTTGCCAGGCGCTGCCATGAATCGGGTAAGCGTCGTGCGTGGTATTGGGCGCCAGTGCCTGCCAGCCTTCGGGCCGGGAAAAGCCACCCTCGGAAATGCGATTGGACCACGGCGCCAGCGGGTAACAGGCCAGCCGTCGTGGGGTACCGGTGGCCAGCGCGGCCGCGTCGGAATGGCGTAGCAATGGCTGCCCGGTTGCCTTTACTTCCCAGTTGACCAGGCTGGCGCCCAGTTCCGGGGCCAGGCTCAGGCGGGTCAGGTTGTCTTGCAGGTGCAGCTCGGTCACAGCCATTCAAGGCTCCTTTCAAATGAACAATCAACGGGCTCGACGGTAGGTCAACAGCACGATGCCGCACACCACCACGGCGGCGCCGATCAGTTGCGGGGTACTCAGCTGCTGATCGAGCAACGCCCAGCCCAGCAGCAGTGTCGCGATGGGTTCGACATTCATCACCGGTGCGTTCTGCGCCATGTTCAGCCTTGGCACACACACAAACAGCAAGGTGAAGGCCAGGCCGTACAGCACCACCAGGCTGCCCAAGGCGACCCAGCCACCGCTGCTGCCGGGCAGTGACAAGCCCGACGGCATCACACCGCTTGCACCTGCAACCAGCATGCTGGAAAACACGATCAGCAAGGTCAGCAGGCTGCGCACTGGCCCGCGTACGGCAGCCAGTTTGTGGTCGGTGATCCACAAGGCACAGGCAAACGCACAGGCGGCACCAAAGGCCAGGCTGACGCCCAGCGCCCAGTGCGGGTTGGCCGCGCCACTGTCGGCCAGGCGAGCGGGCACATCCAGCGCCAGTACCAGCCCGCACAGGATCAGGCCCATGAACAGCGCCGTGCGGCCAGTAGGCCGTGCGCCACCCAGTGCCCAGGTGAGCAATGCCAGCAACATCGGGAAGGTGTTGCCCACCAGCAGCGCCAATGCCACCGGGATGCGCGCAACTGCCGAGTACAGGCACAGGCTTTGGGTGGCGATCAGCAGGCCGAGCAGCAACTGCCAGTGACGGGTACCCGCAGGCAGGCCTATCGCCTGGCGTTGCCACAGCAACAGGCAGGCGAGTACCAGCAAGGTGATGCCTGAGCGGCAGAGAATCGCCAGCAGCACGCCGGTGCCGTCATCGAAGGCGATGCGAGCGGCGATGTGGTTGCCGGCGAATGAACAGGCCAGCAGGGCCAGCAAGGCGATGGCCAGTTTACGTGGAAACAGAGGGGCAGCAGAGGAGGGGACAGCCATGTGCAGGGTCCATTTGCAGGTAGGGCCAAGGGGGCTGCTTTGCAGCCCATCGCAGGCAAGCCAGCTCCCACAGGAACTGCGCTGGGCTGGCAGGCTGCACATTCCCTGTGGGAGCTGGCTTGCCTGCGATGGGCCGCAAAGCGGCCCCCTATTTCAGTTAAAGCACCACGCTAGGCAGCCACAGGGAAATGGCCGGAATGTAGGTCACCGCCATCAGCACCAGGAACAGCGCCAGGTAGAACGGCAGCAGCGCCTTCACCGTCGACTCGATGCTCACCTTGCCGATGGCCGAGCCCACGAACAGCACGGCCCCTACCGGCGGGGTGATCAGGCCTATCCCTAAGTTCACCAGCATGATCATGCCGAAGTGCACCGGGTCCACGCCGATACCGGTGATGACCGGCAGCAGGATCGGTGTGAGGATCAGGATCAGCGGCGCCATGTCCATCACCGTGCCCAGCAGCAGCAACATGAAGTTGATGCACATCAGGATCACGTAGCGGTTGTCCGACAGGGTCAGGAACGCCGTGGTGATCTTCGACGGGATCTGCATCAGCGTCATCACGTAGCCGAAGCTGGCGGCAAAGCCGATCAGGATCATCACAATGGAGATGGTGCGAACCGTGCGGTGCATCAGCTTGGGCAGGTCGCGCCACTTGTAGTCGCGGTAGATGAACATGGTCACGAAGAACGACCACACCACCGCCACGGCTGCCGATTCGGTCGCGGTGAACACACCCGATAGGATGCCGCCCAGGATGATCACCATGGCCATCAGGCCCCACAGCGCCTCACCGGCAATTTTCAGCGCCTGGCGCAGCGGGATCACTTCGCCCTTGGGGTAGTTGCGCTTCTTGGCGAAGATCAGGCACAGGCCCATCATCACCGCGCTCAGCAGCAAACCGGGCATGACACCCGCCATGAACAGCGAGGCAATCGATACCGTGCCGCCCGCCGCCAGCGAGTACAGCACCGAGTTGTGGCTGGGTGGGGTCAGCAGCGCCTGCACCGAGCCGCTGACGGTCACGGCGGTGGAAAACTCGCGCGGGTAGCCCTTGCGCTCCATCTCCGGAATCAGCACCGAGCCCACCGAGGCCGTGTCGGCCACCGACGAGCCCGAAATCGCCCCGAAGAAGGTCGAAGCCATGATGTTGACCAGCGACAGCCCGCCACGCACGAAGCCCACCAGCACCCCGGCAAAGGCCACCAGCCGGCGTGACATACCGCCTTCGGCCATGATCGCACCGGCCAGCACGAAGAACGGAATGGCCAGCAGCGAGAACTTGTTAACCCCACTGGCTACCTGGATCATCATCGCCTGCAGCGGGATGTCGATCCACCACGCACCGATCAACGCCGACAGGCCCAGTGCATAGGCCACCGGCATGCCCAGCAGGATGAGCGCGATGAAACTGCCCAACAGAATGAACGCATCCATTTACGCCACTCCTTCGCTTTCTTCTACATGGTCGAAACGCACCACCTTGCGATGGCTCTGGTCGCCGAGCAGAAGTTTTTCCAGCACGAAGACCAGGGTCAGCACGCCACCCACCGGGATCGGCGCATAAGTCATGCCCACCCGTACACCCGGCAGCGACGCCAGAAACTGGTTCCAGGTGGTGATGCACAACTTGGTGCCGTAGTAGGTCATGAATACACACACCAGAATCATCAGCACCTGCACCAGCAGCGCGACCAGCTGGCGCTGAAGCGGTGGCAGGCGATCGGTAATCATCGCCACCGCCATGTGCGCCCCGGCGCGGTAGCTGGCGGCGGCGCCGACGAAGGTGAACACCACCATCAGCAGGATGGCCACCGGCTCCGGCCAGCTGGCGCCGGTGCCGAGCACGTAGCGGGCAAAAATGCCCCAGGGAATGATCAGCGACATCGTCAGGATTGACAGGCCGGCGACCCAGATGCAGCTGCGGTACAGCGTGTCGTTCACACGCAGGACAAGGTTTTTCATGGGCATCACCAAAGCGGCAGGGCGACGGGCGCCGCGCTGCCGAGGTCGTTCAGAAAGGGGCCGCTGTTACTGGACGGCGTCGATGCGCTTCATCAGGTCAGCGTATTGCGCGCCGTATTTTTCACGCACCGAGGCGGTGGCGTCGTAGAACGGTTTCTTGTCGACGGTGATGAACTCGACACCGGCGGCCTTCAGCTTCTCTTCACTGGCAGCGGACTTGGCGTCCCACAGCGCGCGCTCTTCCATCTGCGCCTCACGCGCGACCTTCTTCACCAGCGCCTGCTGCTCGGGGGTGAGCTTGTTCCAGGTGGTCTTGGACATCACCACCGGCTCCGGCAGGATCAGGTGGCCAGTCAGGGTGTAGTACTTGGCGCTCTGGAAGTGGTTGTGCTCAAGCAGCGTTGGCGGGTTGTTCTCGGCACCATCGATCACACCGGTTTGCAGGGCGCTGAAGATTTCCCCGGTGTCCATGGCGATGCCGTTGCCGCCCATGGCGTTCATCATGTCGATGAACAGCGGGTTGCCCTGCACGCGAATCTTCATGCCCTTGAGGTCTTCAAGGCTGCGTACGGGCTTCTTGGTGTAGATGCTGCGCGAGCCGCCATCCATCCAGGCCAGGGCCACCAGGTTGAAGTCGGAGTTGGTGATCTTGTCGAGGATCTCCTGGCCGATGTCTCCGTCGATGATCTTGCGCATGTGCTCATGGTCGCGGAACACGAACGGCATGTTGAACACGTTTACATCCGGCACTACCGGGCCGACGATCCCCAGGCTGACGCGGGTCATCTGTACGGCACCGATCTGCGCCTGTTCGATCACTTCCTTTTCCGAGCCCAGCACGCCGCCGGCGAACATCTTGAAGGTGATGTCGCCATTGCTGGCTGCTTCAAGCTTTTTGCCCATGTTCTGCTCGGCCACCACAGTGGGATAGCCGGCCGGGTGGATTTCGGCGAACTTGATGTCCAGTGCCGAGGCGGGCATGGCCACGCTGAAGGCGAAGGGGAGTACGGCAAGAAGCAGCTTGCGTTTGAACGTCATGATGAAACTCCGTGGTTTTTATTATCTGGTTTCGTACGTGCAAGTGTGGGTTTGGCAGGCGGGGCTCAGCCCCGGTAGGCAGGCTCCTCCAGGCCTTTGGTGCCAGGGTTGAGGGCAAATACCCCGCCAGCCAGCGGCTGGTCGCTGAGGTCGATGCCCGCAGGGCGGATCGAGGTGACGTACAGGGTGTCCAGGTTGGCGCCGCCGAAGGCGCACATCGCCGGCTTCTTCACCGGCACGCTGAGCGAGCGGTCCAGGCGGCCATCGGGGGTGAAACGGTGGATCTGCCCGGCATCGTTGCCGCAGATCCAGTAGCAGCCGTCCTGGTCGATGGCGGCGCCATCGGGGCGGCCAGGGTAGCCGCGCATGTCGACGAACAGCCGTTTGTTGTGTGGCGTGCCGCTGTCGGTGTCGTAGTCGAAGGCCCAGACTTTCTGCACGTTGGGGTGCGAGTCGGAGAGGTACATGCGTGTGCCGTCGGGGCTGAAAGCCAGGCCGTTAGGCACGATCATGCCGTCCTGCTGCAGGTGCAGATGACCTTCGCCGTCATGCCGGTAGAGCGCACCAACATGTGCGCCTTGTTGCATGTCCAGCAGCATGGTACCGGCCCAGAAGCGGCCCTGGCGATCGCAGCGGCCATCGTTGAAACGCATGCCCGCCTGGGCATGTGGCACGCTGCTGAGCAGCCGGCTGTCCAGGCTGCCGTCGGCCTTGGCCTGAAGCTGGAAGATGCCGCTTTCCATGCCGGCAACCCAGCCCTGGCCGCTGCGGGCGATGCAGGCCAGCATTTCGTCGCCCTGCCAGACCTGGTGTTTGCCATCGGCCGCCTGCCAGCGGTGCAGTTGGCGGGCGGGAATATCGACCCAGTACAGGGCCTGTTCAGCGGCGTGCCACACGGGGCTTTCGCCAGTGCCGTTGCGGGCGTCGACGATCAGTTCGCAGTTCATGGCCGTGCCTCCTGGCATGCGTGGGGTCAGTTGAATGGGCCGGCCACGGTGAAGGCGCCGCCCTGGTAGACCATGCTCGGGTCATCGGCGGCGGGCGCCGGCTGGGCTTCGACGGCGGCGCGGAAGGCTTCGGAGCTGTCCTTGGGCACATAGCCCAGGTGCTCGGCATGGCGGTTGTCCCACCACACGGTGCGGTTGTCGGAGGCACCGTAGACGATGGTGTGGCCAACGTCGGGCGTGAACAGCCCGCGCTCGATCAGTTGCACCAGGTCGTCGTAGCTCAGCCAGGTGCAGAGCATGCGTGGGTTTTGGGGTTGCGGGAACGACGAGCCAATACGGATGCTGACGGTCTCGATGCCGTAGCGGTCGAAGTAGAAACTGGCTACATCTTCGCCATAGCATTTGGACAGCCCGTAGTAGCTGTCGGGGCGGCGTGGGGAGTGGGCGTCGATGCGCTCGTCCTGGCGATAGAAGCCGATGGTGTGGTTGGAGCTGGCGAAGATGATGCGCTTCACCCCATGCTTGCGCGCCGCCTCGTAGACGTGGAACACGCCGCAGATGTTGGGGCCGAGGATGTCTTCGAAGGAATGCTCGGTGGACACGCCGCCGAAGTGGATGATGGCGTCAACGCCTTCGACCAGGGCATGTACCGCCGCCTTGTCGGCCAGGTCACAGGTGATTACTTCTTCATGCGGGCCTGCGGCAGGTGCCATGGGGCTGATGTCGGAAAGGCGCAGGACCTCGGCGTAGCCTTGCAGGCGTTCGCGAAGGATCTTGCCCAGGCCGCCTGCGGCTCCGGTGAGCAGCAGGCGATTGAGGGGAGTAGGGGTCATGGCCGGCTCTTGTTGTTAATTGTTGTAGGTTGTCGTATGACTAGGCTGATTATTGGCGGTGAATTTGGGTGTTGTCAATGAGGCTTGTGTGGCTTTTACCGGCCTCATCGCCGGCAAGCCAGCTCCCACAGGTACTGCACATGCCTTGAAGTCAGCGCGGTCGGTGTGGGAGCTGGCTTGCCGGCGATGGGCCGCAAAGCGGCCCCAATAAAGGCAGCGCCGATGTTCCGGTTACAGCAACGACAATGGATAGTTAAAGATCAACCGGTTCTCATCAAACTCGTTATTGCTGTAATCCCGCCGAATCGACGAGTTACGCCACTTCACACTCAAATCCTTGAACGCCCCGCTCTGGATCACATACGCCAGTTCCGTCTCGCGCACCCACTCCTTGCCATCGGTCACCGACCCGTTATGCACATCACGCCCGCTGATATACCGGTTCATCAAGGTCAGGCCAGGCACCCCGACGGTGACGAAGTTGAAGTCATGCCTCACCTGCCACGAGCGTTCGTTGGCATTGTCGAAGCTGGAGTTGTAGCTGTCGTTGGCCAAGGTTCCGCCGCTGGTGCCATTGACCCGCATCCAGGTATCACCATCGACCTTTTGCAGGCCCACCCAGAAGGTGCTGCCACCGTACTTGGCCGAGAACATCCCCGAATAGGTCTTGTTGTCCAGCTGCCCGGCGCGCTCGGAGCCATCCTCATCGCCATGGAAGTAGCCCAGGTTGGCGCCCAGGGTCCAGTCGCCCACCGGTTGGCTGTGGCTCAGTTGCAGGTACTGCTGCTGATACACATCCTTCAGCACCGCATTCCACAGCCCCACCAGCGTGCGGTCCTGGTTGAACTTGTACTCGCCACCCACAAAGTTGAAGCGGTCCGACACGCCACCGCCGTAGCTCATGTCTTCCATACTGGCGTCGTTGCGCGGGCTGTTGCCGCGGAACTGGCCGCCGTACAGGGTCAGCCCGGCAATCTCGTTAGAGGTGATTTGCCCGCCACGGAACGTCTGCGGCAACGAGCGCCCGTCGTCCGAACGCAGGATCGGCAGCACCGGCATCCACTCGCCAATCTTCAGTTCGGTCTTGGAAATACGCGCCTTGCCGGCCACTGCCAAACGTCCGTAATCATCCGCCGGCTTGCCATCGTCATGACGCGGCAACAACGCCGTGCCATAGGTGCCGCCGCCGCCATCAAGCTTGACCGACCACAGCCCCAGCACATCCATCCCGAACCCGACCGGCCCTTCGGTGAACCCCGAGCGGGCATCGAGGATGAAGCTTTGCGTCCATTCCTCGGCCTTGCTCTGAGCGTTGCTGGGGTTGGTGAAGTTACGGTTGATGTAGAAGTTGCGCAGCCCGAGCGTGGCTTTGCTGTCCTCGACAAAACCCGCAGCCAGGCTGGTACCCGGCAGGCCGGCGATGACCCCGGCGCCAAGCAGGGCGAAGGGCAGGGTTTGGCAGATTTTCATTATTGTTGTGCTCCCGAAGGGTATGGCAGCCCGTCCACCGGGCACGCACAAGCGGCCTGCGGCAGGGGCGGGTAAGTAACGGGCCGGTCAGGGCCAGGGGGGAATGCGCGGTAGCCGGGTGCTAGGTACTGACGGGCGTACGCAGGCAGGCCGGGGGAAGAGGGGTGTGCAATAGACGTGGATGTAGCGGGATGGGTGTCGACATGAGTTCGTCCACTGATTGTTGTTTTTGTTATGCGTTGTCGTACAACTGTGGGCGATTATTAGCAAGGGGGAGGTGGGCTGTCAACGGCTGATGGCTGAGCGATTTAGGGGAAAGATGGCAAAAATCGGGCTGTAGAAGCTCTACCGTGAGCCCTTTAGAGACATACTACGACCAAGGTAGTCCCAGGCACTATTCCAACAGCGGGCGCGATCTCTGTATGAGCGGCTTTAGCCGCGAACACCGGCAAAGCCGGTGCCATCCACCGCGTAGCCTGCTTCGCGGGCATGCCCGCTCCCACAGACGTACGCCTGTAAACCGAAGACATGGTTTACAAGTCCAATCCAATCGCCTGTGGACCCTGCCGCAACCCTGCGCTATCTTCAGATCTGGCCTCGCCCTCGACCACGTAGACTGGCATGTCCAGTCCCGGCACCTCGTTGTGCCGTACCCCTCTTGTCGGCGTGGGCGGGGCCTCTTCTTTTCTCGAAAGTCGAACCACTGCGTCCATCAACATCTGCATCGACGACGAGCTCAAAGCCCGCGCCTACGAAGAGCTAGAGCGCCTCGGTGTAACCCCCTCCGAACTCATGCACCAGGTTCTGCAATATGTAGCAGAGCAGGGCAAGCTGCCTTTCGGGCCAGCCAGCATGGCCGAGGAAGATGAAGACCTCATCGCGTCTGTAAATGAGCGTCTCGCTTCCCCGCTGCGCGTGAAGGTCCAACTGGATGACCTATAGAATCTGACTCGATGTACGGCACCGGCTTTGCCGGCGTTCGCGGGTAACCTCTAATGCCAATCCGTCAGGAAAATTGGGGCCGCTTTGCGCCCCATCGCCGGCAAGCCAGGCTCCCACAGGTACAGCGCATGGCTTGAGTGCGATTCGGTCGGTGTGGGAGCTGGCTTGCCGGCGATGGGCTGCGCAGCAGCCCTGATTGGCTTAACTGACTGGCATTAACCCGCTACCCCGCTTTTGACCGGCTAACCAAAAAATTGCCAGCAAACGAAGTCTTTTGTGGGAGCGGGTTCACCCGCGAAGAGGCCAGCACAGGCAAAAACCGCCCGCTAAACCCCATGCATCCGCAGCGCCCGCTGCGCACACTCCCGCCAACTCAATTTGCGTTTCTCAACCAACCCCGGCAACTCCACTTCCCCCGCCAGCACCACTGGCATATCCCGCATCCTCACCCAAGGCTCACTCTGCCAATACAGCAAAGTCGCGCTCCGCCCACCAGGCCAGCACATCTGCCCCAGCCGCGGCGCATCGTCTACCCCGTCAGCCTGAGCATCACGCAGCACCGCCACCACCTCATGCGTCAACCACCAGCGCAAATGGCGGTTCTCCGGCACATGGTGATGCGCCAACAAGGTATAGGCCCCGGACTCACTGACCATGGTGGTCTGCTGGTACTTGCCATAGCGCAGCAGCGGCACAGTGCGGTACTGGTCCGGGTCGAGCTTGCGCATGCAGTGTTCGTCGAAGAAGTGACCGCTCAGCCGGCCGAGTTCGTGGGCGCAGAACCAGGCTTGGGTTTCGAGCCAGAGGGTGTGGAGAGGGCGGTTATAGCGGGTGAAGAGCGTAGGTTTATTGAGACTGTCCATGTTTGGCCATCCTGATTTGGAGAGCCGTTTCTAACGGGAACGGGATTCCGCTGCGTGAGCGTTCTTAAGCGCCAACAGACGTTATCGCGATGCTAAAAAAGTGACAATGAAAAACCTTGTAGGAAGGGTCCTGTTCGCCTTTCCCCTGCCAATAAAAAAGGCTGCCAATTGGCAGCCTTCTCGATACTCAGCCCGGACAATCAGTCCCAGCTCAGTGCCCCGCCGGTCTGATACTCAATCACGCGCGTCTCAAAGAAGTTCTTCTCCTTCTTCAAGTCCATGATCTCGCTCATCCATGGGAACGGGTTGGTAGTCCCCGGATACTCTTCTTTCAAACCAATCTGAGTCAAACGACGGTTAGCAATGAACTTGAGGTAATCCTCCATCATCGCCGCGTTCATGCCCAGCACGCCGCGTGGCATGGTGTCACGGGCGTATTCGATCTCCAGCTGGGTCCCTTGCAGGATCATCTGGGTCGCTTCTTCCTTCATCGCCGCGTCCCACAGGTGTGGGTTCTCGATCTTGATCTGGTTGATCACGTCGATACCGAAGTTCAGGTGCATCGACTCGTCACGCAGGATGTACTGGAACTGCTCGGCCACGCCGGTCATCTTGTTGCGGCGGCCCATGGACAGGATCTGGGTGAAGCCGCAGTAGAAGAAGATGCCTTCCAGTACGCAGTAGTAGGCGATCAGGTTGCGCAGCAGCTCTTTGTCGGTTTCGACGGTGCCGGTGTTGAATTCCGGGTCGGAGATGGCGCGGGTGTACTTCAGGCCCCAGGCGGCTTTTTTAGCGACCGACGGGATCTCGTGGTACATGTTGAAGATCTCGCCTTCATCCATGCCCAGCGACTCGATGCAGTACTGGTAGGCGTGGGTGTGGATCGCCTCTTCGAAGGCCTGGCGCAGGATGTACTGGCGGCACTCCGGGTTGGTGATCAGGCGGTACACGGCCAGGGCCAGGTTGTTGGCAACCAGCGAGTCGGCGGTGGAGAAGAAGCCCAGGTTGCGCATGACGATGCGGCGCTCGTCTTCGGTCAGGCCGTCCTGGCTCTTCCACAGGGCGATGTCGGCGGTCATGTTGACCTCTTGCGGCATCCAGTGGTTGGCGCAGCCGTCCAGGTACTTCTGCCAGGCCCAGTCGTACTTGAACGGTACCAGCTGGTTCAGGTCGGCGCGGCAGTTGATCATGCGCTTTTCGTCTACCGCAACGCGGGCAGAGGAACCTTCCAGCTCGGCCAGGCCTTCGGCAATGTCGAGGGCGTCGAGGGCGGCCTTGGCACGTTTGACGGCTTCGGAGTCAGAGGCGGTGGCCGCGCGGGCTTCCAGGGCGGCGGCACCACCGGCGCTGTCGAGCTTGTCGAGGGTGGCGGCGGCAGCGGCCTGCGCAGGGGTGTTGCCTTTGGCGGCTACTTCGCCGTCTTCCTTGTCGAATTCGTCCCAGCTCAGCATGGTGATTGGCTCCTGCTTGAGGGTCGCCCGGGGGCAACCGGTTGGATTTTAAGAATGTGATGCCTGACGCACGGCCAATGGGCAAATGATCAGCTCGAGAGGCTGACTCTCGTTTACATCTGAATGTGTTCTGGCTTGTACCTGGCCAGGCCTCGGGGAGGGGCCAGGACAATTGAATGGTGCTCTTTTCAGAGGGCGCAAAGTATACCGGAATTCACCTTCGATCGGGGCGCGTGTGTTGCCGGCGAGGGTAACTTTTTCGACCGGTTTTGCGTGCGTCCGTTCACGAAAAGGCTGTGTTCTGCTACGGGGGGAGAGTGTAGCGCCAACCTATATGTTGTGCCAGTTTAAATTTCGAGACACATCATATGGTGTTTTTGTCAAAGGGCGTGTTAGCCGAACGGGCCTCAGCGCGGGCTTGCCGGCGATGAGGCCCGGCAACACTAGCTGCGGTGGGTATGCAGCGTTTCGACAATGTGCGTCTTGGGCTGCTTGCGTGCTGCTTCGACCGAGGTGAAGCGGCCGGTTTCTGCGTTACGGCCAATCTTGCGAGTTGCCACTTTTTTCCGCGCCATGGGCTTGCGTCCTTTTTAGAGAGGTCCAGTCCTTTTACCGAACCGCATACGCAGCGGGAAAAGGGCAGGGCTTCTCAGTGACGCAGATACAAAAATGCCGCGCGGGGCGCCCTTGGGCACCCCGCGCGGCATTCAGGCCTTACTGGCAGGCTTCGCAGTCAGGCTCGTCGATCGCGCAGGCCTTCGGCACTGGCGCTGGGCCGGCTGCCTGGACCGGGGCGCTGTCGCCACCGCTGGAAACGGCGTTGAGCTTACCGGTGTTGATGGTCGACTTCTCGGTGCTGGTCGCGGCCAGGGCACGGAGGTAGTAGGTGGTTTTCAGGCCACGGTACCAGGCCATGCGGTAGGTCACGTCCAGCTTCTTGCCCGAGGCGCCAGCGATGTACAGGTTCAGCGACTGAGCCTGGTCGATCCACTTCTGGCGACGCGAGGCAGCATCGACAATCCACTTGGTTTCCACTTCGAACGCAGTGGCGTACAGGTCTTTCAGCTCTTGCGGAATACGCTCGATCTGCTGCACCGAACCGTCGTAGTACTTCAGGTCGTTGATCATGACCGAGTCCCACAGGCCACGGGCCTTCAGGTCGCGGACCAGGTACGGGTTGATCACGGTGAACTCGCCCGACAGGTTCGATTTCACGTACAGGTTCTGATAGGTCGGCTCGATCGACTGCGACACGCCGGTGATGTTGGCGATGGTCGCGGTTGGCGCGATGGCCATGATGTTCGAGTTACGAATACCTTTTTGTACGCGGGCACGTACCGGAGCCCAGTCCAGGGTCTCGTTCAGGTCGACGTCGATGTACTTCTGGCCACGGGCTTCGATCAGGATCTGTTGCGAATCCAGTGGCAGGATGCCCTTGGACCACAGCGAACCCTGGAAGGTCTCGTACGCACCGCGCTCATCGGCCAGGTCGCAAGAAGCCTGGATGGCGAAGTAGCTGACCGCTTCCATCGACTTGTCGGCGAACTCGACCGCAGCATCGGAACCGTAGGCAATGTGCTGCAGGTACAGAGCGTCCTGGAAGCCCATGATGCCCAGGCCGACCGGGCGGTGCTTGAGGTTCGAGTTACGCGCTTGTGGCACCGAGTAGTAGTTGATGTCGATCACGTTGTCGAGCATGCGCACGGCGGTGTTCACGGTGCGTTGCAGCTTGGCGGTGTCCAGCTTGCCGTCGACGATGTGGTTCGGCAGGTTGATCGAGCCCAGGTTGCAGACCGCGATCTCGTCCTTGTTGGTGTTCAGGGTGATCTCGGTGCACAGGTTCGAGCTGTGGACCACGCCCACGTGCTGCTGCGGCGAACGCAGGTTGCACGGGTCCTTGAAGGTCAGCCACGGGTGGCCGGTCTCGAACAGCATCGACAGCATCTTGCGCCACAGGTCTTTGGCCTGAATGGTCTTGAACACCTTGATCTTGTTGTACTCGGTCAGGGCTTCGTAGTACTCGTAGCGCTCTTCGAAGGCCTTGCCGGTCAGGTCGTGCAGGTCTGGCACTTCCGAAGGCGAGAACAGGGTCCACTTGCCGTCATCGAAGACGCGCTTCATGAACAGGTCAGGGATCCAGTTGGCGGTGTTCATGTCGTGGGTACGACGGCGGTCATCACCGGTGTTTTTACGCAGCTCGATGAATTCTTCGATGTCCAGGTGCCAGGTTTCCAGGTAGGCACACACGGCGCCCTTGCGCTTGCCACCCTGGTTCACGGCAACGGCGGTGTCGTTGACCACTTTCAGGAACGGTACAACACCCTGGGACTTGCCGTTGGTGCCCTTGATGTAGGAGCCCAGTGCACGTACAGGGGTCCAGTCGTTGCCCAGGCCACCGGCGAATTTCGACAGCATGGCGTTGTCGTGGATCGCGTGGTAGATGCCCGACAGGTCGTCCGGCACGGTGGTCAGGTAGCAGCTGGACAGCTGCGGGCGCAGGGTGCCGGCGTTGAACAGGGTCGGGGTCGAGGCCATGTAGTCGAAGGACGACAACAGGTTGTAGAACTCGATCGCGCGGGCCTCCTTGTCTTTCTCTTCCAGCGCCAGGCCCATGGCCACACGCATGAAGAACACCTGCGGCAGCTCGAAGCGCACGCCATCCTTGTGGATGAAGTAGCGGTCGTACAGGGTCTGCAGGCCCAGGTAGGTGAACTGCTGGTCGCGCTCGTGGTTGATCGCCTTGCCCAGTTTTTCCAGGTCGAAGTCAGCCAGGGCAGGGTTCAGCAGCTCGAACTCGATACCTTTGGCGACGTAGGCCGGCAGGGCCTTGGCGTACAGGTCGGCCATTTCGTGGTGGGTGGCGCTGTCGGCTACATTCAGGAAGCCCAGGCCTTCGGCGCGCAGGGTGTCCATCAGCAGGCGGGCGGTGACGAACGAGTAGTTCGGCTCGCGCTCTACCAGGGTACGGGCGGTCATCACCAGGGCGGTGTTGACGTCCTTGATGGCCACGCCGTCGTACAGGTTCTTCAGGGTTTCGCGCTGGATCAGGTCGCCATCGACTTCGGCCAGGCCTTCGCAGGCTTCGCTGATGATGGTGTTCAGGCGGGCCATGTCGAGCGGCGCCAGGCTGCCGTCGGCCAGGGTGATGCGGATGGACGGGTGCGGCTCGACCACGGCATCGGTGTTGGCGCGGGTGGCACGCTCCTTGGCGCGCTGGTCGCGGTAGATCACGTAGTCACGGGCGACTTTCTGCTCGCCGGCGCGCATCAGGGCCAGTTCGACCTGGTCCTGGATTTCTTCGATGTGGATGGTGCCACCCGATGGCATGCGACGTTTGAACGTGGCGGTAACCTGCTCGGTCAGGCGCGCGACGGTGTCGTGGATGCGCGACGAAGCGGCAGCGGTGCCGCCTTCAACTGCGAGGAACGCCTTGGTGATGGCCACGGTGATCTTGTCGTCGGTGTAAGGGACGACAGTGCCGTTGCGCTTGATCACGCGCAGTTGGCCAGGGGCGGTGGCGGCCAGATCCTGGTTGGAATCGGCAGCTTGCGGCACCTTGGCTTGCGGGTTCTCGCGAGTTGTGTCGGTTTGCATGGGTGGGTGTCTCCACAGTTTCTATAGTGTTCAGGCGCCTTTTGGGCGCCCACCGTTCCGTCCACTTGCTCGATGCCCCGGCGGGGATGCGCAATGCATGCGCATCCGCCCGCGCGGGCGTACCGACTTCGGGACAGACTCAGGAATAAGGGCAATAGCTCGCCGCTCCCTGGCCGAAGTCAAAGGTTCTGGGCTGAGCCCAAAATCTGTTGCTGATGAGTGTCAGGCCTGGCCTGCAACACCCATACCCGAACAAGGCCCTGGAAGGGCTTGCCTCGGTCGCCTCCGCAGGAGCGGTTTGGCTGCTGAAATCACTTGAAGTTCCGCCCGGAAAATCGCTCGATTTTGCGGGTTGACTTTTGTGTGTGATTTTGCAAGAACCCCAACATCTAGTGGTTCGCTGCGATCGGGATACAAGATAATGCGGTATTGGGGCCTTTGCAAGGCGAGCGCCTGTGGATAACTTGTGCGTACTTTGTGTGTGAATGGTGGGTATTCGCTGTAGGCCTTGTGCCAAGTGGTTTGCAGTATTTTTCTGCGCCTTGCTGCCCCGGGGCAGTTTTTTTCGGGCGCGAACCCTATCACAAAAAACGGTTCAGTCGAGGGGGCTGTGAGTGGCTTGGCAGTGCCGGGGGCGGGACGTAGTATCCGAGGCAGATGTTGCCTTTTGGTTAAAGGGGTATGTTGCCTGTGCCGGCCTCTTCGCGGGCACAGGCAAAAGAAAACAACAAGCGAAGGCCTAAGCCATGGACCATCCCACCCCCCGCATCCTCATTGTCGAAGACGACCAGCGCCTGGCCGAGCTCACCGCCGAATACTTGCAAGCCAACGGCTACGAGGTCGCGGTGGAGGGCGACGGCGCCCGCGCCGCACGGCGCATCGTCGACAGCCAGCCCGACGTGGTCATCCTTGACCTTATGCTGCCCGGCGAGGACGGCCTGAGCATCTGCCGCCGTGTGCGCAGCCAGTATCCCGGCCCGATCCTGATGCTCACTGCCCGCAGCGACGAACTCGACCAGGTCCAGGGCCTGGACCTGGGGGCCGACGACTACGTGTGCAAGCCGGTACGCCCACGCCTGCTGCTGGCGCGTATCCAGGCCCTGCTGCGCCGCAGCGAGGCCGTGGACAACAAGCGCCAGGACCTGGCCTTCGGCGCCCTGCGTATCGACAACCGCTTGCGCGAGGCGCGCTTGGGCGAAACGCTGATCGAGCTGACCGGCGCCGAATTCGACCTCCTCTGGCTGCTGGCCAGCAACGCCGGCCGCGTGCTGACCCGCGAGCAGATCTTCACCGCGCTGCGCGGTGTGGGCTACGACGGCCAGGACCGCTCCATCGACATCCGCATTTCAAAAATCCGCCCCAAGATCGGCGATGATCCGCTCCAGCCCCGCTTGATCAAGACCCTGCGCAGCAAGGGCTACCTGTTTGTCGGCGAGGCGCCATGAACAACTCGATCTTCCTGCGTATCTACGGCGGCATGCTGGCTGTGCTGGTGCTGGTGGCCCTGCTTGGCATACTCAGCCTGCATCTGGTCAACGAAGTGCGCGCCGCCCAGCACCGCGAAGGCCTGGCCCAGGGCACCTTCAGCCTGATGGCCGACAACCTCGCACAGCAGAATGACACCGAACGCAAACGCTCGCTGCTGATCTGGGAGCGCCTGCTGGGTGTGCCGCTGGCGTTGCAGCCCATGACTGCGCGCACCCTCGACGGCGGCCAGCGGGCGCGCCTGTACCGTGGCCTGGTGGTGGTCGAAAAGACCGGCCCGCATGCGGCACAAGTGCTTCGCAAGGTTGGCCAGGAAGACCTGATGCTGGTCGCGCAGATCAAACAGATAAGCGAGCAGTTGGCGCGCGCCACCCTTTATCTGCTGGCCGATGAACTGGTGCGTTACCCGATCACCGAACAGCAGCAGCGGTTGGCGCAGATCAAGCAGGAAAAGGGCTTCGGTTTTGGCGTCGCCCTGCAGCGCATCGAGCGGGTAAGCCTGGACGATGACCAGCGGCGCCGGGTCGAGGAGGGCGACACCGTGATGGCGCTGGGCAGGGATGGCGACTCGATCCGTGTGTTTGCCGGGCTGTCAGGTTCGCCCTGGGTGCTGGAAATCGGCCCGTTGTACCAGCTCAACCCGTATCCGCCGCAGTTGCTGATATTGATCGCCTTCCTTGGCCTGTGCCTGATCGGCCTGGTGGTCTACCTGCTGGTACGCCAGCTGGAGCGCCGTGTGTCGGGCCTGGAAGTTGCCGCCACTCGCATTGCTCAAGGCAGCCTGGACACCCGCGTGCCTGCCGGTGACGCCGACTCGGTCGGGCGCCTGGCCGCTGCCTTCAACGGCATGGCCGAGCACCTGCAGCGCTCGCTGACCATGCAGCGTGAGCTGGTGCGGGCGGTGTCCCACGAGCTGCGCACGCCGGTTGCGCGCCTGCGTTTTGGCCTGGAGATGATTGAAAGCGCCACCACCGAACAGGCACGGGCCAAGCACCTGGCGGGCATGGACGGGGATATCCAGGACCTCGACAAGCTGGTTGACGAGATGCTGACCTATGCCCGCCTGGAGCAGGGTGCGCCGGCCTTGAAGTTCCAGCGGGTAGACCTGGATGCCTTGCTCGACCGTGTGATCGAAGAGCTGGCACCGTTGCGTGCCGAGGTGCGGGTGGTGCGTGGCGACTGCCAGGGCGCGGATGCCGACGGCGCCTGGGTCGAGGCCGAGCCGCGTTACCTGCACCGGGCCCTGCAGAACCTGGTCGGCAATGCCATGCGCCATGCCGAGCGCGAAGTGCGCCTGAGCTACCAGCTGGGGCAGCAACGCTGCCGCATTGATGTGGAAGATGACGGCCCAGGTATACCCGAGGGCTTCTGGGACCGCATTTTCACCCCGTTCACCCGCCTCGACGACAGCCGTACACGGGCCTCGGGTGGGCATGGCCTGGGCCTGTCGATCGTGCGGCGGATCATCTACTGGCACGCAGGCCGGGCCACGGTGGGGCGCAGCGAGGCGCTGGGCGGCGCCTGCTTCAGCCTGAACTGGCCGCGCCAGCAGGCCCCTTTGTAAAGGTCAGACGCTGACCAGGCTGAGCAGGTGGCCGTCCTGCAGGCTGAACTGGCCCTGCAATTCTGCGCCGTGCTGCCATTGTGGCGACAGGTCGGTGAGCAGGCGCAGACGCGCCAGGCCATCGGCGCACCATTCCAGCACTTCGGCGTGCTCGAAATAGAAGCGTTGGCGGGTCAGCGGGTAGAGGGTCTTGAACAGGCTTTCTTTCAGCGAGAAGGTCAGGGTGACCGTCAGGCCGAGCTGGCGACGGTCCAGGCGTTCGAGTTCGGGCGGGGTAAGGATTTCGCCCATCAGCCGTTCGGCGCGTTCGTCATCCAGCAGGGACTCCTGATCCAGCCCAAGGCCTTGGCAGCTGCCCTGGGCCGCGACCACGGCGGCGGCCCAGCCTTTGCCATGGGTGATCGAACCGAGGATACCTGCCGGCCAGATCGGTGAGCGGTCCTCGTGGGTGCCGGGCACGTAATTGCGGCCATCCAGGCGTTGCAGTGCAGCACGGGCGCATACGCGGCCGGCCAGGTACTCGGCCTGGCGCTTGGCCACCGAGCGTTGCAGGCTGGCACTGGGCACGATGCCGGCGCGCTGGAAGTCATCGGGGCCCAGGAGGGCGGGGTCAAAGGCGCAACTGACCAGCACCGCGCCGGGGAGCGGGCGGGGCAAGGGCCAGTGGTGCTGGAGTGGGGAACAGCAGGTGGGGAGTGTGTTCATGGCGAGTATTGTGCCAGCAGAGTAGGCACTGTCACATCCCTGTGGGAGCGGCCTTGTGTCGCGAAAGGGGCGCGCAGCGTCCCCAGAATCTCAGCCATCCTGCAAAATTGCCGGGGCCGCTACGCGCCCCTTTCGCGACACAAGGCCGCTCCCACATCGGGCCCGTGCAAGCGGCTATTTGAACACCTTCTTGAAGAACGCCTGCATATCCGCCCAAGAGCTTTCATCCGCCGCTTTGTTATAGCCAATGTCCGGCCCGCCATGCTCGCCGTGGCTCAGCCGGTCGGCATCCGGGTTGGTAAACCCGTGCTTGGCCCCCTCAATACTGACGAATTCATAGTTGACCTTGGCCGCCTCCATTTCTGCCTTGAACGCATCCACCTGCTGCTGGGTGACCATGCTGTCCGCCGCCCCGTGCTCGACCAGGATATCGGCCCGCACCACGCCCGGTTTTGCCGGTGTCTGGGTGGCCAGCGCGCCATGGAAGCTCACCACGCCGTCCAGCTTCTCGCCCCGGCGCGCGGCATCGAGCACCACCTTGCCGCCGAAGCAGTAACCGACAGCGCCCAGTTGATGCTTGTTGGTGTTCGGTTGCAGCTTCAACAGTTCAAGGCCGGCGTCGAAGCGTGCTGCCGCCGCTGCCGGGTCTTTCATTGCGGCAGCCATGAACGCCTGGGCGTCCTGCGGGTGTTCGGTGTGCTTGCCGTCGCCATACATGTCGATGGCCAGCGCGTTGTACCCCAGCGCCGCCAGGTCGCGGGCGCGGCGTTTGGCGTAGTCGTTCAGCCCCCACCATTCATGCACCACGACAATGCCGGGGCGCTTGCCCTCGATGGCGTCGTCGTAGGCGTAATAGCCGACCAGGCGGTTGCCATCGGCGTCCTGGTAAGGGATTTCACGGGTTTGTACCGCCGCTTGGGCTAAGGCGGCGCTGCACATCAGGGTCAGGGCCAGCAGGGCACGCATGGTTACTACTCCTTGTCTTGCAGACAGTTCGTTCAGCCGGTGTTCAGCCAGGGTTCAGTCGCGGTTCAGGGTGCCCTGCTTACTCTAGCTTCCAGACCGAAACAGCGCACCCAACTGGAGTATCCAGCCATGAAAACCTTCAACACCCTGCTTGCCGCCATGGCCGTCTGCGCCGCTGGCATCACCACCGCCCAGGCCGCCGACGACAACTTCGCCAGCCTGACCTACGGCCAGACCAGCGACAAGGTTCGCAAGTCCGGCCTGCTGCAGCGCAACACCGACCACCTCAACGCCGATGGCATCATCGGCAAAGACGACACCTGGGGCGTGCGTCTGGGCAAGATCAATGACCAAGGCCGCTACTACATGACCTATGACAACGTCTCGGGCGACCACAGCGGCCTCAAGCTGCGCCAGGAAAACCTGCTGGGCAGCTATGACCTGTTCCTGCCGGTGGGCGATACCACCAAGCTGTTTGGTGGTGGCAGCCTGGGCGTGACCAAGCTGACCCAGGACTCGCCAGGTGCCAGCCGCGATACCGACTACGGTTATGCCTATGGCCTGCAGGCGGGTGTGATCCAGGACATTACCGACAAAGCCTCGGTTGAACTGGGCTACCGTTACCTGCGCACCAATGCCGCGACCGAAGTGGGCGAGCGTGGCGGGCCGAAGGACGGCACCCTGCGCCTGACCAGCAGTGCGCAGACCTACCTGGCTGCAAGCTACAAGTTCTGACGGGCGAGCCGCGTTATCCTGTACCGGCCTCTTCGCGGCTTTAGCCGCGAAGAGGCCGGTACAGGCAATAAATTAAGGAGCTGCACATGAAACTGCTGGTGGTCGAGGACGAAGCCCTGCTTCGCCATCACCTCTACACCCGACTGGGCGAAAGCGGCCATGTGGTCGAGGCCGTCGCCGACGCCGAAGAGGCCCTGTACCAGGCCGGGCAATACCACTTCGACCTGGCCATCATCGACCTGGGCCTGCCCGGCATCAGTGGCCTGGAGCTGATCACGCGCCTGCGCAGCCAGGACAAGACCTTCCCCATCCTCATCCTCACCGCCCGTGGCAACTGGCAGGACAAGGTCGAAGGCCTGGCGGCCGGTGCTGACGACTACCTGGTCAAGCCGTTCCAGTTCGAAGAGCTGGAGGCTCGCCTGAATGCCCTGTTGCGCCGCTCCAGCGGCTTCACCCAGTCGACCATCGCCGCCGGCCCGCTGGTGCTCGACCTCAACCGCAAACAGGCCACCCTCGACGACCACCCACTGGCGCTGACGGCCTACGAATACCGCATTCTCGAATACCTCATGCGCCATCATCAGCAGGTCGTGGCCAAGGAGCGCCTGATGGAGCAGCTGTACCCGGGGGACGAGGAGCGCGACCCCAATGTCATCGAGGTGCTGGTCGGCCGCCTGCGCCGCAAGCTTGAGGGCGAGCACGGCTTCAAACCCATCGACACCGTGCGCGGCCTGGGCTATCTGTTCACCGAGCGCTGCCGATGATCCGCTCCCTGCGGGTACGCCTGATGTTGGCCGCCGCCGTGCTGGCGCTGCTGTTCATGCTGGCGCTGCTGCCGGCCTTGCAGAAAGCCTTCAGCCTGGCCCTGCAGGAGTCGATCGAGCAGCGGCTGGCCTCGGATGTGACCACACTGATTTCCGCCGCGCGCATCGAGCATGGCCAACTGCAGATGCCGACGCTGTTGCCGGACGAGCGTTACAACCTGCCGTATACCGGCCTGCTGGGCTACATCTTCGACCGCGACGGCAACCTGGTCTGGCAGTCGCGGGCCACTGCCGACCGGCACATCAATTACAGCCCGCGCTACGACGGGCGGGGTAACGAGTTTGCCCGCATTCACCAGTCCGATGGCGAAGAGTTCTTCGTTTACGACGTCGAGATCAAGCTGCTGGGCGGCCAAAGCGCCGCTTACAGCATTGTCGCCCTGCAGCCGGTGAGCGAATACAAGGCCACCCTCAATGGCCTGCGAGAAAAGCTCTACCTGGGCTTTGGTGCTGCCTTGTTGGCATTGATGGTGCTGTTATGGGCGGGCTTGACCTGGGGGCTGCGTTCGTTGCGGCGGCTCAGCCACGAGCTGGATGAGGTGGAATCGGGCGCACGCGACGGCCTGAGCGGCGAGCACCCTCGCGAGTTGCTGCGCTTGACCCGTTCGCTCAACCGCCTGCTACGCAGTGAGCGCGAGCAACGCACACGCTATCGCGATTCGCTGGATGACCTGGCCCACAGCCTGAAGACGCCGCTGGCGGTGTTGCAAGGTGTGGGCGAGAGCCTGCAGCAGCGCAGCGGCGAGCGCGAGCAGGCGCGGGTGCTGCAAAGCCAGATCGAGCGCATGAGCCAACAGATCGACTACCAGCTGCAACGCGCCAGCCTGCGCAAGAGCGGCCTGGTGCGCCACAGCGTGAGGCTGCTGCCGTTGCTCGACAGTTTGTGCAGCACGCTGGCCAAGGTTTACCGGGACAAACAGGTGAACGTGGCCCTGGAGGTGCCTGATGCGGCGCAGGTGCCGATGGAGCAGGGCGCCTTGCTGGAGATGCTCGGCAACCTGCTGGAAAATGCCTACCGGCTGAGCCTGGGCCAGGTGCGGGTAAGCCTGGAGCAGGCGCCCGGGCAGTTGACCTTGTGTATCGAGGACGATGGGCCGGGGGTGCCGGCCGATCAGCGTGAGCGCATCCTGGAGCGGGGGGAGCGGCTGGACAGCCAGCACCCGGGGCAGGGTATCGGGCTGGCGGTGGTCAAGGACATTGTCGACAGCTATGACGCCGTGTTGAGCCTTGGCGATTCCCCGTTGGGTGGCGCGGCGTTCAGGATCACCTTCAATTTGGAATGAACCGTCGCCTGTACTGGCCTCTTCGCGGGCTTGCCCGCTCCCACAGGTACTGCGCACGAGCTGAATGCAGTGCGGTCCCTGTGGGAGCGGGCGAGCCCGCGAAAGGGCCGGCATAGGAAAACTGCAATGGGCGGATTCCCGCCAACGCCCCTGTACAAATCCCGCCACCGGGCGGAAATCCGCCAGCCTTCCTCAGGCAAATCGCCCCGTCGTTGGGCATTTATCCCTAGCAAATACGGCCTTTGCACCCTTCATGGGCATTTTGGCACCACCCTTGCTATTGATCCCTTCAGAGGCCTGCCCAGGCAGCTCGAACACAACGACAAATCCCTCCGGGTGCAGGAGGGTTAGCGATTCAGGTGCCCCATCACCCTGGGAAGGGTGGGCCGGCACACTTGAGGAAAATGAGCCATGACGACACGTCAGCCGCTGTACAAATCCCTGTATGTCCAGGTGTTGGTCGCCATCACCATCGGTATTCTGCTCGGCCACTACTACCCGGAAACGGGCGTCGCCCTCAAACCTTTGGGTGACGGCTTCGTCAAACTGATCAAGATGGTCATCGCCCCGATCATCTTCTGCACCGTGGTCAGCGGCATCGCCGGCATGCAGAGCATGAAGTCGGTCGGCAAGACCGGCGGCTACGCGCTGCTGTACTTTGAAATCGTCTCCACCATCGCCCTGATCATCGGCCTCGTCGTCGTCAACGTGGTCAAGCCAGGCGCTGGCATGCACATCGACGTCAGCACCCTGAACGCCAGCAGCGTGGCTGCCTACGCCGCCGCCGGCGCGCAGCAGACCACCGTCGGCTTCCTGCTCAACGTCATCCCCAACACCGTGGTCGGCGCCTTCGCCAACGGCGACATCCTGCAAGTGCTGATGTTCTCGGTGCTGTTCGGCTTCGCCTTGCACCGCCTGGGCAGCTATGGCAAGCCGGTGCTGGACATGATCGACCGCTTTGCCCATGTCATGTTCAACATCATCAACATGATCATGAAGCTGGCCCCGATCGGTGCCTTCGGCGCCATGGCCTTCACCATTGGCCAGTACGGCGTTGGCTCGCTGGTGCAACTGGGCTACCTGATGGCCTGCT
Organism: Pseudomonas sp. LLC-1; assembly: GCF_002992185.1. NCBI lineage: Bacteria > Pseudomonadati > Pseudomonadota > Gammaproteobacteria > Pseudomonadales > Pseudomonadaceae > Pseudomonas > Pseudomonas sp. LLC-1. Next base: position 153,057 of record NZ_LUVY01000004.1, on the reverse strand, counting down.
TCTACATCACCTGCCTGCTGTTCGTGCTGGTGGTGCTGGGCGGTATCTGCCGCGCCCACGGCTTCAGCGTGCTCAAGCTGATCCGCTACATCCGTGAAGAGCTGCTGATCGTGCTGGGTACTTCTTCGTCGGAATCGGCACTGCCACGCATGCTGGCCAAGATGGAGCGCCTGGGTGCCAAGAAGTCGGTTGTCGGCCTGGTGATCCCGACCGGTTACTCGTTCAACCTGGATGGCACCTCGATCTACCTGACCATGGCCGCGGTGTTCATCGCCCAGGCCACCGACACCACCATGGACATCACTCACCAGATCACCTTGCTGCTGGTGCTGCTGGTGGCCTCCAAAGGTGCTGCCGGCGTTACCGGTTCGGGCTTCATCGTGCTGGCCGCCACCCTGTCGGCTGTTGGCCACTTGCCAGTTGCCGGCCTGGCGCTGATCCTCGGCATCGACCGCTTCATGTCTGAAGCCCGCGCCCTGACCAACTTGGTAGGTAACGCCGTTGCTACCGTGGTGGTTGCCAAGTGGGTCAAGGAAATGGACAACGACAAGCTCGCTTCGGAGCTGGCTTCCGGTGGTGCTCCGCTGGTCGATACCCGTCCTACCGATGACCTGGGCGTGGCCGAAGGCCCGGCTCGCTGATCGCGGGATGGTTAAATGAAAAAGGCGACCCTTGAGGTCGCCTTTTTCATGTTCGTGCCGCGTTCAGGCCAGCACCACTTCCAGCACCCGGATCACCTCCGGCTGCGGGTAATGCCACCTCACTTGCACATCCCAGAACTTCACCCCATACACCCGCTCGGCCGGTGGTATCTGATAGGCCGGTCGTGGGTCCTGGGCCAGGCACTGCTCGATCAGCTCTACCAGTGGCTCAGCCAGGCGTAGTGCGTGCTCGCGAGCCTGGGGCAGGGCGTTTTCCCCCCACTGCACGGCAATCGCAGCGGGTGCTTCACTGGCCATCTGGTTGCTGGCGCCCGCGATGCTGTCGGCGTAGGGCACATAGGGCTTGATGTCCAGTACCGGCGTGCCATCGAGCAGGTCGATCCCGGACAGCAACAGGCGGCCAGGCTCTACCCCCTCCAGGCGCACCACTGACTGGCCGATGCCGTTGGGCCTGTGGGTGGCGCGGGTGGCGAACACGCCCATGCTCTTGTTGCCGCCCAGGCGCGGTGGCCGCACTTTCAGGCGGGGTTTGTCTTCCAGGGCCTGGTGGAACAGGAACAGCAGCCAGACATGGCTGACCTGCTCCAGGCCTTCGACCGCATCACCCTGGTCGAACGGCGGCAGCAGTTCGAGCACGCCGCGCGCCGCAGGCGCCAGCTGCGGCTGGCGCGGGATGGCGAACTTCTCCTTGAAGCAGGAGCGCACAATACCGACCGGGGCAACCGTGTGCTGCATGGCCACTCAGCCGCGCACGCGCAGGGTCAGGCCCTTGAGGAAGTTGCGCAGCAGCTGGTCACCGCACGGGCGGTAGTTGTCGTGGCCGGCCTTGCGGAACAGCGCGCTGAGCTCCGGCTTGCTGACCGGGAAGTTGACCGACTTGAGGATCGCGTGCAGGTCGTCTTCCTTGAGCTCGAAGGCCACCCGCAGCTTCTTGAGGATGAGGTTGTTGGTCACCGGCAGCTCGACCGGCTGCGGTGGGCGGCTGTCATCCTTGCCACGGCGGTGAATCACCAGGCCGTCGAGGAAGTGCGCCATCACCCGTTCAGGGCAACGTACGAAACCTTCCTCTTCTTCTTTCTTCAGGTAGGTGGCCAGCACCAGAGGATGCACTTCGAGGCCGGAAAGCCCGATGATTTCGGCCATCTTGGCGTCGTTCACCTTGAGCATGTAGCGCAGGCTGCGCAGGACATCGTTGTGGTTCATTGCTGCAGAATCCTGTTCAGGTGCCACGCGTGTGCGTGGCGTATTGCTTAGAAACGTTCGGTAGTGGCCAGGTAGCGCCATTGGCCTAGCGGCAGTTTGCCCATCGATACGCCACCCAGGCGAATACGGCGCATGCTTACCAGCTCCAGGCGCAGGTAGGCGCACAGCTCGGAAATTTGCCCGGGCTGCGGGTTTTTCAGCACCATGCGCAGGTGGGTCTCGTTTTGCCAACTGGCTTTGGTCTTAGGCAGTTCGCGATCATTGCGCGTGGCCCCGCGCGCCAGGCGTTCCAGCGCCTGGGGCGTGGTTTCGCCGCGCACTTCGACGATGAACTCCTGCTCCAGGCGGCGCAGGTCGGCGTTGATCTTGCGCGTTACCCGCCAGTCCTGGGTGAATACCTGCAGGCCGGTGGCGCCGCGCTCCAGCGGCGCCACGCAGTCCTGCCGGGCAAAATGCCCGTGCAGGGCGCGCACGCCTTCGCGGTGAGCCTCGCTGAGGTTGCCCATGTTCATGCTGGCGCGGGCGGTTTCACTGTCGATACCGGCGGGTTGGTTCATCAGCAAGGTCACCGGTTCCAGCGTTTCGGCGCGGGCGCCCGGCAACAGTTCGACGCGCTGTTGCTCAACCTTGAACTGCGGCTGCTCGACGACCACGCCATCGACCGTCACCCAGCCACCTTCGATATACAACTCGGCCTCGCGACGGGAGCAACCCAGCTGCTCGATAAGGCGTTTGGACAGGCGGACGGGTTCAGACATGACGGTAATTCGCAAAGGCAGGGAAAGACCCGCATTGTACCTGCCTGCGCGGCGCAGGGGCTGGGAATCTGTGTCATTTACGCCGTTTTGCGCAGGCGCATGTGCAGCAGCGGGTAGGGCTGGCCCAGGCCATCGGTGTCTGAACGGCCGAACACTTCGAAACCTTCATGCATGTAGAAGCCCAAGGCTTGCGGGTTCTGTTCGTTGACGTCCAGGCGTTCGGCGTTCAGTTCGTCGATCGCATAGTGCAGCAGGCGCTTGCCAACCCCTTGGCCGCGGTAGTCAGGTGCGACGAAGAGCATGTCCACGCGCCCGTTGGCGACCCCGGCGAAGCCACAGATACGTTGCCGGTCCTTGCAGCAGACCAGCATCACCGCATCCAGGTAGCGGTGCAGCACGTGGTCGCGCAGCAGCACGATGTAGCCCTCTGGCAGGAAGTGATGGGTGGCGCGTACCGAGTCCTCCCACACCTGTACCAGCTCGCTGTAGTCGCTCAAGCGCGGCGTTTGCAACGTCAGTGGCGCAGGCATGCCGGTGGTCCTCCATGGCGATAGGGAAAACATAGCAGCCCAACCACCGGTCGGCTTGTCTGTGTAGCGCTTGAACGGCGGGGGGTAGAGGTCTATTAATTAAGCGTGGGAAAAAATCCCACGCAAAGAAAAACTAAAACTGACAACAAGACTTTTACTGATTTTGCGTTCTCGTGGCGACGACCTGGAGACGGACTATGCAAATCCACCTGCTGTTCAAGAAGGCCTTACTGGCGGTTGCCGTAGCTGGCGTGCTTTCGACGTCCATTGTGTTGATCCCTGACACGATTTCTCACGGCTCCAGCGCCTATGCCAAAGATGGTGGCGGTGGCGGTGGTGGTGGTGGTCACGGCGGCGGTGGAGGCGGCGGTCACGGTGGTGGTGGAAGTGGCGGTGGCGGCGGAGGCCACGGCGGTGGTGGAAGTGGTGGCGGAGGCGGAGGCGGAGGCCACGGCGGTGGAAGTGGTGGTGGCGGAAGTGGCGGTGGTGGCGGCCACGGTGGTGGCAGCGGAAGTGGCGGTGGTGGCCATGGCAGTGGCGGAGACGGTGGCGGCCATGCCGGCAACAGTGGCAGCGGCCACGACGGTAATTCAAACGCTGGTCGCAGCAGCAACCATGCTGAAGCGGGTGACGATCATGGCAATCACGTGGGTGGTGAGCCCGGTGACGATCACGGCAATCACGTTGGCGGTGAGCCCGGTGACGATCATGGCAACCATGTTGGCGGTGAGCCCGGGGATGATCATGGTAATCATGTCGGCGGCGAGCCTGGCGATGATCACGGCAATCACGTGGGTGGTGAACCTGGTGACGATCGCGGCAACCATGTGGGTGGCGAACCGGGTGATGACAACAGCAGGAGCTGACAGGCGTTGATCAGCCCAACTTCTCCCCCTTCGATGTTAAGCGCACTGCGGCGTGTCATGCGTCCGCTGGTGCGCTTGATGTTGCGCAAGGGGGTGACCTACACGATGTTCGCCGACCTTCTCAAGGACGTGTTCGTCGACGTAGCCCATCGCGAGTTTCGCCTGGACGGCACCCCGCCCACCGACAGCCGTATCAGCCTGCTCACAGGCGTACACCGCAAGGACGTCCGGCGGATTCGCAGTGAAGGCGGCACAGCGCTCGCAGCCCTGCCGGCAAACATCACCCTGGGTGCACAGCTGGTCAATGTATGGACCACCAGCCCGCCGTTCTGCTCGGCACCTGGCCAGGCGCTGGCACTGCCGCGTTTGGCCAGTGTCGGCGGCGACTGTTCATTCGATGCCCTGGTGGCCAAGGTCAGCACCGATATCCGTGGCCGGGTTGTGCTGGATGAGTGGTTACGCCTTGGCATCGTCCGGCTCGACGAGCAGGATCGTGTGCACCTGGAGGCCCAGGCATTCGTGCCGCAGACGGGTTTCGATGAAAAAGCCGCCTACTTTGGCCACAACCTGCATGACCATGCCTGCGCAGCGGTGCACAACCTCAGTGGCGAAGGTCAGCCGTTCTTTGAGCGCAGCGTTCACTATGATGCCTTGAGCCTGGCCAGCGTCGAACACGTGCGTGAAGTGGTTTCCACGGATGGCATGCAGACGCTGCTTGCTTTCAGCCGGCTTGCAGCAGAGCTGGAGGGCGCTGATGAGCCCGCCGTCGAGCAACGTCAGCGCATCACCGTAGGGCTTTATTTCTACACTGAAGCTACCCAACCCGATTTGTCGAAGACGCCCGGCCCATGACTTCTCTTGCGCGCTGCCTCAGTGCCATCACGCTCGCCCTGGTTTTCGGGTTGAACCTGATGGCGCCTGCCGAGGTGGCCGCAGCGCCGGTGTGTGTCAGCCGTGATGAAGTGGGGATGGCCGGTGCCGCAGGCATGCAGTTTCCGGGAGGGACGGGCGGCACCGGTGTGCGCAGTGAAAACGGTGGCGTTGGCGGCACTGGCGCACCGCATCCGCAGCGCCCCGGTGGCACAGGCGGTACGGGTGCAGTGGCCGAGGGTGTGGACGGCACCTACTTCGATCACAGCAGTGGCGGTGTTGGCGGTACCGGTGCGCCAATCCTGCGCCCGGGCGGTACTGGTGGTACCGGCATTGTCGGCACCATCACCGGGTTTGCCTCGATCTGCGTCAATGGCATGGAAGTGCACTATGGCAAAGACGTACCGGTGAGTCAGAACGGTGCACCGGCCAGCAGTGCTCACCTGGCCATCGGGCAGGTTGTGGCGGTGGAGGCCATTGCCACCCAGCGCGGCCTGCAGGCTGGGCGTATCTCGATCCTCAACGCCTACGAAGGGCCGCTGACGGCGCTCCCCAGCGCTTCGGCCCCGCTGCGGGTGATGGGGCAGCCGGTGCGCCTTGCCGCAGGCGCGCGGGTGGCGGAAGGGCTGCGCCCGGGCGAGCCGGTCCGGGTCAGCGGCTTGCGCGATGCCAGGGGCGAAGTGGTGGCGACCCGTATCGAACGGGCCCCGGGGCTGCGAGAGGCCAGTGCCATTGGGGCGATTGATCGCCCTGGTAGCCTTCAAGGGCTGCAACTGGGTACCCGCGTAGCCCCGGCACGGGAACTGCTGGTGCGCGGCCAGTGGACCGGGCGTCAACTGGAAGTGGCGCAAACCCGCCCTGACCCTAGCCTGCCGTTTGCTGGCCGTGTGCAGCAGGCGGTGGTCGAAGGGCTGGTGCAGCGCGCGCAGGCTCGGCAACTGGTGGTTGCAGGCATCAATGTGACGCTGGGGCAGGGCACCGTGATCGTTGGTAAACCGGCGGCGGCGTTGGCGCTCGATCAGCGTGTGCGGGTGAGTGGTGTACTCAATGGCGCTCACGAATTGCGGGCAACGCGTGTGGAGTTCCAGGATGACCGCGCCGACAACCCGGACAGAGGCCATTCGGGGCGTGGCAGCGAGCACGGCAGCAGTGATTCCGGCAGTTCAGGCAACAGTGGCCATGGCACACGCGAAGCGACCGCTGTTGGCACCGAAGGCCGTGAGGATCACAGCGGTGGCAGCGACATTGAGGACGCCAGCGGGCACGGCAAGTCAGACAGCGTGGACAAGTCTGGCAAGACAGAGCATGTCGAAACGGTGGAGCAGCCTGAAAGCAGCAACAGCGGCCGTTCTGACCGGGTAGAGCGGGTCGAAGTCGAAAAGGTAGAAAAGGCCGAGAAGGTTGAGAAGGTTGAGAAGGTTGAGAAGGTTGAGAAGGTTGAGAAGGTCGAAAAAGTAGAGAAAGTCGAAAAGGTGGAGAAAGTCGAGAAGCCTGAAAAGGTCGAGAAGGTTGAAAAAGTCGAGAAGGTAGAGAAGGTCGAAAAGCCCGAAAAAGTAGAGAAAGTCGAAAAGGTGGAGAAAGTCGAAAAGCCTGAAAAGGTCGAGAAGGTTGAAAAAGTCGAGAAAGTCGAAAAGCCGGAGAAGATAGAGACCGCCGAAAAAGTCGAGCATCCGGAGCGTTCCGGGCGTTAGGCAACTAGGCTGGGTATGTCCGCTCACACTTCCCGACGGGATTCCGAGGTGCCGATGAGACCGACCCTCCCGCTTCTCGCCTGCCTGCTGTCATGCACCAGCGCATCAACCTTGGCTGACACCTTCAGCGCGGCCATCGGCATGGACTATTCAAGCGGCGACTATGGCACGGGTACCACGTCGGAAATCTGGTACGTGCCCGTGGTCGGCAAGTATGAAACCGGCCCCATGACCTACAAGGTCACCGTGCCCTGGTTACGCATCACCAACCCGGAAGTCGGCCCGAATGGTGACCCCTTGCCCGGCGGTTGCCGGGATGTGGAGAGCGGGCTGGGCGACACGGTTGCCAGTGCCGGGTACGCCCTGCTCGATGGCAGTGACGGCGGCCTGATGCTGGACCTGATCGGCAAGGTCAAATTCCCCACTGCCGATGAAGACCAGTGCCTGGGTACCGGCGAATACGACTACACCGCCCAGGTCGACATCACCAAGGGCTTTGGCCCGGTCACCGGCTTCGCGACACTGGGCTGGAAGAAATTCGGCGACCCACCCGACAGCGATTTCGACGACCCGGTATTCGCCAGCCTCGGCTTTGCCATACCTGTGGCTACTGGCACGTCGGCGGGCGCGTCCTACGACTGGCGGCAGAAGGTGGTCTCGACAGGGTCGCAGATCAAGGAACTGACCTTGTTCCTGACCCACAAGCTCAACCCGCAATGGAAAGTGCAACTGTATGCGGTCAAAGGCTTTTCGGACGCCAGCCCGGATGCAGAGGGGGGGCTGATGCTGTTTCACACGTTCTGACAAAAAAGCCCCTGCGCCGGATTACCGGGGCAGGGGCTTTTCAGTGTTTCAGCCGCTTTAGATAGGCTCGGCCCACATGTCGTACTCGTCGGCATCCACCACACGGCAGCGCACTTTGTCGCCTGGCTTGAAGCCATGATCGCCGTCGATGAACACGCTGCCGTCGATTTCCGGGGCATCGAAGAAGCTGCGGCCAACCGAACCTTGCTCCTCGACTTCGTCGATCAGCACGTCGATTTCCTTGCCGATGCGCAGTTGCAGGCGGGCGGCGCTGATGGCCTGCTGGTGGGCCATGAAGCGGTCCCAGCGGTCCTGCTTGATGTCGTCCGGCACTTCTTCCAGGCCCAGGTCGTTGGCCGGTGCGCCTTCTACCGGCGAGTACTGGAAGCAGCCCACGCGGTCCAGCTGGGCTTCGGTCAGCCAGTCCAGCAGGTACTGGAAGTCTTCCTCGGTTTCGCCCGGGAAGCCGACGATGAAGGTGGAACGGATCACCAGCTCGGGGCACTGTTCGCGCCAGTTCTTGATGCGCGCCAGGGTGCGGTCTTCGAAGGCCGGGCGCTTCATCGACTTGAGCACTTTCGGGCTGGCGTGCTGGAACGGGATGTCCAGGTACGGCAGGATCTTGCCGGCGGCCATCAGCGGGATCACGTCGTCGACGTTCGGGTACGGGTACACGTAGTGCAGGCGTACCCAGGCGCCCAGGCTGCTCAGTGCTTCGCACAATTCGAGCATGCGGGTCTTGACCGGGCGGCCGTTCCAGAAGTCGGTCTTGTACTTGACGTCGACGCCATAGGCGCTGGTGTCCTGGGAAATCACCAGGATCTCCTTCACCCCGGCCTTGACCAGGCGCTCGGCCTCGCTCAGCACTTCACCTACCGGGCGGCTGACCAGCTTGCCACGCATCGACGGGATGATGCAGAAGCTGCAGCTGTGGTTGCAGCCTTCGGAAATTTTCAGGTACGCGTAGTGGCGCGGGGTCAGCTTGACGCCCTGAGGCGGCACCAGGTCGATCAGCGGGTTGTGGTCCTGGCGTGGCGGTACCACTTCGTGCACGGCGTTGACCACCTGCTCGTACTGCTGCGGGCCGGTGACCGACAGCACGCTCGGGTGCACATCACGGATGCTGCCTTCTTCGACACCCATGCAGCCGGTGACGATGACCTTGCCGTTTTCCTTGATCGCTTCGCCGATCACTTCCAGCGATTCTGCCTTGGCGCTGTCGATGAAGCCGCAGGTGTTGACCACCACCACGTCGGCGTCCTCGTAGGTGGGCACGACTTCATAGCCTTCCATGCGCAGCTGGGTCAGGATGCGCTCGGAATCGACCAGGGCTTTAGGGCAACCCAGGCTTACGAAACCTACCTTGGGGGTGGCGGGCGTGGTGGACATGACTAACCTCGGTATTGAATGCAGGTCGCCCGGCCGGAATCGGGGGCGATCTTGACGGGCGCTTTGGGCGCCTCTGATCAAAAAGTGCGCAATTCTAGCGAGCGTAACGTCGCTTGACCAGCAGAAATACGACGAACGCTGCGCTATGCAAGCCAACCGGACTGTGCACGACTGGTAAAACCTCGAAACACAGCCAGGCAATGCCTCCCCTTGAACCGATGAGCTCCTGTCATCACCCTCTTTCACGCCTATGAAACCTTTTCTTGAGCTTATTCAATTCTTATGGTTTTCTTATAAGACTGGCGTGGATATGAATACGATCAACTGGTCACGCAAAGCAGTGAAGCAACTCAGGAAAATCGACAAGGTTGATCAACCCAAGGTCTACGACGCCGTTCAGGCGTTGGCGCACATGCCGCACGCTCAAAGCGTCAAGGCGCTGGTCAACCACCATTATGGTTACCGGCTAAGGGTAGGTAACTACCGGGTTCTGTTCGACTGGGATGGAGGCGTGAAAATTGTCAGCATCGAGGAGGTCAAGAAGCGCGATGAGCACACCTACTAATGTACAGATCATCAATGGCGCCGACGGTCGTCCTGCCTTCGTCGTGTTGCCCTATGCCGATTACATCGCCAGCCGTCCCCAACCGGACCTGGTGCCCAACGAGGTGGTTGGCTATATGGTGAAGGACGGCATGACCGCCATCGCCGCCTGGCGTCGGCATCTGGACCTTACTCAGGCTGAAGTTGCCCAGCGCCTGGGGATCTCGCAGTCAGCCTATGCCCAGCAAGAAACAGCAGAGCGCCCGCGTAAGGCTACTCGCGAAAAGATTGCCGCTGCCTTGGGCATACCCATGCAGTGTCTGGACCTTTAGTGTTGGCCGCCATCTTGCTCTGACAGAGGCGGACCAGCAGAAAATCGACGAACGCTGCGCTATGCTTCGCGCCATTGCGTCCGGGGTGTCAGTGTTACTTCGGCGCAGGTGAGAATTCTACTGGCCTATAAGGCCGTCTGCGGGAGTGGTCGATGGTTCAGGCAAGCAGTCACGCCGAGGGCGGGCACGAGGGGAAGCAGGGCGCGGCGCGGTCGCTGGGCCTGCTCGTGGCGGCGGTCGGGGTGGTTTATGGCGATATCGGCACCAGCCCGTTGTACACCCTGAAGGAAGTCTTCACCGGCGGTTACGGGGTGCCGGTCAACCACGATGGCGTGTTGGGGATCCTGTCGTTGATCCTGTGGTCGCTGTTGTGGGTGGTGTCGTTCAAGTACGTGATGTTCATCCTGCGCGCCGACAACCAGGGCGAGGGCGGCACCATGGCCCTGACCGCACTGGCACGGCGGGCCACGGCGGCCTACCCGCGGTTGCGCACGCTGATGGTGATCTGCGGCCTGATCGGCGCTTCGCTGTTCTATGGCGACAGCATGATCACCCCGGCGGTGTCGGTGCTGTCGGCGGTAGAGGGCATGGGCCTGGCGTTTGACGGTATCGACCACTGGGTGGTGCCGATTTCGCTGGTGGTGCTGGTGGCATTGTTCCTGGTGCAGAAGCACGGTACCGAGAAGATCGGCAAGCTGTTTGGCCCGATCATGGTCACCTGGTTCGTGGTACTGGGGGCGCTGGGTGTGCATGGCATCTCGCAGAGCCCGGAAGTGCTCAAGGCCTTCAACCCGGGTTGGGCGATCAACTTCTTCGTGGTGCACCCCGGCATGGGCGTGGCCATTCTCGGCGCAGTGGTGCTGGCGTTGACCGGCGCCGAGGCGCTGTACGCTGACATGGGCCACTTTGGCCGCAAGCCGATCGCCCGGGCCTGGTTCATCCTGGTGCTGCCCGCGTTGGTGCTGAACTATTTCGGCCAGGGGGCACTGCTGCTGCAAAACCCGGACGCAGCCCGCAACCCGTTCTACCTGCTGGCACCGGGCTGGGCATTGCTGCCGTTGGTCGGGTTGGCGACCATGGCCACGGTGATCGCCTCGCAAGCGGTAATCTCGGGGGCGTTCTCCCTGACCCGCCAGGCCATCCAGCTGGGCTACATTCCACGTATGCAGATCCAGCACACCTCCAGCGACGAGCAGGGGCAGATCTACATTGGGGCGGTGAACTGGACGCTGATGGTCGGCGTGGTGCTGCTGGTGATCGGTTTCGAGTCGTCCGGCGCCCTGGCGGCGGCCTACGGTGTGGCGGTGACCGGCACCATGCTGATGACCACTATTCTGGTGTCGGCCGTCATGTTGCTGCTGTGGAAATGGCCGCCTGTGCTGGCGGTACCGATCCTGGTGGGCTTCTTGTTCGTCGACGGGCTGTTCTTCGCTGCCAACGTGCCGAAAATCGTCCAGGGCGGTGCCTTCCCGGTGTTGGCGGGTGGTGTGCTGTTCCTGTTGATGAGTACCTGGAAGCGCGGCAAGCAGATTCTGGTCGAGCGTATCGACGAAGGCGCGCTGCCGCTGCAGCTGTTCATCAGCAGTATCCGTATTCAGCCGCCACATCGGGTCGAAGGCACGGCGGTGTTCCTCACCGCACGGGCCGACGCAGTGCCTCATGCGCTGTTGCACAACATGCTGCACAACCAGGTGCTGCACAGCCAGGTGGTACTGCTGACGGTCGTCAGCGAAGACCGGCCGCGCGTGCCGGAGCAGGAGCGCTTCGAGGTGGAGGCATACGGTGATGGGTTCTTCCGTGTGCTGCTGCACTTTGGCTTCATGGACGAACCGGACGTGCCGGCGGCATTGAAACTGTGCCACCTGGACGACCTGGATTTCACCCCGATGCGCACCACCTACTTCCTCAGCCGCGAAACGGTGATTGCTTCACGGCTGGAGGGGATGTCGCGCTGGCGGGGCAACCTGTTTGCGTTCCTGTTGAAGAATGCCAACGGTAACCTGCGCTTCTTCAACCTGCCGCTGAACCGGGTGATCGAGCTGGGGACCCAGGTCGAGATCTGATTGCCAAGGGGCTGCTTTGCAGCCCATCGCCGGCAAGCCAGGCTCCCACAGGGACCGCGCAATGCTGAAGGTCTGCGCAGTACTTGTGGGAGCCTGGCTTGCCAGCGATGGGCCGCAGAGCGGCCCCAGTCATTGTCAGTTCTGTTCGGCGACGCTCGATTTACCTTGGCGGGTCTCGATCTCACCAATCAAGCGCTTGGCCAGCGCCGGGTAGTTCTCGTCGAAATGGTGCCCGCCAGGCAGCTTCAGGCGCTCACCCACCGCCGTCTTTTCCGTGCAACCGCTTTCATCGGTCTCTTCAACGCCATACACACACACCACCTTGGACGCCGGCAGCCTGGCCATCTCTGGCCCGGTAGGCGCTTCCTGGCCTTCTTTGCCCAACCAGCCCTCGACCTCGATCTCGAAGCTGCCACTGCGGGCAAACGCCAGCAGCATCACGGCATCGATACGCTGTTGGTCCTCTGCCGGCAGGCGGTTATAGATGGCTGGCAGCACATCGGCGCCGAACGAATAGCCTGTCAGCACGAAGCGCTTGGTGCCCCATTTCTGCCGGTAATGCTGCATCAGCTCGGACAGATCGGCGGCGCTTTGCTCCGGAGTCTTGTGCTGCCAGTAGTAGCGCAGCGTGTCGATGCCTACCACCGGGTAGCCCAGCTTGGCCATTTCCCCGGCCACATCACGGTCCAGGTCGCGCCAGCCACCATCACCGGAGAGGAACAGGGTGACCGTGTCGGTCGTCTGCCCGGCCGGTACCTCGACCACTGGAATAGCCAAGGCGTTGCCGTCACGGCCAACCAGGGCCTGGGTCAACTGGGCCTTGAGCACCTGGGGCAAGTGGATGTCGTAGTCGCTGATGCTGGTTTCGGCGTTGGCCTGGTCACGTACGAAAGCGGCGCTGGCGTCATCCGGGTTGTCGTTCCAGGCGACGTTCCAGTGGCCATGAGGTGCCGCCTTGGGCAGCGGGGCCTGACAGCCGGGTTGCTCCAGGCTGAAGTCCACTGAAATGGCCCGCGCCTTGTCATCGCTCTGGCTTGCCAGCCAACGCCAGGCCTGGGCGGCGCCAGGGCCTATGCCGGCGACCAGCGTCGGCTTTTCCGACAGCTCTGCCAGGGCCTGGTCCATGGCCTGCTGCTGTTTGCTACAGTCGTTCGGCGGCAGCACCACCTGCACCAGCTGGGCTTCGCCGGCCTGGCTCAGGTCCAGCAGTTGCTTGTCGGTCAATGCCTGGTCCTGCGGTACGCCAATGGCCACCCTGGCCTTGGGGTGCACGCCAGGTGTTACCCGGGTGATGTGGGTGTCATTGATGCTCAGTTGCTCCAGGCGCGCCTCGGGGGCCGGGCGCGTCCACAGCCAGAACGCCAGCGCGCCACCCAGGGCAGCCAGCAGCAGGGGAACCAGCAGGTACAGCCAATAGCGTCGGGTCATCAACGTTTCACCAATCCAGTCAGGCCGCCTGCAATCAGGGCGGCGGTGTCGGCCAGTGCTACCAGCGGGTCGAGCCCGGCCGGCACGGCCATGTAGCGGGGTTCCCAGTCCGGTTGGAATTTGTCCTTGAAGCGGCGAAGCCCCTGGAAGTTGTACAACTGCTCGCCCCGGCGGAACACCATCGAACCCAGGCGCTGGGTCAAGGGCGCACCTCGCCGCGGTTGCAAGCCGGAAAGCGGCACCATGCCAAGGCTGAAGCGGGCGTAGTCATGGCTTTTGTAGTGCAGGATCAAGCCGATCATCATGAACTCCATGGTCAGCTTGGGGGCCTCGGGGTGCGCACGCATCAGGTCGAGGCTTGCCAGTTCGTTGCCATGGGTTTCCAGCAGGTTGGCGAAGGCTACCGGGCGGCCCTGAAAGCGAATCAGCGCGATGCGGAAGTGTTGCAGGTAGTCCGGGCTGAAGCGCCCCAACGAAAAGCCTTTCTCGCGCACGTTCTTGCCGCCGAGCCAGGCATCGGAAATTTCCTTCAGCTCTGCCAGCGGGGCGTGGCCGGGTTCATGGATTTCCAGGCTCAGGCCGTCGCGACCACCGCGATTCCAGGTGTAGCGCAGGTCTTTCATCTCCTTGCCCTTGGCTTCCAGATCGAAGCGGCGCAGGTCGACACGGGCTTCTTCACCCAGCTTCAGCGCTGTCAGGCCAATATCCATGTAGAACGGCAGGTTCTCGGCACGTACCTGGTAGAACACCGGGCGAGCGTGGTGCAGGTCGCACAGGTCGCGGAACTGCCAGATCATCTCGGCGCGTTCCTGGGCCGGGCCGATGGGGTCGTACAGGGCCACCAGGCTGCGGCCACGCCGCGTGTACATGAGGAAGGCATTGTCACGCGGGTGGAACAGCAACGCTTTGTCGCCCGTCAGGGCCAGGCCGCCGTCGGGCTGGTCGGACGCCAGCAAGATACGGTTGGCGCGCTGCAGTTCCGCTTCGTCGGGCAGGTGGATCACAGGAGGGGCGGTGCGCAGCAGCCAGGTCAGCGCCACGGCAGCCAGCAGCAAGGCGCTGCCCATGGCGGCGCGCAGGCCGCGTGGGGCATCGGCATCGAGGGTGAACTGCCACCACAGCTGATGGCTGTAGGGCACATCCTGGTAGGCGAACAGCAGCAGCCATACCGAAGCGCCGACTGCACAGGCACTGGCCACCAGGAACACCGGCGAGAAGGGCAACTCCAGCAGGCGGCTGGGGCGGTAGAACGAGCGACGGAACAGGGCAAGCAGGGTAGCGGTGAAGGTCAGCAGGCACGCTTCTTCCCAGTCAAACCCCTTGAGCAGCGACAGCAGGGCGCCCACCAACAACAGCACGGTAGTCAGCAACCAGGCGGCGGACAGGCGCCGACGCAGGCCCTGGGCCAGCAGCAGGCACAGCACGCCGATCAGGCTGGCGCCGAAGTGGGAGGCATCGATAAGCCGGTGCGGCACCAGGAAGCCCATGTGTTCCAGACGCGTGTCGATTTCGGGTGTGGCGCCCGAGAACAGCAGCACCACACCGGACAGGAATACCAGAATCGACAGGATCGGTGCGGCCAGCCCGGAAGCTGCCTTGATGGCCTGCTGGGCGAACAGCAGGCGCCGGGCTTCGTTGGCCAGCAACAGTACGCAGGCCAGCAGCAATGGCAGTACCACGTAGATCAGCCGGTACAGCAGCAGGGCGGCCGCCAGCGGTGCAGCACCGAGCTGGTCGGCAAAGGCTGCCAGCAGGATCGCTTCGAACACCCCGACGCCGCCCGGCACATGGCTGAGTACGCCAGCGGCCAACGCCAGCAGGTACACCAGCACGAATGCCCCGAAAGGTGGTGCTTCGGGCAGCAGCAGATACAGGACAGTGGCGGCTGCTGCCACATCCAGCGCGGTGATCAGCAGTTGCAGGGCCGCCAACCGTGTGCCTGGCAGGCGTAGCGTGCGGCGGCCCACCTGTACCAGCAGGTTGTTCGCCAGCGGTTGCTCGGCCAGGCGCCGGCGGTACAAGCCGAACACCAGCAGGCCAGATGCCACCAGCACGGCGGTGGCGATGCCTGCCAGCAGGCCCGGCGTCAACCCCAATGCAGCCGAGGCTGCCGGCAGGTCGCTCAAGGTCGCCAAGGCTGCCAGGGGAGGCAGCGCGCAGCCCAGCGACAAGCTGGCAAACACCGTCATGCGGGCGACTTCGCCAGCCCCCAGCCCTTGGCGTGCATAGAGCCGGTAGCGCACCGATCCGCCTGACAGCATCGACAGCCCGATGGCATTGCCGATGGCAAAGGCGCTGAAGCCGCCCAGCACCAGGCTGTGCACTGGCAACTTCACCCCGGCATAGCGGCTGGCCGACCACTCGTAACCCAGCAGGATCACGAAGCCCACCACCGTCGCCACAAAGGCGCCCAGCAACGACTGGGTCGGCACACTGAGCATGGCGTCGTGCAAGGCATAGATATCCAGCTCGCTCAGCAGGTGGCGGCAGGCAATCAAAGCCATGGTGAACAGCACCAAGGTCACTGCCAGGCCGATGGGCTGGCGGTAGCGGCTCAGGCGTTCGAGCAAGGGCAGGCGTTGCACGGCACCGGGCAGTGCCGAGGCGAGCGGCACCGGAGGTTCGGGGTTATGGGAAGTCATGAGTTGCCCCGGGCATGCTGCGCGAGGTAGAGGGAAGGTGCGGCCAAGTGAAAGTCCCTTAGGAAAACGTATCCAATATTACTCCGGCCTCTGGCGCTTTCAGCGGCCTGGCAGGGTTAAAGATAGTTCATCCGGGGGACGATGCCTCAAGCCTGCGGGATGGCTGGAGGGGCGGGGAAAATGAAGCGATGAAATGCAGGGGCGTAGAAACAACAAACCCCGCGCTGCTGTTAAACAGGCGGGGTTTGTTCTGACGAATATGGTTGCGGGAGCCGGATTTGAACCGACGACCTTCGGGTTATGAGCCCGACGAGCTACCAGGCTGCTCCATCCCGCGTCAGAGGGGCGCATTCTACAGTCTGCCAATTGAATGTCAAGCATTCGGCTTCGGTTTGAGCGTTTTTATTCGCTGTGCTTTTTAGCGAGCAAAGAAAAAGGCCACTGTGTTAACAGTGGCCTTTTCTTGAATCTGGTTGCGGGAGCCGGATTTGAACCGACGACCTTCGGGTTATGAGCCCGACGAGCTACCAGGCTGCTCCATCCCGCGTCAGTGGGGCGAATTCTACAGTTTGTAATGTGTATGTCAAGCGCTACGCTTTGATTTTTCGAGCTTTTTTGAAATTGCCTTTCAGCAGGCAAAGAAAAAGGCCACTGCGTTAACAGTGGCCTTTTCTCGAATCTGGTTGCGGGAGCCGGATTTGAACCGACGACCTTCGGGTTATGAGCCCGACGAGCTACCAGGCTGCTCCATCCCGCGCCTGTGAGATCGAATTCTACGGATTTACTTCCTGCTGTCAAGCAAATATTCAGGAAAAACCTTTTTTGTTCAAACCCTTAGCACTCGTCGGCAAGATGCAGCTCAGGCGCGGCGCGGCTTTCAGGCCAATTGTCGAATGCTGGCGCGGGTAGCTGTTTCAGGGCAGGGCGCATGCGATACTATCTGTATGAATTTACAGTGCTGACGGTCATCCATGTCCTTGCGCAAGATCATCCACGTCGACTGCGATTGCTTCTACGCTGCAATCGAGATGCGTGACGACCCGCGTCTGGCCGGGCGCCCCATGGCGGTGGGAGGTTCACCCGACCACCGTGGGGTGATCGCCACCTGTAACTATGAGGCGCGTGCCTATGGTGTGCGCTCGGCCATGTCGTCGCGCCATGCACTTAAACTGTGCCCCGACTTGCTGATCGTCAAGCCGCGCTTCGAGGCTTACCGGGAGGCCTCGCGCGAAATCCATAGCATTTTCCGCGACTACACCGAGTTGATCGAGCCGTTGTCGCTGGACGAAGCCTATCTGGACGTGAGCGATAGCCAGTGGTACTCGGGCAGCGCCACGCGTATTGCCGAGGATATTCGCCGGCGGGTCGCCCGTACCTTGCATATCACCGTATCGGCGGGGGTGGCGCCAAACAAGTTCCTGGCCAAGATTGCCAGCGACTGGCGCAAGCCCAATGGCCTGTTCGTGATTACCCCGGGTGAAGTGGAGGCTTTCGTGGCAGCCTTGCCGGTGGCCAGGCTGCACGGGGTGGGCAAGGTAACGGCAGACAAACTGGCACGGCTGGGTATCGAAACCTGTCTGGAACTGCGCGAATGGTCGCGCCTTGCGCTGGTGCGCGAGTTTGGCAGTTTTGGCGAGCGCTTGTGGGGGCTTGCGCGGGGGATCGACGAGCGTGCGGTGCACAACGACAGCCGTCGACAGTCGGTGAGTGTGGAAAACACCTACGACACCGACCTTCCAGACTTGGCCAGCTGCCTGGCGCGGCTGCCCGAGCTGCTGGAAAGCCTGAATGAGCGCATCGCCCGCATGGACAGCAGTTACCGGCCGGACAAACCCTTCGTCAAGGTCAAGTTCCACGACTTCAGCCAGACAACCATGGAGCAGGCCGGGGCGGGCAGAGACCTGGAAAGCTATCGACAGTTGCTGGGGCAGGCCTTCGCCCGTGGAGGCAAGCCGGTACGCTTGCTGGGGGTGGGGGTGAGGTTGCGCGATTTGCGCGGGGCGCATGAGCAGTTGGAACTGTTCCCGCCCAAATGAAAGGGGCCGCGACGCGGCCCCAGTGTGTTATTGCGCGCCCGGATCAGCCACCAAACGGCCAGTGGCCTTGGTCAGCGACTGCAGAAACTCCTGCTGCAGCTCCGGATCGTTGCGGGTCAGCTCGATCAGGCTTTGTTCCATTTCACTGGCTTCTTCTTCAAGGCCCAGCTCGGACAGGCGCTTGACCCGGTGGACCCATTGGCCGACATCGTCATCTTCGAGGTCATCGAAGATCAGCTCATGGGCTTCGAGCAGCTTGTTGCGCAGGGTGGCGCTGACCAGCAGGCTGGCATCGCCACGCACCGCGTTGTCCTCGTCGAGTACCTGCAGGTGCAGGGTGCCGATGTGGTTGAGGTTCTGCTCCGAGAACGGGCTGTCGAGCAGGTTCAGGCGCAGCACGCCGTTCCTGTCGGTAGTCAGTTCGTGGGTCATCTTGCCAGCCTTGACCTCGACCAGGCGTTCGCTCCAGGGCACGCTGGTCGATTCTTCGCGTTTGCCTTTCTGCACCTCGCTGATCCCGGCCAGGTTCTGCTGGGCGCGGCCGTTGGACGGCACGTTCATGAACGGGTTGAGCCCGTCCACGCCGTAGCTGAGCCAGTCGTGAGTGATGCTTTCCGGCAGGTTGCCCAAGGCGAAGACGTTGACCACGTTGGCCCCGACGCCCGCCACCACGGCCACTGCACCCAGCGGGATCTCGTAGATCTCCCGCCAGGGCTGGTACGGCGTGTAGCGGTCGTAACGACGGGTAACTTCGAACTCGGTGACTTCGAAGCGCTTCTGCTCATGCACACGCACACGTCGTTGCGGAAGCTCCATCACCTTCGGCTCGCCGACATCGATCTGCAGGGTGTGCTCGAGCAATTTGCGCTCGACGCGCTCCTCATGGTCGCTGCGCTGGGACATCTGGTTGGCGCAGCCGCTGACGAGCAGGGCACCGCACAGTGCGGCGCCCCCCAGGGTAAAGGTACTTCGCTTGAACATGATCACTCGTGCATTGGTTATCAGCGGCGAACGCGGGCCTGCAGGAAGCTCAGCACTTCATTGAGCGGCAACGCCTGGGCGTCCTGCTCGGTGCGGTGCTTGTACTCAAGGTTGCCTTCGGCCAGGCCGCGATCGCTGACGACGATGCGGTGCGGGATGCCGATCAGCTCCATGTCGGCAAACTTGATGCCTGGGCTGGTTTTCTTGTCGCGGTCGTCCAGCAGCACTTCAAAGCCGGCGGCGGTCAGTTCGGCATACAGCTTGTCGGTTGCCTCGCGGACCACGTCGGTTTCGTAGCGCAGCGGTACCAGGGCGATCTGGAACGGAGCCAGGGCGTCGTTCCAGATGATGCCTTTGTCGTCATAGCTCTGCTCGATGGCAGCGGCGACCACGCGGGACACGCCGATGCCGTAGCAGCCCATGGACAGGGTTACCGGCTTGCCGTTCTCGCCCAGTACCTGGCACTTCAGCGCTTCGCTGTACTTGGTGCCCAGCTGGAAGATGTGGCCCACTTCGATGCCGCGCTTGATCACCAGGGTACCCTGGCCGTCCGGGCTTGGGTCGCCTTCGACCACGTTGCGCAGGTCGGCAACTTGTGGAACTGGCAGGTCGCGCTCCCAGTTGACGCCGAAGTAGTGCTTGTCGTCGATGTTGGCGCCGATGCCGAAGTCGCTCATCAGGGCAACCGAACGGTCGATGATGCATTCCAGCGGCAGGTTCAGCGGGCCGAGCGAGCCGGCACCGGCGCCAATGGCGTCGCGCAGTTCGGCTTCGGTGGCCATGACCAGCGGGTCGGCAACCTGTTCCAGCTTGGTGGCCTTGATTTCGTTCAGCTCGTGGTCACCACGAACGACCAGGGCAATCAGCTTGCCTTCTTCGGCGCCACGCACGATCAGGGTCTTGACGGTTTTTTCGATGGCCAGGCCGAAGTTTTCCACCAGCTGGGCGATGGTTTTGGCGTTTGGCGTGTCGACCAGGCGCAGCTCCTCGGTAGGGGCAGGGCGCACGGTTTCACGCGGGATGGCCTCGGCCTTCTCGATGTTGGCGGCGTAGTCGGAGCTGTCGCTGAAGATCACGTCGTCTTCGCCGGACTCGGCCAGTACGTGGAATTCGTGCGAATAGCTGCCACCGATCGAGCCGGTGTCGGCCTGCACTGGGCGGAAGTCCAGGCCCAGGCGGGTGAACACGTTGCTGTACGCCTGGTGCATGCGGTCGTAGGTTTCCTGCAGGGAAGCCTGGTCGGCATGGAACGAGTAGGCGTCCTTCATGATGAACTCGCGGCCACGCATCAGGCCGAAGCGCGGGCGGATCTCGTCACGGAATTTGGTCTGGATCTGGTACATGTTGAGCGGCAGCTGTTTATAGCTGGACAGCTCGTTACGGGCCAGGTCGGTGATGACTTCTTCGTGGGTCGGGCCAACGCAGAAATCACGCTGGTGGCGGTCCTTCAGGCGCAGCAGCTCAGGGCCGTACTGTTCCCAGCGGCCGGACTCCTGCCACAACTCGGCGGGCTGAATGCTTGGCATCAGCACTTCCAGGGCGCCGGCGGCGTTCATTTCCTCGCGTACCACGGCCTCGACCTTGCGCATTACCCGCAGGCCCATCGGCAGCCAGGTGTACAGGCCGGAGGCCAGTTTGCGGATCATGCCGGCGCGCAGCATGAGCTGATGGCTGATGACCACTGCGTCGGCAGGGGTTTCTTTCTGGGTGGCGAGCAAATATTGACTGGTGCGCATGGTTAGCCGTGTCGATTGCCTAAGACGTTGAAATAGCCCCGCATTGTACGGGGGTGAAACGAAGGCGTACAGGATGCCCCAGGGCGTGACGCTTGTCAGCCAAGAAAAAGCCCGGCGTGATCGCCGGGCTTTTTCAGGTGCGGGGCACTGCAAGCCAGGGCTTACAGGATGCTCAGCGGGTACTCCACGATCAGGCGCAGTTCGTCGATCGAGCTCGAACCGTAGTAAACGCCGTCTGCGGAACGGTAGGTGGCCTGACGTACGCGGAAGCTCAGGTCTTTGGCCGGGCCGCTTTGCAGCACGTACTTGACGTCTACGTCGCGTTCCCATTCCTTACCGTTGTTGGTGCTTTCGGTAGTGGCACCGGAACCGCGCACATAGCGGGTCATGAAGGTCAGGCCAGGTACGCCGTATTCGGCGAAGTTCAGGTCGTAGCGAGCCTGCCAGGACTTCTCGTCTTCGGCGTTGAAGTCGGAGCGGGCAACGGAGTTGGCCAGGAAGATGGTGCCGCCACCGTCGACGCCGTAGGCGTAGTCGCCGTCGCCGCTGACTTTCTGGTAAGCCAGGGTGAAGGTGTGGGCGCCAATGTTGTAGGCGGCCGAGAGGCTGGCTGCGATGTTGTCCAGTTCGTTGCTGCCGTCAGCCTTGCTGACGAAGGCGCCGGTCAGGTTGTCGCCGATGGACTTGGTGTCATAGATGTTGAAGTCGAACACCAGGCCTTGCTTGTCGCTGATCGGCAGCGCCCAGTTGATGTTGCCGTACCACTTGCGGAAGTGATCTTCGACGCGCGAGTAGTAGACGCTGGTGCTGAGGTTTTCGTTGATGGCATAGGTGCCACCGAAGACGTTGGCCTCGGTCAGGCGCAGGCTGTCGTGGTAAGTCTGCGCCTGCGCGTTCAGGGCAGTGAAGTGACCGGCGTGCAGGGTCAGGCCATCGATTTCGTTGCTGGTGATCAGGCCACCTTCAGCAACTTCAGGCAGCAGTCGGCTGTCGTCGGTGGCGAATACCGGCAGGGCGGTGAATTGGTCACCGAACTTCAGCACGGTGTTGGAGACGCGCAGTTTTACCGCACCGCCGCCTTCGGAGTAATCATCTTGCGAACGGCCGTCGGAACCGGTCGGGAACAGGCCGGTGCCGGCGCGGCCTTTGCCGCTGTCCAGTTTCAGGCCCAGCATGCCGATGGCGTCAACGCCGAAGCCCACGGTGCCTTGGGTGAAGCCCGACTCGAAGGTACCCAGGAAGCCCAGGCCGGTTTCTTCGACGCGGCTCTTGCCGCTGTCGTTGTTACGGAAGTCACGGCTGAAGTACAGCATGCGGGTTTTTACGTTCAGCTTGCTGTCTTCGAGGAAACCTTTGGACTCGTCTTGTGCCGAGGCCATTGCCAACTGCGAGGTCCCTGCCGCAACGGCCAGGGCGATCATGCTCCACTTCATCACGCGCATCGTGATTTGCTCCTTTGGTTTTTAGGAAGAGTACCGCTGCATCCATGTGTTTTAGTTATATGGAGCAGCTCTTTCTTGTTATGTCGGCGAAAATGTATAGCACGCTGACTGTTGTTGGCGATATGGCTATAAGCACTCTTTTCGGAACTTTTTCACCCTGTCGCTTTTAGGTATTTCCATGTCGCAAATCACGCCCCGGTTTAAGGGCCGTACAACGCCAGCGCTGTTCCTGTCACCGTAACAAACCTGTAACTACCGGTTCCGGTTAGGGGAACTCCCTGGTAACCAATGCCGCTGTTGTTATTTGTCGCGTTCACCTGCCATTGCAGATGTCGTGCCGACTTGGCGTGAAGGGAATGCAACAAGCGTGCTCAAAATTCGCAACACTTCATGAAATTTTCACAAAACCTGCTACCGAGGGTCGGAAAGTCCCGTAAACACGGGGTGAGGCCGGCTCGCGCACAGGTTGGAGTCGAGAATCATTAAAATTTAAAAAGCTGTCATTAAAGTCAATGTGTTACCGCAACTTGTTCATCCAGAGTCGTTTGTGGGGTGACAGGTGTGGAGAGTGTGGACAGAAGGCCTCATTTTGGTGCGAAAAGTAGCGCTGTGTTACCGGGAGTGTGCAAGGTATCCTTGCAGGCCTGATTTCCGCTTGAAGCGGGTTGGTTTTGCCTGAAGGAGATATGCCGTGTTCGTCCTCGATTCGCGTTTGCAGCAGGATTCCCTGGTGCTGGGGGAGTTTGCACTGTGCCAGTTGCTGCTGAGCAAGGATGCCAACTACCCATGGTTCATCCTGGTGCCCAAGCGCGCCGGCATCAGCGAACTGTTCGAGCTGGAAGCGGCGGAGCAGCAGCAGTTGTGGCAGGAAACAACGCTGTTGGCTGAGGCGCTGAAAGCCAGCTACAGCGCCGACAAGATGAACGTGGCCACCTTGGGTAACGTGGTCAGCCAGTTGCATATGCACGTGATTGTGCGCCAGCGTGACGACGCTGCCTGGCCGGCACCGGTGTGGGGCAAGTGCCCGGCGGTGGCCTACAGCGACGATCAGTTGAATGCCATTCGCCAACGCCTGCGTGGGCTGCAACTTGCTGGTTATCAGGAGGCCTGAGATGTCGCTGGAGTTACGTATTGTCGAACTGGAAACCCGCCAGGCGTTCCAGGATGACACTATCCAGGCGTTGAATGACGTGGTGGTCGAGCAGGCGCGGGTGATCGAGCGGCTGCAGTCGCAGATGGCCGAGCTGATCAAGCGTTATGAAGAGATGGTCGGCCAGTACGGCAGCGAAGGGGAGGAGGCGCCACCGCCTCATTATTGATGCGTCGCAGAGGCATATTCACCGGCATGCCGGTAAATATGCCTCTGGATGAAGCGGCAATCAGCGGCGGGTGACCGCAACCACATCTTCGGCCTGCAGGCCTTTGTCGCGGTGCATTACCGAAAACTCAACGCGCTGGCCTTCGACCAGAATGCGATGGCCTTCGCCGCGAATGGCGCGAAAGTGCACGAAGATGTCATCACCCGAATCGCGGGAAATGAAGCCAAAGCCTTTCGACGTGTTGAACCACTTGACGGTGCCGGTATCGCGGTTGCCGGCATCCTGAGCGGCATGCTGGCTGTTGCGTGCCCTGCGCGGGCTGCGGGCAAAACCCACGGCCAGGTGCAGCGCCACTGCCAGTGCCGCGCAGACCAGTGCCGCGAGGTTGCCCATTTCCGGGCGGGCCAGCAATGTCAGGGTTTGCAGCACCACCGCCACCACCAGCAGGGCGCAGGCAAGGTGCTGCAACTGCTGCCGCGCGCCGCGGTAGTACAGGGGCACGACCGGGGCCAGGACCAGATTGAGCAGGCCGAGGAGTGTCAGGTAGACCGCGTCAGGTTGTTGCAGGAAGGGTGTCGCGTCGGTTTTCAGGCTGGGTATGAGCGATAGCAGCAAGGCTGCCACGCCCGTCACCAGATGGACGATCTTGAACATGGGGTTGGCTCACAGTTGATAAGGCCGATCACAGGAAGAGCGGGCAGCACGGTGCGCATGAGGTGTAGAGCGCGAACACGTGGCAGGCCAGCCTATGCACCCGGCAATGACAGTCCGCACGGGTGGCACGGTGCCTATTTAACAGTAAAGCCGTAGGCTACTCAAACCGCAGGCCGCCCGGCGGGCAATGTGTTGCGCCATGTCACATGCGGCAGGGGGGAAGTGTTGCTACAGTGGTCCACGTCCGCTTGAGTCTCAAGCCTTATGGAAAGGGGAGCTTCATGGCAATCGATATCGGTATCAGCGAAGAAGATCGCAAGTCCATCGTCGATGGGCTGTCCCGCCTGTTGTCGGATACTTACGTGTTGTATCTGAAAACCCATAACTTTCACTGGAACGTCACCGGCCCGTCGTTCCGCACCCTGCACCTGATGTTCGAAGAGCAGTACAACGAGCTGGCGCTGGCGGTCGACTCCATCGCCGAGCGTATCCGGGCCTTGGGCTTCCCGGCGCCGGGGTCGTATGCATTCTATGCGCGGCACTCGTCTATCAAGGAGGAGGAAGGTGTACCCCCGGCGGACGAGATGATCCGCCAGCTGGTGCAGGGGCAGGAGGCCGTGGTGCGCACGGCGCGCAGCATTTTCCCCGTGGTGGACAAGGTCAGTGACGAGCCGACCGCCGACTTGCTGACCCAGCGCATGCAGGTGCACGAAAAAACGGCCTGGATGCTGCGGGTGCTGCTCGACGGCAAATAAAAGTTGCCCAAGACTCACGCATGACCCTGTAGGAGCGGCTTTAGCCGCGAAGCAGGCACCGCGGTGCATGGCACCGGCCTTGCCGGTGTTCGCGGCTAAAGCCGCTCCTACAGTGATCGCGTCAGCTTTCAGATTTTGTGCAGGAAGATTTTGCCGCTGCTCTAAACCCGCCTATCAGCGCTTCATACGTCACCTGGTACCTGTGACGAGGAAGTGTGGCGCATGATGCAAGCGAACAAGCGTATGGCGGGGCAGGGGAGCTGGCCGGCAAAGCAGTGCATGGATCCGTTCAAGGCTGATTTCGACATGTTGCAGATCCAGCCGGTGTCGCGCTCGGTGCGGTTGAACGGGTTTTCCACCTGCTTGCGCCTGGAGGCCGTCTACTGGGGCATCCTGGAGCGTATCGCCGCCGCCAACCGCTGTTCGGTCAGTGCGGTGTTGTCCTACGTGGATCGCGAAGTGCACTTGCGCCAGGGTGGGGTGCGTAACTTCAGTGGGCTGATCCGGGTCATCTGCGTCGCCTGGCTGCAAAACCCGCCAAGTGTGCGCTGATCGCCGGGCGGGCTGCGCAGTGCCTGTTAACCATATATAATCCCGCTTTTTGCTGCCCCGGCAGCCAGCGTTGTGGTTGACGAGAGACACCCATGCCCCTTTATGACTATCAATGTGCATCCTGCGAGCACCGCATGGAAGTGCTGCAGAAGATCAGCGCCGCGCCGCTGACCGATTGCCCGGCCTGTCAGGCGCCAGCGCTGAAAAAGCTGCTGTCGGTGCCAGGCTTCCGCCTGAGCGGTAATGGTTGGTACGAAACCGACTTCAAGACCGGGGCAAAAAAGAATCTGGCAGGCGGCGACAAGGCCGACTGAGTTGAATGCTGTGACCGGGTCTTGCAGTATTAGCCCTCCGGGCGGCCAAGGCCTCCACCGAATACACGAATCACGAGAAGCGAAACCACCATCATGATGCGCAGCCATTATTGCGGCCAACTGAACGAGAGCCTGGACGGCCAGGAAGTCACCCTTTGCGGCTGGGTCCATCGTCGCCGCGACCACGGCGGGGTGATCTTCCTCGACATCCGTGACCGCGAAGGCATGGCCCAGGTCGTGTTCGACCCTGATCGCGCCGAAACCTTCGCCGCCGCCGACCGCGTGCGCAGCGAATACGTCGTGCAGATCACCGGCAAGGTGCGCAAGCGCCCTGACGGTGCGGTGAACGCCAACATGGCCTCCGGCGCCATCGAGATCCTCGGCTACCAGCTGAACGTGCTCAACGAAGCGGAAACCCCGCCGTTCCCGCTGAACGAGTACTCCGACGTTGGCGAGGAAACCCGCCTGCGCTACCGCTTCATCGACTTGCGTCGCCCGGAAATGGCCGACAAGCTGCGCCTGCGTTCGCGCATCACCAGCAGCATCCGCCGCTTCCTCGACGAAAACGGCTTCCTCGACGTCGAAACCCCGATCCTCACCCGTGCCACGCCGGAAGGTGCGCGTGACTACCTGGTGCCAAGCCGTACCCACGCCGGTAGCTTCTTCGCCCTGCCGCAGTCGCCCCAGCTGTTCAAGCAGCTGCTGATGGTGGCCGGCTTCGACCGCTACTACCAGATCGCCAAGTGCTTCCGTGACGAAGACCTGCGTGCCGACCGTCAGCCGGAGTTTACCCAGATCGACATCGAGACCAGCTTCCTCGATGAAAGCGAGATCATGGGCCTGACCGAAAGCATGATCCGCAAGCTGTTCAAGGAAGTGCTGGACCTGGAGTTCGGCGAATTCCCGCACATGACCTTCGAAGAAGCCATGCGCCGCTACGGTTCCGACAAGCCGGACCTGCGTAACCCGCTGGAACTGGTTGACGTTGCCGACCAGCTGAAAGACGTCGACTTCAAGGTCTTCGCCGGCCCGGCCAACGATCCGAAGTGCCGTGTGACCGCCTTGCGCCTGCCTGGCGGTGCCAGCATGCCGCGCAGCAAGATCGACGAGTACACCAAGTTCGTTGGCATCTACGGTGCCAAGGGCCTGGCCTACATCAAGGTCAACGAGCGCGCCAAGGGCGTCGAAGGCCTGCAGTCGCCGATCGTCAAGAACATCCCTGAGGCCAACCTCAACACCATCCTCGACCGCGTCGGCGCCGTAGACGGCGACATCGTGTTCTTCGGTGCCGACAAGTTCAAGGTGGTCAGCGAAGCCTTGGGCGCGCTGCGTATCCGCCTGGGTCACGACTTCGAGCTGCTGACCTGCGAGTGGGCGCCGATGTGGGTCGTCGACTTCCCGATGTTCGAAGAAAACGAAGACGGCAGCTTCACCGCGCTGCACCACCCGTTCACCGCGCCGAAGTGCACCCCGGAAGAGCTCGAGGCCAACCCGGCCAAAGCCCTGTCGCGTGCCTACGATATGGTTCTGAACGGTACCGAGCTGGGTGGCGGTTCGATCCGTATTCACCGCAAAGAGATGCAACAGGCGGTATTCCGCCTGCTGGGTATCGAGGCAGAAGAACAGGAAGAGAAGTTCGGCTTCCTGCTCGACGCCCTGAAGTTCGGTGCACCGCCTCACGGTGGTCTGGCCTTCGGCCTGGACCGCTTGGTCATGCTGATGACCGGCGCCCAGTCGATCCGTGAAGTGATCGCCTTCCCGAAAACCCAGAGCGCTGCATGCGTCATGACCCAGGCCCCTGGCATGGTCGACGCCAAGGCCCTGCGCGAGCTGCACATCCGACTGCGCGAACAGACCAAGGTCGAGTAAGCAGTCCCGGGCGCATCCACATGGATGCGCCTTTGCGTTTCGGCGCAGGTATTTTTCCGTCCCGCCCCGTACAGGGGCGGGGCTGTTTGTGAAACAAAGGATTCGGAGTCGTTATGGCTGGTCATTCCAAGTGGGCGAACATCAAGCACCGCAAAGAGCGCCAGGATGCCAAGAGAGGCAAGATCTTCACCAAGTGGATCCGCGAGCTGACCGTTGCGGCCAAGCAAGGCGGTGCTGACCCGGCATCCAACCCGCGCCTGCGCCTGGCGCTGGACAAGGCCTTGGGCGCCAACATGAGCCGCGACATCATCGATCGCGCCGTGGCCCGTGGTGCCGGCACCAACGAAAGCGACAACGTCGAAGAGCTCAGCTATGAAGGTTACGGCCCGGGCGGCGTGGCGATCATGGTCGAAGCCATGACCGACAACCGCAACCGTACTGCCGCCGCCGTGCGTCATGCCTTCACCAAGTGTGGTGGCAACCTGGGTACCGACGGTTCGGTGGCCTACCTGTTCGAGCGCAAAGGCCAGATCAGCTTTGCGCCGGGCGTGGACGAAGACGCGTTGATGGAAGCAGCGATGGAGGCTGATGCCGACGACGTTGTAGCCAACGACGACGGCTCGTTCGACGTGTTCACTTCGTTCAACAGCTTCTATGCCGTGCGCAACGCCCTGGAAGAGGCGGGTTTCAAGGCCGCTGACGCCGAAATCGTCATGCAGCCGACCACCAGCGCCGAGCTTGACCAGGAGGGTGCCGAAAAGGTGCTCAAGCTGATCGACATGCTCGAAGACCTGGATGACGTGCAGAACGTCTACTCCAATGCCCAGATTTCCGATGAGATCATGGAAAACCTCGGCTAAGGATTTTCTGAACCTTCGAGTCAGGGCTGCAATTGGGGCTGCTGCGCAGCCCATCGCCGGCAAGCCAGCTCCCACAGGTACAGCGCATTTCTATAGGCTTGTGCTGTATCTGTGGGAGCTGGCTTGCCGGCGATGGGTCGCGCAGCGGCCCCAATGGTCTTGAAACGTTAGTATTTTTCGACAGGCACTATGACTCTGATTCTTGGTATCGACCCCGGCTCGCGCATCACTGGCTATGGCGTGGTACGCCAGACCGCCCGTGGGTGCGAGTACGTGGCGTCGGGCTGTATCCGCACCGGCAGCGGCGAGCTGCACGAGCGGCTGCAGATTGTTTTTCGTGGTGTCAGTGAAATCATCGCCCAGCACGGCCCGGTGACCATGGGCATCGAGCGGGTGTTCATGGCCCGTAACGCCGACTCGGCGCTCAAGCTCGGCCAGGCCCGCGGTGCGGCCATCGTCGCGGCCGCCGAAGCCGGCCTGGAAATCGCCGAATACAGCGCCACCCAGGTCAAGCAGGCAGTAGCCGGCACGGGCGGGGCCAACAAGGAACAGGTGATGATGATGGTCATGCACCTGCTGAAATTGACGCAGAAGCCGCAGATCGACGCCTCCGACGCGCTGGCCATTGCCTTGTGCCATGCCCATACCCGTTCAAGCCTGGTGCCGCACGGCCTGAGCACGGCACGGCGACGTGGCGGGCGCTTGCGTCTGTAGGCGCTTCATGCGCTGATACACATTTTGTTCGGGTGATGCGTTCACCCGCTGCATTTGCTGATAGGGTTGAGCGGTCTTTGACCGGCTCCCCGAGAGGAAGGATCGGAACGTGATTGGACGTTTGCGCGGCACCTTGGCGGAAAAACAGCCGCCGCACCTGATTATCGACGTCAACGGCGTGGGGTACGAACTGGAAGTTCCCATGACCACGCTGTACCGTCTGCCCAAGGTGGGCGAAAGCGTCACCGTGCACACTCATCTGGTGGTGCGCGAAGATGCGCACTTGCTATACGGCTTTGCCGAAAAACGCGAGCGCGAGCTGTTTCGGGAGCTTATCCGCCTCAACGGCGTGGGCCCGAAGCTGGCGTTGGCGCTGATGTCCGGCCTGGAAGTCGACGAGCTGGTGCGTTGCGTGCAAGCCCAGGATACTTCGGCCTTGGTGCGCGTGCCTGGTGTCGGCAAAAAAACCGCCGAACGTTTGCTGGTCGAGCTCAAAGACCGCTTCAAGGCCTGGGAAACCTCGCCCGCCATGTTTACCCTGGTGTCCGATGGGCCGTTGCCGGTCGCCAGCGAGTCCACTGCCGAGGCCGATGCGGTCAGCGCACTGGTCTCGCTGGGCTACAAGCCGCAGGAAGCCAGCAAGGCAATCGCCGCGATCAAGGACAAGGCCGGCCTGAGCAGTGAAGAGCTGATCCGCCGCAGCCTGAAAGGGATGATTACCAAGTGATCGAAGCCGACCGCCTGATCGCCGCCAGTGGCCGCGACCGTGAAGAAGTCCAGGACCGGGCGATTCGTCCGCTGCGCCTTGACGAGTACATCGGCCAGCCGGTCGTGCGCGAGCAGATGGCCCTGTTCATCCAGGCCGCCCGTGGGCGCAACGAGTCGCTCGACCACACGCTGATCTTCGGGCCGCCCGGGTTGGGCAAGACCACGTTGGCCAACATCATCGCCCAGGAAATGGGCGTTTCGGTCAAAAGCACCTCGGGCCCGATCCTTGAGCGTCCAGGTGACCTGGCGGCCATGCTGACCAACCTCGAACCGCACGACGTCCTGTTCATCGACGAGATCCACCGGTTGTCACCGGTTGTCGAGGAGGTGCTGTACCCGGCCATGGAGGACTTCCAGCTCGACATCATGATCGGCGAAGGCCCGGCCGCCCGTTCGATCAAGCTCGACCTGCCACCGTTCACCCTGGTGGGTGCCACCACCCGTGCCGGCATGCTCACCAACCCGCTGCGGGACCGCTTCGGTATCGTCCAGCGCCTGGAGTTCTACAGCGACAAGGACCTGGCCACCATCGTCAGCCGTTCGGCCAACATCCTTGGCCTGGTCATCGAAGATCAGGGCGCCTACGAAATTGCCCGCCGTGCCCGTGGCACGCCGCGTATCGCCAACCGCCTGCTGCGCCGCGTGCGCGACTACGCCGAGGTGCGCGGCAAGGGCCAGATCACCAAGGCCGTGGCCGACATGGCGCTGAACCTGCTGGACGTCGACGAGCGCGGTTTCGACCATTCCGACCGCCGTCTGCTGTTGACCATGATCGAGAAGTTCGATGGTGGCCCGGTAGGCGTGGACAACCTGGCGGCGGCGATCAGCGAAGAGCGCCACACCATCGAGGATGTGCTTGAGCCGTACCTGATCCAGCAAGGCTATATCATGCGCACGCCACGCGGCCGCGTGGTTACCCGGCATGCCTACCTGCACTTTGGCCTGAATATTCCCGGGCGCCTGGGGGAGGGCGGTGATTTTTCAGAACCAGGCGATGAATGACAGATCGAATGCGACTTTTCGTGGTCCTACCGCTGGCATGCCCAGGGTGCGCTGGCAATAAGACATTAATGAAGAAAAAACAGTTGCCACAGCGGATTGGCAAGCTGAGGAGTAAGCACTAGAGTATGCGCGCGCAAAATCAGCTCGAACCGTTCGCACACCGTTGTCGCGTCTATTACGAAGACACCGATGCGGGCGGCGTGGTGTATTACGTCAACTACCTGAAATTCATGGAGCGCGCGCGCACCGAACGCCTGCGGCACCTGGGCTTTTCCCAGTCGCAACTGGCCGAAGACAACCTGCTGTTCGTGGTCCATTCCAGCGAAGCGCGCTATCACGCGCCGGCGCGGCTGGATGACGAATTGCGGGTAACCGCGCAAGTACTTGAACTCAATCGCGCCAGCCTGCGTTTCGTGCAGCAGGTCTGGCGGGAAAAGGATGAAACGCTGCTTTGCGAAGGGCAGTTCCTGGTGGCCGCCGTGCGCGCCGACACTTTCAAACCCCGAGCCATACCCCCCCAGCTGCGCGACGCCTTTGCGGCGGACGGCTCGGGTAATCAATCGAATGCAGGAGAATAAGCGTGGAAGCTAATGTCGTCGACCATACCTCCATGTGGAGTCTGGTCAGCAATGCCAGCGTGGTGGTACAGCTGGTAATGCTGACCCTGGTGGCCGCCTCGGTCACTTCATGGATCATGATCTTCCAGCGCAGCACCATGCTGCGCGCCGGTCGTCGTGCGCTGGATGCCTTCGAGGAGCGCTTCTGGTCGGGCATCGACCTGTCCAAGCTGTACCGCCAGGCAGGCAGCAACCCAGACCCGGACTCCGGTGTAGAGCAGGTATTCCGTGCCGGCTTCAAGGAGTTCTCGCGCCTGCGCCAGCAGCCGGGCGTTGACCCGGATGCGGTCATGGAAGGCGTTGGCCGTGCCATGCGCGTGGCCATTTCGCGCGAGGAAGAAAAACTCGAACAGAGCCTGCCATTCCTGGCCACTGTTGGTTCGACCAGCCCGTACATCGGCCTGTTCGGTACCGTATGGGGCATCATGAACTCCTTCCGTGGCCTGGCCAGCGCCCAGCAGGCCACCCTGGCCACCGTTGCCCCGGGTATCGCCGAAGCGCTGATCGCCACCGCCATTGGCCTGTTTGCGGCAATCCCGGCGGTCATCGCCTACAACCGTTTCGCCGCGCGCAGTGAAGTGCTGATCGGTCGTTACTACACCTTCGCCGACGAGTTCCAGGCGATCCTGCACCGCAAAGTGCACACCAGCGAAGAGTAATCAGGTAGAAGCCCATGGCCCGAGTTCGCCACAAACGCAAGCCCGTCGCCGAGATGAACGTGGTGCCCTACATCGACGTGATGCTGGTGCTGCTGGTCATCTTCATGGTGACGGCGCCCATGCTCAACCAGGGCGTGAAGGTCGACCTGCCCAAGGTTTCCAGCGAAGCCTTGCCGCAGGACAACAACGTCCAGATCCTCACCATCTCCATCAAGGCCGATAAAACCTATTACTGGAACCTCGGCAGCGAAGTCGATACCGACAAGCAGATGGACAAGGCCATGACCTTGCCCGCCATGACCGACGCCGTGACCAAGATCATTGCTGCCGGCCGTGACCAGGGCAAGCAGACCCAGGTGTTCATTCGTGGCGACAAGGCTGTCGACTATGGCGCGGTCATGGGTGCCATGGGCGGGTTGCAGAAGGCCGGTGTCGGTAACGTTGGCCTGATTACCGAGGCGCCCTGATGCAACAGCGAGAGCCATCCGCCTCGGAAAGCTACTTCTGGCCCAGTGTCTGGGCCATCGGCCTGCATGTGTTGGTGTTCGCCCTGCTGTTCGTCAGTTTTGCCATGACGCCTGAGCTGCCGCCATCCAAGCCGATTGTTCAGGCTACCCTGTACCAGCTCAAGTCCAAGAGCCAGGCGACTACCCAGACCAATCAGAAGATTGCCGGGGAAGCGAAGAAAACGGCTTCGCGCCAGACCGAGGTCGAGCAGCTGGAGCAGAAGAAGGTCGAGCAGGAAGCCGTGAAGGCCGCGGAACAAAAGAAAGCCGACGCTGCTCAAAAGGCCGAAGAGGCCCGCGAAGCCGCCGAGGCGAAAAAAGCCGAGGACGCTGCCAAGGCCGCCGAAGCCGCCAAGGCTGCCGAGGCCAAGAAAGCCGCCGAAGCCAAGAAGGCCGACGAGGCGAAGAAGGCCGCCGAGAAGCAGCAAGCCGACATCGCCAAGAAGAAGGCCGAGGAAGAAGCCAAGAAAAAAGCCGAAGAAGAGGCCAAGAAAGAGGCCGCTGAAGAGGCGAAGAAACAAGCCGCCGAGGACGCCAAGAAAAAGGCAGCCGAGGAGGCCAAGAAGAAAGCAGCCGAGGACGCCAAGAAGAAAGCGGCGGCCGAGGACGCGAAGAAGAAGGCAGCTGAAGAGGCCAAGAAAAAGGCCGCTGCAGACGCCCAGAAGAAAAAGGCACAGGAAGCGGCCCGCAAGGCGGCAGAAGACAAGAAAGCCCAGGCCCTGGCCGAGCTGTTGTCCGACACCACCGAGCGGCAGCAGGCGCTGGCCGACGAGCAGGGTGACCAGGTGGCCGGCGACTTCGACGACCTGATCCGCATGCGCGCGGCCGAAGGCTGGGCGCGTCCGCCTTCCGCGCGCAAGGGCATGACGGTGGTCCTGCAGATCAACATGTTGCCGGACGGTACCATCACCAGTGTCAGCGTGGCCCGTTCCAGTGGTGACGGCCCGTACGACAGTTCGGCGGTGGCTGCGGTGAAGAACATTGGTCGTTTGACCGAGATGCAGGGTATGAAGCCGAGCGATTTCAACCAATATCGTTCGTTCAAGATGACATTTACACCTGAGGATCTAGCGTTGTGATTAAACGTCTTAGAGGACTGCTGGTCATGCTGTGCTGCGTGGCAGGCATGGCCGTGGCAGAGGAAAAGAACATCCTGGTCACCAGCGGCAGCGACCGGGCAACGCCCATCGCGGTAGTGCCGTTCGGTCTGCAGGGCGGCAGCGTGTTGCCAGAAGACATTGCCGATATCATCGGTAACGACCTGCGCAACTCTGGCTACTACTCGCCAATTCCGCGGCAGAACATGATCAGCCAGCCGTCGCAGGCCAGCGAAGTGATCTTCCGTGACTGGAAAGCGCTGGGTGCACAGTACGTGATGGTGGGCAGCATCGTGCCGGCAGGCGGTCGCCTGCAGGTGCAGTACGCGCTGTTCAACGTCGCTACCGAGCAGCAAGTGCTGACCGGCAGCGTCGCGGGTAGCACCGACCAGTTGCGCGACATGGCGCACTACATTGCCGACCAGTCGTTCGAGAAACTCACCGGCATCAAGGGTGCGTTCTCCACCCGCATGCTGTACGTGACGGCCGAGCGTTTCTCCACCAACAACACCCGCTATACCCTGCAGCGTTCGGACTACGACGGTGCGCGTGCAGTTACCCTGCTGCAATCGCGTGAGCCGATCCTGTCGCCGCGCTTTGCACCGGATGGCAAGCGTATCGCCTATGTGTCGTTCGAGCAGAAGCGCCCGCGCATCTTCATCCAGAACATCGATACCGGCCGCCGCGAGCAGGTGACCAACTTCGAAGGCCTGAACGGTGCGCCAGCCTGGTCGCCGGACGGTTCGCGCCTGGCGTTCGTATTGTCGAAAGACGGCAACCCGGACATCTACGTGATGAACGTGGCTTCGCGCCAGATCAGCCGTGTTACCGCAGGCCCAGGTATCAATACCGAACCATTCTGGGGTAAAGACGGCAACACGCTTTACTTCACTTCCGACCGTGGCGGCAAACCGCAGATCTACAAACAGTCGGTCGGTGGCGGTGGTGCCGAGCGCGTAACCTTCGTGGGTAACTACAACGCCAACCCGAAACTTTCGGCGGACGAAAAAACCCTGGTGATGATCCATCGCCAACAGGGCTTTACCAACTTTAAAGTGGCGGCACAGGACTTGCAGCGCGGAAGTGTAAAGATTCTGTCTGAAACAAGTCTTGATGAGTCTCCCACTGTTGCGCCTAACGGCACCATGCTAATCTACGCCACCCGCCAGCAGGGCCGGGGAGTCTTGATGCTCGTGTCGCTTAATGGCCGCGTGAGGCTCCCACTTCCTACCGCTCAAGGCGAAGTCAGAGAACCGTCCTGGTCCCCTTACCTGAACTGATTGCGGCGTAATACGTTTTGCTTAACACACTGGGGTTTCATTAGGAGTTTCACGATGGAAATGCTGAAGTTTGGTAAATTTGCTGCGCTGGCTCTGGCCATGGCCGTAGCTGTAGGTTGCTCCTCGAAGGGCGGTGACAACGCAGGCGAAGGCGCTGCTGTAGACCCGAACGCTGGCTACGGTGCCAACACTGGCGCAGTTGACGGCTCCCTGAGCGAAGAAGCTGCCCTGCGCGCAATCACCACCTTCTACTTCGAATACGACAGCTCGGACCTGAAGCCAGAAGCCATGCGCGCTCTGGACGTTCACGCCAAGGACCTGAAGTCCAACGGCAACCGCGTTGTTCTGGAAGGCAACACCGACGAGCGCGGCACCCGCGAGTACAACATGGCTCTGGGTGAGCGTCGTGCGAAAGCCGTTCAGCGCTACCTGGTTCTGCAGGGCGTTTCCCCTGCTCAGCTGGAACTGGTTTCCTACGGCGAAGAGCGTCCAGTTGCCACCGGCAACGACGAGCAGTCCTGGGCTCAGAACCGTCGCGTAGAACTGCGTAAGTAAGTTCTTATGCGTATGTGCCGCCGTGTAGTAACCGTCCTCGCACTCAGCCTGCCGCTCGCGGCCTGGGCTGAGGTCCCTGTAGTAGATGACAACGCAGGCAGTTATCCGCCTGCGGGTTATGGCACGAGCGGCGCCTATGCCGGGTCGGGGGCTTCGGCCCCTGCCTCTGCACAGGGCCAGCTGTTCATGCAGCTGCAACAGATGCAGGACCAGCTTTCCCGCCAGCAAGGCATCATCGAAGAGCTGCAAAACGATGTGTCGCGCATGAAGCAGGAAAACCTGGAGCGATACCAGGACCTGGACCGTCGCATCAACAGTGGCGCTGCGCCTGCCGCAACCCCTGACAATTCCTCCGGTGGTGGTGCTTCCAATGCCGCCCCCGATGCAGCAGCAGGTGCTGCTGCGCAACAACCGGCCGCCAGTAGCGAGCCTGGTGATCCGGCGAAAGAAAAGCTCTACTACGATGCCGCTTTCGACCTGATCAAGCAGAAAGACTTCGACAAGGCCAGCCAGGCGTTCAATGCCTTCCTGCGCAAGTACCCCAACAGCCAGTACGCCGGCAATGCCCAGTACTGGTTGGGTGAAGTGAACCTGGCCAAGGGCGACCTGCAAGGTGCCAGCCAGGCCTTTGCCCAGGTCAGCCAGAAGTACCCGAAACACAGCAAAGTGCCGGATTCGCTCTATAAGCTGGCCGATGTCGAGCGCCGCATGGGCCACACCGACAAGGTCAAAGGCATCCTGCAACAGGTCATCACCCAGTACCCCGGCACCTCCGCCGCGCAACTGGCTCAGCGTGACCTGCAGAAGCTCTAAGCGCTGTAGCTGTACCTTTCGAAAGAAACCCGCGCCAGTCGCGGGTTTTTTCGTTAGAATCACTGCCCTTTTTTCGTAAACACGCTGCCGCGGATAACGCTATGTCGAGTCCGCGACAGTGCCTGACGGAGGCGGACAGCCTGTTTAGCTGTCACGCCCGTGGCGAGCATGCAAGACACACTACGCATCACCGAAGTCTTTTACTCTTTGCAGGGTGAAACGCGAACGGCTGGGCTGCCCACGGTTTTCGTGCGCCTCACCGGTTGCCCCCTGCGTTGCCAGTACTGCGACAGTGCCTATGCCTTCACCGGCGGCACCATTCGCACCCTCGATTCAATCCTTGAGCAGGTTGCCGGCTTCAAGCCCCGGTACGTCTGCGTCACCGGTGGCGAGCCACTGGCTCAGCCCAACGCTTTGCCGTTGCTACAGCGCCTGTGTGACGCCGGTTACGAAGTATCATTAGAGACCAGTGGCGCACTCGATATCTCTGGCACCGACACCCGCGTCAGTCGCGTGGTCGACCTGAAGACCCCGGGTTCCGAAGAGTCGCACCGTAACCGTTACGAGAACATCGAGCACCTGACCCGCAACGACCAGGTCAAGTTTGTCATCTGTTCCCGTGAGGACTACGACTGGGCCGTGTCCAAGCTGATCCAGTACAACCTGGCCGAGCGTGCTGGCGAGGTGTTGTTCTCGCCAAGCCATCATCAGGTAAAAGCCAGTGACCTGGCGGACTGGATCGTTGCCGACAACCTGCCCGTGCGCTTCCAGTTGCAGCTGCACAAGCTGCTGTGGAACGACGAACCCGGACGTTGATTGAGGAGCAAGTACACATGACAGAAAAGCGCGCAGTAATCCTGTTGTCCGGCGGCCTGGACTCCGCCACTGTGGTCGCCTTGGCCAAAGCAGAAGGCTATAGCTGCTACACCATGAGCTTCGACTACGGCCAGCGCCACCGCGCCGAGCTGAACGCTGCCGCACGCGTGGCCCGCGACCTGGGTGCGGTCGAGCACAAGGTGATTGGCCTTAACCTCGACGGTATTGGTGGTTCGGCGTTGACCGACAGCAGCATTGACGTGCCGGAAGCCCCCAGTGAAGGTATCCCGGTCACCTACGTGCCGGCCCGCAACACGGTGTTTCTGTCACTGGCGCTGGGTTGGGCCGAAGTGCTGGAGGCGCGGGATATCTTTATCGGCGTCAATGCCGTGGATTACTCCGGTTACCCGGATTGCCGCCCCGAGTTCGTCGAGGCCTTCGAGCGTATGGCCAACCTGGCGACCAAGGCGGGTGTAGAGGGGCAGGGCTTCCGCATTCAGGCGCCGCTGCAGAACATGAGCAAGGCGCAGATCGTGCAGGCTGGTATCGCCCGCGGTGTGGACTACAGTTTGACTGTTTCCTGCTATCAGGCCGACGATGACGGCCGTGCCTGTGGCAAATGTGACAGCTGCCGCCTGCGTGCAGACGGCTTCAAGGCAGCCGGTGTCGAAGACCCGACACGGTATGTTTGACAAAAAACCTTTGATGGAGTGTTGATTTCCCGTTAGAAATCAGTATTATACGCGCCATCCAACGGGTCGTTAGCTCAGTTGGTAGAGCAGTTGGCTTTTAACCAATTGGTCGTAGGTTCGAATCCTACACGACCCACCATACTCAGTACGTCAAAGCCCGCTACCGGCAACGGTCGCGGGCTTTTTCGTTTCTGCCGGGTGTCACGGATCCTTCGCATTTTGCATCGTGGCGCCAGGGTGCCGCCTGGCAGTGCAAGGCCTGCCTCATACATTCATTTGAATAGTCAAAAAAACGTCTTTTTTGTATCTCACGCATTTTTCTTATGGTTTTTAATCAAAATATTGACATTGGCACTTTGATCCTAGAGAGTACGCCCCCGTTGTCGCCTGGAAGCGGCATCGCACTGGAATAACGGATTGATGTCGATTCCATTCTGCCGTTTCCCCAGTCCCCGAGCGAAGACGTGCGCCCTGATGCGCCTGTCGGCGCATTCGTCTGCACGCCCGCTGTGGCTGCGATGCCACTCAACCTTTGCAAGGACTAGATCGTTGAGCCTTTCGTCTTACCGTTTGCAGTTCGCCGTTCTGAGTACTGTTCTGACTGCTCCGCTTTTCGCGTGCGCCACACCGGCCAGTGATGCCTTGCAAGCACTGGCTGCCCAGGATTGGGTGGCGCGCAGCGTCTCGCTCAAGGACCTCGGCATTACCAACCCGGTAGTGCTCGACCAGGCTGATAACCGCCAGGTGTTCTTCCTGCCAGTGCCCAAGGGCGTAGCGATCCGCGATGCGCATATCGCGCTCGAGGGCGAGTTCATCAAAGGTGAAGAGCAGCCGGCCACACTGCGCCTGGCGGTGGATGGCCTGTCTCGTGTGGCCGAACGCATCAATCAGGCGCGCGGCACGCTGTCCCGCACGTTGCCGGTAGACAGTGGCAAACACGCCAGTGGCTTCGTCAATTTTGCCCTGGACTGGAGCTCGCCGGTTTCTGAAGACTTCTGTGCGCCACCGCGCGCTACTGCCAATGTGTTGACGTTGTCGCCAGAAACACGGCTCGATTACCGCTATTCGATGTCGGCATTGGCCAGCCTGACCGATGCATGGGGCAGCCTGTCTGCCGAGCCGTCTATCCTGGTTGCCGCTGGCGCGCTTGAACGTGCCAGTTTCGACAGTGCCTGGCGCTTGGGTGTAGCCCTAGAGCGCAGTGCGCGCCGTGCCCAGGTGCGGGCGCTGCCCCAAGTGGGCGATAGCGTGCAGTTGGCAGGTGTTGAAGTGCCGGCCGCATTGACCACGGTGCCGGCGTTTGCCGCATTGGCCGGGCAGCAGCGCCACACGCTGGCCAACCCGGCGGAGCTGGGGGCATTGCTGATGCTCGATACGCCAGCGACGCGCGCTGAATTGGCCATTGCCGACAGCGCACTGATCGCTCAGCTCAACACAGCCCTGGATGCATTGGGCCATCAGTTGCAGGGTGACCCGGAGGCATTAGCCGCGCTGGGCCAGTGGCGCCAGCAACGGGCAAGCCTGGCGCTGGAGCCCGTACCCGGTCAGCAGTTGCAATTGCGTAGCCTTGGCCGTCAGGTGTTGGTGGCTATTGCGGCTGATGCGGGGGCCAAGGCGGCGGGTGTGCTCGATGCACACTGGCGTAACGTGCTGGTATCGCACCAGGCCGAGGTGAAGGCCGTAGGTGAGGCGCTGCGCAACGAGCACGGTCATCTGCGCCTGAGCAGCCTGGGTGGCAACTTCGGTACCTTCGATGTGGTCAGCCGCGGCGAGTGGACGGCCACATTCCCACTGAGTGCAGTATCGGTCAACGGCCTGATACCGGGCGAACTCAACCTGGATGTTGCTGCCGCACCCGGCGCCTCGAGCACCCGGCCGGTGGCATCGGTCATCTGGAACAATGTGTTGCTGAGCGCGGCGCAACTGGATGCCGACGGCCACCCTGAGCGGCTCAAGGCGCGTATTCCCGGCTACGCCCTGGGGGTGACCAATACCGTGCAAGTACGCTTCCAGCGCCAGCCGAGTTCACCCGATTGTGCCGAGGTACCGCAGGCCTATCCAGTCAACGTGCTACCTAGCAGCTACCTGATTTCGGCAGATGCCGAGCCTGATGGCACCTTCGTCGGCTTGCTGCCGCTGCTGGCCAACAAGCCACAAGTGTTTGTCGACAAGGCCGCGTTGCAGGCGCCGGTTGCAAGCCTGGGTAAGTTGATCCGTCTGGCCAGTGCCGCCGCGCTATCGCCGGTCAACGCCGAGCTGGTGTTGGCTACAGGCAAGGCTGATGCAGCCCCGTCGCGGCCTTTCCTGGCGCTGGATGTTCCGCTGACGGGGGCCCGGCCTTTGCTGGGTGTAGCCGAGTTGCAGCGCCTGCAGGCTCAGGGTAATCAGGCCCTTGCGCTTGACCTGCAAGGGCCGCAGGGCCTGGGCACAGTGTCGGTGGTCAGCGCCAATGGCCAGAGCGGCGTGCTATGGAACAGCCTGGGTAATCCCGACATGGTGCCGCAAGTGCCGTTCCTGCTGTCCCAGGGCAATGCCGTTGTAGTGGGCGAGCAGGGCCCGCTCACCTGGGTCGACACCACAGACCCTGAGCTTAACCTTGCAGGCACGCCGTTCCATCAGTGGCGCAAGCAACTGGTATGGGCGTTGCCGACGTTGTCTGGCGTGGTACTGCTGCTGTTGCTGCTGGGCGTGATTGCCCGCCGGCTGCGCTTGAAGAACAAAGGCAAGTAAGGCGCGGCGAGCATGTCTTCCCTCTATTGGCCATACCTGCTGGCGGACTACTACCGCGTGCTGGAAATCGTCACTGCCTGTGTTGGCGTGCTGATCCTGCTATCGAGCCTCGATGACCTGTTTATCGACCTTTGGTACTGGGTGCGTCAGGCGTATCGCAAGCTGCTCATCCGTCGTAAACGCTACCAGGCGCTGACGGTAGAGCAGTTGCGTGGCAAGCCTGAACAGCCGCTGGCGATCATGATCCCGGCGTGGCTGGAATACGACGTGATCGCTCCGATGCTGGAGAACATGGTCGGTTCACTGGACTACAAGAACTACTACATCTTCGTGGGGACTTACTGCAACGACCAGCGCACGATCGATGAGGTTGAACGCATGCGTCGGCGCTACAAGCAGCTGGTGCGGGTAGAGGTGCCTCACGAAGGCCCAACCTGCAAGGCCGACTGCCTGAACTGGATCATCCAGGCCATTTTTGCGCAGGACGCGCGCATGCCTGAGCCCTTTGCCGGGGTGATCCTGCACGACAGCGAAGACGTACTGCACCGCCTGGAGTTGCATTACTTCAACTATCTGTTGCCGCGCATCGACTTCATTCAGTTGCCGGTCACCTCGCTGGAACGTGACTGGTACGAACTGGTGGCGGGTACCTACATGGACGAATTTGCCGAATGGCACACCAAGGACCTGGTGGTGCGCGAGAGCATGTCGCGCATGGTGCCGTCAGCCGGCGTGGGCACCTGTTTTTCGCGCAGGGCGCTGCTGGAGCTTTCCGCCGAGACCAACAACCAGCCGTTCAACACCGACACCCTCACCGAGGACTACGACATCGGTGCGCGACTTGCGCGGCGCGGCATGAAGCAGATTTTCGGCAAGTTCCCGGTCGACTATGTGGCCCGGCGCAGCACCTGGTTCGGCATGGGCAAGGAAAAGATGGTGGCCGTGCATATGCCGTTGGGCGTGCGCGAGTACTTCCCGGATACCTTCCGCACCGCCTACCGGCAAAAAGCCCGCTGGACCCTGGGCATCGGCCTGCAAGGCTGGAGCCAGGTAGGCTGGGCAGGCTCGCTGGCAACCAAGTATCTGCTGTTTCGCGATCGCAAGGGTTTGATCACGTCGTTCATCGCCATCCTTGCCTATGTGTTGCTGGCCCAGCATCTGCTGTTCCTGGCTATCAGCGTCACCGGCCACTGGAGCCTGTTCTTCCCGTCGGCATTCGGCCCCAACAGCTGGCTGCTCGACCTGATGTGGGCCAACACCGTGGCATTGAGCCTGCGCATTCTGCAGCGTGCGTACTTTGTCGGGCGTCTGTACGGCTGGGAGCATGCCTTGCTGTCAGGGCCACGCATGATCATTGGCAACTTCATCAATGCCATGGCGGCGGCCCGGGCGTGGCGTCTGTACCTGGGCTACCTGTTCCTGGGCAAGCCGTTGGTCTGGGACAAGACCATGCATGACTTTCCGTCCGCCGACCAGTTGCAGCAGCAGCGGCTGCGCCTTGGCGAGTTGCTGGTGTCGTGGCGCGCCATTGATGAAGGCACGTTGGCCAAGGCACTGGACGCGCAGGCCGAGGCACACAAACCGTTGGGTGAAATCCTGCTCGACTACGGCTTCCTGGATGCCGAAACGCTCAACGAAGCGATCCTGTTCCAGCAAGAGAACGACGATGTCACCCCCGCTCCCGCAGCCGCTTCGGCGGTGAAGAAGAAACAGGTTGCCGCACTGTCATGATGCTCATTCGTCCCGCCACTTTGTTGATCGGCGTGGTGCTTGGCTGCGCCAGCCTGCCTGCCGCCCTGGCTGCCGAGGCACCCCTGCAAGGCGTAGCCTGGGAACAGGCTGACCTGGCCTACCGCAGTTACCAACAGGGGCGCTACCGTGATGCGCTTCAGCAGGTGGACACCGCGCTCAAGCTGCGCCCCGAAGTGGCCCGGCTGAACCTGCTCAAGGTCTACACCTTGCAGAAGCTGGGCCGGCGCAATGAAGCACGGCAGGCTGCGCAAGGTGCGCTCAAGCGTGGCGTGCGCGACCCGGGCCTGCTGGCGGCAGTGAGTAACCTGCAAGGTCAGTCGACTGCCAGTGGCCCTGCGCCCACGGCGGCCTATCAGCGCGGCTTTCCACTGGCGACCAAGGCCTATGCGGCCTACAACGCCGGCGACATGGCAAGCGCCGAGCGCGATGCCGAACGCGCGTTCCGCACCGACCCAAGCCAAGGGGCTTGGGCGTTGCTCTGGCTCGATAGCCTGGAGGCTCGGCAGCGTTGGCCCGAGGCGGTTGCGGCGGCAGCGACTGCGATCAGCCTTGGCGCGCCCAACGCTGCCGATCTCGAAGCGCGCCGGCAAACCCTGAACCGCCGTATGGCCGTACGCCCTGCAGAGCAGGCCTATCAGGCGCTGATAGGTAATCGGCCGGGTGATGCCGTGCCGCTGGCCCGAGAGGCAGTGCACCTGGCGCCTGATATTGCCAGCCATCGTCTGTTATTGGTCACCGTTCTGCTGCTCGATAATCAGCCAGGCGCTGCGGAACAGGCGGCCAGCGAAGCGATCGAGGTCGACGACGAAAGCACGGTGATGATCGTGATGCGCGGCTATCTGCGTCAGTTGCAGGGTAATGCGCCGGCGGCGGATGCCGACTTCGACAGTGCGCTGTCACAGGACTGGCTGGATGAAGAGCAGCTGCGCAATGTGCGCCTGATCGCCACCGATGCCGCGCTTGCGGGGGGTGACAAGGCCCGAGCAGCCACGTTGTTGGCACCGCTGGATGCGCAGGATGAAGCCGTTGCCCGACGCCATGAGGCGCTGTCCGCCCTGCGTGAGCCGGCGGGTGCATTGAGCCTGGCCAATTACCCGGCGCCACGCCAGTCGTGCCAGGACACCCCCTACGGCACCCAGTGCGAACTGCTGCCGGCCGACGGCGGTGGCGCGGCGGGGCCGGCTGGCGAGGCCTATGCCGCCTACGCCAGGCAGGATTACCAGACGGCCATTCGCCAGGCGCGCCGTGCCACAGAGCAGGAGCCGGACAACCTGGCGTTCCAGCGCCTGTTGACCACCGCTCTGGCCGCGGGCAACGAGCAGCAGGCTGCTGAAGCCGAACAGCGCCTGAGCGATGCCATTGCCAACACGCCCACCGATGGCGACCTGCTGATGCAGCGTGGTTACCTGCGCATGCGCACTGCCCAGCCAGCGCGCGCCCGTGAAGACTTCCGCGCCGCCCGCGACAGCGGCAAGGCGCCGAAAACCGCCATCCTCGACGAGGCCTATGCCCTCTCGGCAATGGGGGACAAACCGGCGGCGGTGCAGCAGCTCAAGCACGCCATCGACATGGACGACTACGGCACCCTCGACCTCGACGCCGAGCAGCGGCACAACACCCGCAGTGCCATCAGCGGTTTCGATCGTGAATGGGGCGCTACCGTCACCACGAGCTACCGTGGTGCCAGGCCGACCACCACCATTGCCAACGCCGGGCAGAGTTCGGCGGGGGATTCGGTGTTCAGCACCGCAGAACTGTACTGGCGGCCGAGCCAGTTCAATGACCAGCGTGGTGTGTTGGAGGTGTACGGGCGCCTGAGCAATACCCTCTGGGATGAGGGAGGGCGCTTCAAGTCGCAGGGCGCGATCGATCCTTGCAGCAAAGCGTCCGTGGACGATGACGGTGTCAGTGATTCGCAGTCTGTCAGTGGTTTCCCCAGCACGATCGGGTCGTTGGGTGTGCGTTACATGCTCGCTGATACGGGCTTCACCTTTGGCCTGGAACGTCGCTTTCTGCTGGGTTCGGCAACCCGCGAAGGGACTGCAAACCCGGCAAAGAACAGCGTGCGTTGCGAGATCCAGGAAGCCATCGCGACAGAAAACCAGAACCGTGCACCGACCGAGCGTATCAACGGTGCGCTGATGGCATACAAGCTCAAAGACAGTGCCGGCGGCTGGTTGGCCTATGCGACTTACGGCTTCTACCGGGGCACGGAGCTGCGCATGGAGCGCAGTTGGTGGACGGTGGATGCCTATTCGCAGCTGGGTTATTCGCTGGAAGACAATGCCGCCACCTTCAGCCTGTATGACGTCGATAGCGAAGGCTCGCGTACGGACAAGCTGGCAGAGGCCTCGGGCCGCCTCAAACGCCAGCAATTGTTCCTCAGCAATGAAATTCGCCTTGGTCGCAGCTTC
The DNA here is from genome assembly GCF_002992185.1 of Pseudomonas sp. LLC-1. NCBI lineage: Bacteria > Pseudomonadati > Pseudomonadota > Gammaproteobacteria > Pseudomonadales > Pseudomonadaceae > Pseudomonas > Pseudomonas sp. LLC-1. The sequence goes on along the minus strand of NZ_LUVY01000004.1, from coordinate 108,343 downwards.
CGGTTACCCGGGCTGTCGTCGAACCTGGTTGTTTTTCCGCACGTTGTGGGCGCTGCCGACGTGATTTGGCAAAAGGATGAAGCCAGGCAACTGAAGGGAAAAAGTGGCCTGTTCGCCGATCAGCTTGATGGCGGCAGCTACTCCCTGACCCGTGATCAGGGCACCTGGTCGATGGGCGTGGGGCCAGGCGTGGCCCTGCGTTACTACTTCCGTGAAGACCATTACCACGCGCCACGCTCCTACCTCGACTGGACAGCCCAGTACCGCTTCGCCATCGGCGGCGGTGCCCGCGAGCGGGCCGAAGGGCTGTTCATGAACCTGACCCTGTCGTATTGAGGACCCTGCACATGTCTTCTCTGTTCAACCGTTCCATCAAACACCTCGCCACCGGCCTGTTGCTGGCCGGCCTGGCATTGCCCGCTGCTTACGCCGACGATTCGTCGATCGTGCTGCGCGGTAACGACGGCTGGCTGTTCCCGGGTTGGGGCAGCCTTACCGAAGTCGACAGCCGTGGCATCGAAGCCTCTACCGCGCTGATCAAGGAAGCCCGGCAGGCCCTGGCCGCGCGTGGCGTTCAACTGCATGTGCTGGTGCTGCCTGACAAGACCCGCTTCTACCAGGACAAGCTGCCAGCCGGCAAAGCGCTGAGTACACCAGTGCAGCAACGTTACCAGACCATTCTTGCCAGCCTGCACAAGGCTGGCATCAGTGCTGTCGACGATGAAGCCGTGCTGCGCCAGGTCAAAGACAGTGGCCAGGAGGTGTTCTACCGCACCGACCAGCACTGGACCCAGGCAGCTGCGGATGCCACGGCACAGGCCACTGCTGCGCAGGTTCGCCAGGATACGCCGGCGCTGAAGGGGAATGCCGGCAGTGGCATGGCGCTGGGCAGCGAATTCAAGGAACGCCGTTACGGCGACCTGGCCGAACGCTTCCTTACCCCCGAGCAACGCAAGCAGACTGGCCGCGAAACCTTTACCGTGCGCCGCCAGGCCGCCACTGGCGGCCTGCTGGATGACGCCCCGGCGCCGCTGCATGTGACTGGCCACAGCATGGTGCAGCCGTACTTCGGCTTCCCGCAGAAGCTGTCCAACAGCATCGACCGCCCGGTATCGGTGAACTGGAAACCGGGCAATGTCGGCCAATGGATCATGTTGCTGGAGTACCTGGAGTCTGCCGACTTCAAGCGCAACCAGCCGCAGGTGCTGGTGTGGCAGATGTTCGAGCCTACCTACGCGCAGGGCCCCCAGGCCAGCGGCCTGTGGGACAACGCGTCGATCATGAGCGCTGACAGTTGGCGCCAACGCCTGCGCGCTGCCACCGGACAATGACCCATGGCTGAACAGGCTTCCACCGTGACCAAGTCGCACCGTGGCTACACCGCTGCGGTCGTCACCCTGCTGCTTGTTGCCCAGGCCTGCGGCCTGTGGATGCTGTTCAACAGCGAGCTCGATGCCGCGCAACTGCGCCCGCAGGCCTGGCTTGACGGCAGTGCCGGCAAGGCGTTGGGCGATGCGCTGCAACCGCAACTGCAACAGGATGCCGACACCCTCAGCGCTGCCGTACGCTATCGGCTGCTGGGTGACCTTGGCGACCAGGTGGTGCAGGGCTGCCCCGGCTGGTTGTTCTACCGCGACGGGTTACGCGCTCAGCCAGGGGTGAACGGGGCCTATGAAGCACGCCTGCAATTGATGCGGCACTGGTTTGCGCAGTTGCGGGGGCAGGGCTTGCAGGTGTTGCTGGTGGCTGTGCCGGATAAATCGCGTGTCGAAACCCAGGCCCTCTGTGGCCTTCGCCAGGCACCCTCGTTGCAGGCACGGCTGGGGCATTGGCAAGCCGCCCTGGCCGGTCTGGGTGTGCCTTATGTCGACCTCGCCCACGCGTTGGCCGCAGGCCCACACGCCGCGCCGAGGTTCTTCCGTACGGATGTGCACCTCAATGCCCACGGTGCTCAATTGGCCGCCGATGCGGTGGCCGCAGGGGCCTTGCCGCTGCTGGCCGGCAAGCGCGACCAGTTGTTTGCCGGCAGCCCACCTGGCCCCGCGCAGCCGCGCATGGGCGACCTGATTGTGCTCGCCGGCCTGGAGCATGCGGCCACGGCCTGGCGCCCGGCGCTGGAACGTGAGCGCCCCGAGCACATTCAGGTGCAGCGCAGCGGTGGCCTGCTCGACGAGACGCCGCCAGTAGAAGTGCTACTGGCCGGCAGCTCCAACGGCAGGCGCAGTGCCTTTGCCGAACGCCTGGGACGCAACCTTGGGCAGCAGGTGTGGAACCAGAGCCTGGACGGTGGCCAGTTCAGTGGTGCGTTGCTGGCTGCGCTGGCCCGCCGTGAACGTTGGCCAGGTAGCCTGAAGCTGGTGATCTGGGAGTTTTCCGAAAGCGCCCTGTCGTTGCCCTTGACTGCCGATGAACGAACCGCGCTGGCAGCGCTCGCCGAAGGACAGGCCGCCCATGCTCTTTAACTCGTATCTGTTCTTGTTGCTGTTTTTGCCACTGACGCTGGCGGCGCACTACCTGATCGCGGCGCGCAGCTTGCGTGGTGCGGCGCTGTGGCTGTGCGTGACGTCGATTGTCTTCTACGGCTGGTGGAACCCGCAGTTCGTGCTGCTGCTGATCGGATCGATCGCCTTCAACTACCTGGTCAGCCTGGCCATTCTTGGCTGTGCAGGAAGGTCACGTCTGCAATTGCTGGTGACCACGCTGGGTGTTGCTGCCGACCTGGCGCTGCTGTTCCATTACAAGTATTTCGTCACGCTGGTGAACTTCGCCCAGGACTGGGGGCTTGCCGGCACTCGCATGGACGACATCATCCTGCCGTTGGGCATTTCGTTCTTCACCTTTACCCAGATCGGCTACCTGCTCGACTGCCGTGCCGGTATCGTCAAGGAACGCAGCCTGCTCAGCTATGTGCTGTTCGTGACCTTTTTCCCGCACCTGATTGCCGGGCCGATCCTGCACCACAAGGAAATGATGCCGCAGTTCGCCCAGCCGGATAACTACCGTTTCCGTGCCGAGAACCTCAGCGTCGGCAGCATGCTGTTCGTCATTGGCCTGGCCAAGAAAGTGTTGTTGGCCGACCCGATTGCACCCTATGCCGACGCCGGTTTTGCCGAGCCAGGTACGCTTGGCTTGTGGGCCGCGTGGGGGACCGGCATCGCCTACGCGCTGCAGCTGTATTTTGACTTTTCCGGTTATTCGGATATGGCCCTGGGCCTGGCCAAGATGTTCGGCATTCGCTTCCCGTTGAATTTCAACTCGCCTTACAAGGCCAGCAACATCATCGACTTCTGGGCCCGCTGGCACATGACCCTGACCCGTTACCTGACGGCCTACCTGTATTACCCGGTGGCCATGGCTGTGTCGGAGTGGCGTGGCAAGCGTGGCCTGCCAGTGGGGACTCAAGGGGCGGCGACCGCTGGCGGCTTTGCAGCGGCAATCATCCTGCCGACCACCTTCACCATGGGCCTGGCTGGCATCTGGCACGGGGCGGGCCTGCAGTTCCTGATCTTCGGGCTGCTGCATGCCGCCTACCTGTCGATCAACCACGCCTGGCGCATCTTTGTGGTCGGCCGCGCGCCCAAGGGCAAGCAGCACCCGCTGAAAGTGGCGGCCTGTGTATTGCTGACCTTCGCGGCGGTGATTGTCGCCCAGGCATTTTTCCGCGCCGAATCAACGCACGATGCTGTGCTGCTGGTCGAGGGCATGTTCGGCTTGCGTGGCCTGGGCAGCCTGCCCGACATCCTGTACCCGGCCGGTATCGCCTGGGGCGACGCCTGGCGGCTGCTGGTCGGCCGCCACCTGGAGGCGCTGCATGTACTGGCGGTGCTGGCCGTGGCCTGGTGCCTGCCCAATTCGCAACAGATCATGGGCGGCTTCTCGCCATCCCTGGCCCGCGCGCAACTCGACGGCCCGGCGGCCTTGCGCTGGGCACCCAGCCTGAAATGGCTGGTGATCATGTTGCTGCTGCTAGCGCTGTGCCTGATGAACCTGCACAAGGAAGCGCGCTTCCTGTACTTCCAATTCTGACCGGAGTGAACGACATGAATGATATGACCCTCAAGCAACAACTGGCCGACATCATCGAGAACGTGATCGGTACTGCCGTGGCGCACGACGACCTGCTGATCGAGTCTGGCCTGGTCGACTCGATGACTGCCGTGGACATCGTCATGGCGGTGAAGACCCACTTTGGTTGCAAGGTACCGGCGACTGAAATCGATGAGCACCTGGAGTCGGTCGATACCCTGGCCCTGTTCGTTCAGAACAACCGCTGAGCCTGCCTGGGCACACAAGGAGGAGGGCGCCTGATGCACTTCGATTTCGACCACTGTGTGTTTGCCGACTGCAGTCAGGGCACCGACGCCCCAGCCTTGCGTGACGCCCGTCGGGTACTGGACTGGGCGGGGCTGCAGGCCGCTGTCGAAGCCTGGGTAGTGCGTGCCGGTGAGGCTGGCATCAGCCCGGGTACGGCGCTGGTGCTCAGCGGCCACAAGCAGATCGAGTTCGTGGTGGCCATGCTCGGCTGCCTGCGCATGGGCGTTACCTATGTGCCGCTGGACAGCATCAACCCGCCCCAGCGCTTGCAGCGCATTATCGAGCTAGTCGGCGCCGGGCACTGCTACGATGCGCAGGCCGACCAGTTTCTGGCTGGGCTTGCGGTGGCCACGCCGCTGCCGGAAGAGGGCCTGGCCTACATCATGTTCACCTCGGGCAGCACTGGTGACCCCAAGGGCGTGCAGATCGGCCGTGACAGCCTGGCGCTGTTCGCGGGCTGGATCCGCGATTGCCTGGCCTTGGGCGCAAAGCCGACGTTCATGAACCAGATGCTGTTCAGTTTCGACTTTTCGTTGTTCGACCTGTGTGGTGCGCTGGCGCTGGGTGGCCAGTGTGTGTTGTGCCCGCGCGACGTGATTGGCGACCCCGACGGCTTTATTGGCTACCTGGCCGACAGCCAGGTGCAGGTGTGGGCGTCGACCCCGTCATTCGTGCGTCAGCAACTGCTCAACGACCGTTTCGACAGCCAGCATCTGCCGGCCTTGCAGGTGTTCGTGTTTGGCGCCGAGTCGCTGACACCGACCTTGGCCAACGCGTTGTGGCAGCGTTTCCCTGGCGCCCGCATCATCAATTCCTATGGCCCCACCGAAGCGACGTGCTCCACCACCTGGATCGAGATCGTGCCGCCGCTTGAACCAGGTGCCCAGCCGCTGTCGATAGGCCGGGCCAAGCCCTACGCCGAAGTGTTCCTCGAAGACGGCGAGCTGTGCATTGCCGGTGACCATGTGATGCGTGGTTATCTGAACCGCCCGGACCTGACCCAGGCGGTGCTGTTCCGGCACAATGGCAAGCGTGCCTATCGCAGCGGTGACCTGGCTGAAATCGATGCGCGGGGCAAGGTGTACTTCCATGGCCGGCGTGATGACCAGATCAAGTTGCATGGCTACCGTATCGAGTTGGGCGAGGTGGATGCCGGCCTGGCCAGGCTGCCAGGTGTGAATGCTGCCGCTACGGTTGCCTTGCGCCGCCCCGACGGCACCCTGATGCGCATGGTCGGCTTTATCGAGCTGGCCGACCAATTGCCGGCGTCTACCCTGGGCCCGCTGCCGTCAGTGCTGGCTGACTGGAAGCAGCGGCTGGCCAGTTTCCTGCCTGGCTATATGATCCCTTCCGAACTGCTGGCCTGTGGTCGCTTCCCGACAACGTTGAGCGACAAAGTCGACCGCAAGCACCTGGCTGCGCTGTACCAGCAGGCCCGTGTGAAACGCTCCAAGGAGACTGTATGAAAGCCCGTATTTTGCTGCTTGCCACGTTGCTGGCGGGTGGTGCATTGCCGTGCGCGGCCCAGGCCGAGGGCAAACTGGCCCAGCTTTATGCGCCGCGCCCGCCAGCCGGCTCAGCGTTCGTGCGGGTGTTGCAGCCTGCCGACAACGCAATCGACGTGCAGGTTGGGCAGAACCCGTCCCAGCAGGTGGGGGCGGGCAAGTTGGCCAGCGGCTACAACGTGGTCAAAGGGGGAGAGCCCTTTACCGTGCGCATGGCGGGTAAAGCAGTTGGCACCTTGACCGTGGCCGCCGACACCTACCAAAGCCTGGTGCTGCACCAAGGCACGTTGCTGGTGCTGGACGATGGTGCCGCCAGCGAGGATGCCTTGAAGGCCGAGTTACGTTTCTACAACCTGGCCGGCAATTGCCCTGCCGGCCAGTTGCAGGTCCAGGGTGGCCCCACCCTGTTCACCGAGGTGGCTGCACGTTCCAGCAAGGCACGGGCGATAAACCCGGTCAGTGCGAGCCTGACTGCAGGTTGCGGCGCAACCCAGGCCAAGGCACTGGCGTTGCCGCCACTGCAGCCAGGCGATCACTACGCGCTGTTTCTCACGGGCGATGCCAGCCAGCCGGTACTGCGCGGCGAGCTCGGCAGCACCGCGCCCTTCACCCGGTAAGCGACCATGCGCACATTCTTACGTGATGACCACCTGCTGTTTCGTGACCAGGTTCGGCGTTTTATCGACGCGCGAATCCAGCCGTTCTATGCCGACTGGGAGCGTGATGGCCTGACCCCGGCAGCCTTGTGGCGCGAGGCTGGTGAGCAGGGCCTGTTGTGTTGCGCGCTGCCACCCCCGTATGGCCCAGGCGGAGACTTTGGCCATGCCTTGGTCGTGATCGAGGCGTTGGCGCGGGCCAACTGCCTGGGGATCGGGTTTTCGATCCATTCCGACATGGTTGCGCCTTACCTGTACAACCTTGGCACACCGGCACAGAAGGACCGTTGGCTGCCGGCCATGGCGGCGGGCGAGCTGATCGGTGCCATTGCCATGACCGAGCCCGGTGCAGGCAGCGACCTCAAAGCGGTACGTTGCCGAGCTCGGCGCGAGGGTGACCACTTTGTGCTCAGCGGCCAGAAGACCTTCATCACCAACGGCGTCAATGCAGGGCTGGTCATCGTGGTGGCCAGCACCGAACCCGATCTGGGCGCTCGTGGGCTGTCACTGTTCTGCGTCGAAGCCGGCTTGCCAGGCTTCAGCAAGGGGCCGGCCATGAGCAAGATCGGCCAGCATGCACAGGACACCTGCGAACTGTTCTTTGACGAATTGCGTGTGCCAGCCGACTGCCTGCTGGGTGAAGAAAATGCCGCGTTCGAGTACATGAGCCGCGAATTGGCGCGTGAGCGCCTGGCCATTGCCTTGCGCGCTGCCGCCCATGCTGAAGGCATGCTCGAACAGACACTGGCGTACACCCGCGCACGCAAGGTGTTTGGCAAGCGCGTCAGCGATCACCAGCACAACCGCTTCATCCTGGCCGATGCCCACGCGCGGCTGACCATGTTGCGGGTATTCCTCGATGATTGTGCCCGTCAGTTGATCGAAGGCAGCCTGGACCCGGTGCTGGCAGCGATGGCCAAGCTCAATGCCAGCGAGCTTCAAGGCGAGGTGCTTGACCAGTTGCTGCAACTGCACGGTGGCTACGGTTACAGCAGCGAATACGGAATAGGCCGCGCTTGGGCCGATGCCAGGGCGCTGCGGATTTTCGGCGGCACCAGCGAGATCATGCGCGAGATCATTGGCCGCAGCCTGCCTTGAGTGGCCCGTCAGGGGCTAGCCGCGTAGCCAGTCCTGATGCAGGCGGCGGGCCTGCGGCTCGTCGCCCAGTGCCCACGGGTCGAGGGCGAATGCCACCACGTGCTCGGCGCCCGTGGTGCGTGCCCACTCCAGTTGGCGACGCACCCGGGTGTAGTCGGCCGAGCGTGCCTTGAAGTCGCTGCCGTCGTTCTTTTCCGAGGGCAGCTGTTCAAACAACTCCACCACCACATCGAACGGCACCTGCCGGCGGCGCAGCTCCAGCAGTAGCGGCTCGATGGCCTGCAGGTTGGCCCAACCGGCTACGCCGACGCCGTCCTGCACCACCGGGCGCAGCGCGGTGCTGTCGAGCAGCGTGCGCCACAGCTGTACCAGCGAGCCTTGGCTCGGCAGCACGCTGTAGTAGGTGGAAATGGCTGGCACCTGATCACTGTGCTGGCGGGTCAGGTTCGACATGTCGCCCAGCCAGAGCGCCAGACGTTGCTGGCTCTCGGCGCTGGCCCAGTGGTACTGCTCCAGCTCGTAGGGGATGTACCAGCCGGCAAAAGCTCGATGCTGCGGCCATGGGGCACTGGCCAGGTAATGCCGGGCGTCGGCCAGGGACTTGGCGAAGAACTGGCCTTGCCCTTGCGCATCTGCCGACAGCGCCTGCCACCAGGCGTTGTCGTAGGGCAGGCCGACCTGCACCTGCATGCCTTGGTCATGTGCGATATCGAACACGGTGCGCAGCGTGTCCTCGGGCATCATCCACGGTGAGTCGCCGCCGATCAGGCCGACCCACTGCAGCGTCACGCTTTGGCAACCCATGTCAGCCATGGCCGCCAGGCGCTGGCGCCATTGCCCCGGGGTCAGGTCGTTGTGGCTTTGCCACAGTTGCAGGAAGCTGCCCTGCAAACCGGTGCTGCGGCTGCAGCCTGGCAGGCTGGCCACGATGGGCGCGGTGGCCAGCAGGCAGAGCAGGCTGCGGCGGCTGAGGGTGAAGGTGGAAATGGCGAACATCCTTATAGGCAGCATTTGAAGCGCAAGGCCACAGACTACCTGAATTGCGCCCAGCTTACTCAGCCCACTCCGGATCCCCGGTGAACACCACCGTCAGCCAGCGGTCCGGCCCTTCGCCACCGACGGCATCACCAATCTCGTTGCGCCATGCGTCCCATTCATCGATGGTCTTCGCCGCCATGGCCTTTGGCACGATGAAGTACAGCTCGATCTCCCGCGAGCGCCCGACCTTGGCCACATAGGCGCGGTATGACTGCAGCCCGTGGCGGGCAACGAAGGCCTTGGCCACCTCATCCACATGCAGCTTGAGGTCGCCGGGGGTGACCAGAAATATTTCTGACAGTGCCTGACGCACCACCGACATCGGCAACGGCACGATTACCAGGCACACCAGCGCCAGTACGGCCGGGTCGATGTACGGTGATACCCACTCCAGCGACGTGCCCTGCACCGCGTAACCAAAGCAGAACGCAATCAGCAGCGCGGCGGTGATGCTGGCCGACATCACCCAGCCCTTGACGTCCATGCGCACGAAGTCTGATTTCAGCTTGCGGTTGGCGCGGGCTTCGACCACGGCGATGGTCACGCAGGTGATCACGGTCAGCACCGCATAGATCATGGCAATGCCGAATTCGAGGTGACGGCCGCCTTGCAGCAGGCTGCTGACGGCGTTGATCAGTGCGTAGATGGCCACGCCGCTGAGCAGAATGCCGTTCAGAGCCAGCACCATGGGTTCCAGGTGCCAGAAACCCATGGTGAAGCGTTCGCGCAGCTTGCGCGACATCTGCACGCTGGTGGTGTGCGAAGTGATCAGTTTGACCACCACAAGCGACAGGCCACTCATGCTGGCGTCGACCAGCGAATAGACGCCGTCGAAGACGATGGAGTAGGAGCCGGAGGCCACGCCGAAGGCGATACCGATGCTGGCGATGAACAGGGTGACGGCAATCGAGGTGCGTAACAGGCCCTGTTCGCTGGTGATGTCGAAAAAGGTGGATCGGGTTGCGGTTTGCATGAATTGTGCTCAGTAAAAACGATAATGCTGTGGAGTCTGTGGTTGCCTCTTCGCGGGCTTGCCCGCTCCCACAGGTCCGCTGCTGACTTCAAGGTCTGTGCAAATCCTGTGGGAGCGGGCGAGCCCGCGAAGAAGGCGCATTGGCCCTCACAGACTAGACGCGGAATTGCTCCATCAGCGCCTGTTGTTGATTGGCCAACCGGTTCAGCGCCTGGCTGATGCGTGCCGATTCGTCGGCCTGGCCCGCCAGCGACTCGGTCACATCCCGAATACCGGCTACGTTGCGGTTCACTTCCTCAGCCACGGCGCTCTGTTCTTCCGCGGCCGAGGCAATCTGCAGGTTCATGTCGCTGATTACGGTCACCGCCTCGCCAATGCGCTGCAGTGCCGGCAGTGCCTGTTCCATGCGCGCTGCGCTGTCCTGTGCCTGGCGCTGGCCGTCGTGCATGGCGCCCACGACATCCTGGGTGCCTTGCTGCAAGCCTTCGATGACCTGGCGAATCTCCTCCACCGACACCTGCGTGCGCTGGGCCAGCCCGCGTACTTCATCGGCGACCACGGCAAAACCGCGCCCGGCCTCGCCAGCACGGGCCGCTTCGATGGCGGCATTCAGCGCCAGCAGGTTGGTCTGCTCGGCGATGGTGCGGATCACTTCCAGCACCGAGCCGATCTGCCCGCTGCGGTCTTCCAGGGCACGCGCCTCGTCCATGGCGGTGTCCATGCCGGCAGCCAGGCGGTCGATGCCCTGGCGGGTGCTGTCGATCAGCTGCAGGCCTTCGCGGCTGGCCTGGTCGGCGGCGCGCGCGGCCTGAGCCGCCTGCGAGGCGTTGTGGGCGACATCCAGGGCGGTGGCGCTCATCTCGTTGGCAGCCGTGGCCACCTGCTCGATTTCCCGGTGCTGCTGTTGCATGCCGTTGCTGGTCTGGCTGGCGATGGCGGCTGACTGGTCGGCGGTGCTGCGGGCTTCCTGCAACGAGCCTTTGACCTGGGCGATGATCGGCTGCAGCTTGTCGAGGAAGCGATTGAACCACCCCGTGAGCTGGCCCAGTTCGTCGTCGCGGGCGTATTCCAGGCGGCGGGTCAGGTCGCCTTCGCCGCTGGCGATGTCTTTCAGGCGCGCAGCCACGGCCAGGATGGGCCGGGTAACGCCGCGTGCGGTCAGCCATACCAGCAGCAAACCCACCACCGCCGCGCCAAGGCCGATCAGCAGGCTGGTGAGGTTGGCGCTCTGGTTGTGTGCGTCCAGGCGTTGATTGAGGGCCACGGCGGGTGCCTGCAGCACGCTTTCTGGCAACTCCAGCAAAACCTGCCACGGCGCGGCGTCAGGGATTGGCGTGAAGGGGTGGGCCACGCGCAGCAGGCCGTCGGCTACCGCCTTGTCCATGGGCTGGCCGAGCGCGCTGTCGTCGCGGCTGTTGCCTGCCAGCAGGCCGGCAGCGCTGGCGATACTCACCTGGCCCTGGCCATCGAACAGTTCGCGGCGGCCATCCACGCTCAGTTGCTGGAGGTTGGCAAGGCCAATGTCCAGGCCTACCACGCCGATCACCTTGCCGTGCTCCAGCAGCGGCAGGGCGATGCTGGTCATCAGCACCTGGCGGCCGTTGACGTCGTCCAGATACGGCTCGAGCATGCACGTTTTGGCGGTGTCCTGCGGGCAGGTCAGCCAGCGGTTCTTCGCCGCGCCGTTGCTGCCGATGCTGGCATCGCCGAGCATCGATTCCGGCATGGCCTCACGTTCCAGTGCGCCGGGGCTGGGCTGTGACCAGTACAGCGAGAAGCGCCCGCTGTCGTTGCTGCCTGCGGCATCCTGGCCGACGAACTGGCTGTCCTGCTGGTCCAGCGCGTTGGGCTGGAACACGAGGTACAGGCCTATCACGTCCGGGTTGCCGGCCAGGCTGGCACGCGCCTGGCGGGTCAGCTCGGCGCGCAGGTCGCTGCCGCCACGGGCCTTCAGGACTTGTACCAGGCGGGCAAAGCCATTGCCGTACTGGTAAGCGTCCATGAAGTAGCGCTGGATACGCAGGGCCTGGGTTTCGGCGTGGGCCTGCAGGCGCTGGCGGGCGCTGCTGTCGAGCATGGCGGTGTTGGCCTGGTTGACCAGCGCGGCACTGCGTTGTGCCTGGGTCAGCGAAGTGGCCACCAGCAAGGCGACGATGGCCAGCAGGCACAAGCCGGCGAGCAGGGTGATCTTCCATTGGATGGAGAGGCGACGCAGCGGCATGAGGGCTTTCCTTTTCGAGCAAGTACAACGCCCGCGGTCAGGCGCGGGCGTTGTTGGCAGCGTGGGTCATTCGGCGACGTAGTTGGGCGGTGCCGACCGGAAGGCTTTGGTCAGCCAGCCCAGGTAGATCAGCCCGAGCGCAGCCCAGATGCCGCCAAACATCAGCGAGTGCGCATTCAGGTCCAGCCACAGCGAGACGATGATGCAGAAGCCGACGGTAGGCAGTACCAGGTACTTCAGCTGGTTGGCCAGGCCTTTGCGGTTGCCTTCGCGCAGGTAGCAGTGGTTGATCACCGACAGGTTGACGAAGCTGAACGCGACCAGGGCGCCGAAGTTGATGATCGAGGTGGCGGTCACCAGGTCGAAGAAGATTGCCGACAGCGAAATCAGCCCCACTACCGCAATGTTCAGCACGGGTGTCTTGTAGCGTGAATGCAGGCGGGCGAAGACGCTGGCCGGGATCACGTTGTCGCGGCCCATCACGTACAGCAGGCGCGACACGCTGGTTTGCGAGGCCAGGCCAGAGGCGATGGTGTTGATCACGGTGCAGGCGATGAAAATCGACTGGAACAGTTTGCCACCCACGTACAGGGCGATTTCCGGCAGGGCCGCTTCATGGTCGTGGAAGCGCGCCATGGTCGGGAAATAAGCCTGGATGAAGTACGACACGGTGATGAACACCACGCCGCCGATCAGCGCAGTGAGGAAAATGGCACGAGGGATGGTCTTGCTCGGGTCGCGGGTTTCCTCGGACAGGCAGGTAACCGCGTCAAACCCCAGGAACGAGAAGCACAGGATGGTCGCGCCAGCGGCCAAGGCGCTGAACTGGGTCTGGCTGTCGCCGAAGGGAACCAGGCTCCAGGCGGTACCCAGCCCTTCACCTTGGTCCAGGCCGCGCACGCACAGGTAGATGAACACCGCGATGATCGCTACCTGCACGCCCACGAACAACAGGTTGAAGTGTGCCACCAGGTTCACGCTGCGCATGTTGATCAGGCTGATCAGGGTGACGAAGCCGGCCACCCACATCCACTCTGGTACTTCCGGGAACATGGCCGAGAGGTAAAGCTTGGCCAGCAACGCGTTGACCATCGGCAGCAGCAGGTAATCCAGCAGCGACGACCAGCCGACCAGGAAGCCTACATGCGGGTTGATGGCGCGTTGGGTGTAGGTGTAGGCCGAGCCCGACTGCGGGAAGCGCTTTACCAGGGTGCCGTAGCTCACGGCGGTGAACAGGATGCCGGCCAGCGCCAGGATGTAGGCGCTGGGTACGTGGCCGGCGGTAATCCCGCTGACGATGCCGAAGGTGTCGAACACGGTCATCGGCGTCAGGTAGGCCAGGCCGATGATGATCACATGCCAGAGACGCAGGGTTTTGCGAAGTTGGCCGTTGCCGGTAGCGCTGTGGTCATGCTGCATGCTGGCATGGCTCCTGCTGCTGGGCGTAAACGACGGGCACGGTGTATTGCGCATGCGGCAAGGGCGAGCGGGTGGGCTCCATGTTGTTCACCTTTTATGTTGGAGCAGCGGAAGGCGCGGGGGGACGCGCAAAGTGGTGAAAATAAAAAACGATGGGTAGGTGGGTGTCAAGTTAAACATGACAAGATGTTACTGAATTGAAACATTTATCGATTTAAAGGCTGTTTTGTTCGGTTTTTGCGCGGTTTTTTGCGGTTTTGATCAATTTGAATGTTCGTAAAAATTAACGATATGGCGTCGTCCTTGGGCTGGGTGTCAGACGCTTCCCAAAAATGCCATTTCTCGATCCGCACCCGCCTGTGTCACCTGTTGCAGTGGTAATCTTCGCTGCGTGGCCTTTGGTCGCCCAACAAGCCCTTACGGACAGCATTCGGTTCTATTCATGAAGAAATCAGTTGGCATCCTTTCCGGCCTGGCTATCGCCATTGCCGTCGCAACCACCGCTGGCGCCTGGTACACCGGCAAGCAGCTGCCGGCCGAGCTGGACAATGCCCTTGCCCGCAGTAACGCCGAGCTGAAGAAAGCCCTGGTGACCACCGGTGGCAGCATGAGCATCGAGCGGGTGTCGCTGGAGCAGCATTTCTTCAGCAGTACCGCCCAGTACCGCCTGAAAGCACGTGACATCAACGTGGGTGACGGCGAGGTGTTGAGTTTCGACGTGGGCGTGACCGACCAGATCGAGCACGGCCCGTTCCCCTGGTCGCGGGTCAAGGCGTTCAAGCTGATGCCGGTGCTGGCGGTCAGCAACAGTAGTTTGCAAAAGGACGAAGCCACCGCACCGTGGTTTGCCGCAGCGGGTGAGCAGGCGCCGGTCAGTGCCCAAACCAGCCTTGGCTACGGCGGTAATGTGGTCAGCCAGGTGCGGCTGGCGCCGGTCAAGCTCGACGAAGCGGACGGCAACAGCCTCGACTTCTCGGGCATGCAGCTGGAGGTCAGTGGCGACAAGGAAGGCAAGGCATCCAGATTCCACGGCCAGGCCGACCGCTTTGTGATGAAACTGGTGCATGACGACCAGCCGCCTGCCACGTTCGAGCTCAAAGGCCTGAAGCTTGGCGGTAACCTGGCAGCCACCGCGCACGACGCCATCTATGTCGGTAATGCCGACCTGGCACTGGCTGAAACCAAGGTCACCCTCGGGCCCAAACAGCAGGTACTGCTGATCAAGGGCTTTGAGCAAAATGCCCTGCAAACCCTTGATGGCCCGGATACCGTGGGCGGTCGCGTGGAGTACAAGGTTGGCGACATCACCTGGGATGGCCGTGCAGTGGGTAAGGCACAGATGGCGGTGAGCATTACCTCGGTCAACGCACCGGCGCTGCAGGCATTGTCGAAGTGGTACCAGGCGCATCTGGCGGAGTTCGAGGCCGCGGCAGCCGCCGGCCAGCCGGTGCCGCAAATCCAGATGGACGACGCCGAGAAGGCCCGTTTCCAGGGTGACTTGCAGAAGCTGCTCGCCGCCAGGCCCAAGGTGGCGATTGAAAACCTGTCGTTCAAGACCGCCAACGGCGAGAGCCGCTTCAACCTGTCGATGGACTTTGCCGCCCCGTCCAGCTTCGACCTGCCGCCGGACCAGCTGAGCAAGCAGATGATCACCGAGGTGAAGAGCAAGCTGTCGTTGTCCAAGCCGATGATGGGTGACCTGGCGACCTTGCAGGCGCTGCTGGAGGGTCAGACTGACGCTCAGGCGATTGCCATGCAGTCCAGCCAGGCGGGGGAGATGGTTGGCATGATGGCGCTGCAGAGTGGCATGGCGACTGTCGAAGGTAATGATGTGGTGAGCAGCCTGCACTATGCCGATGGCATGGTTGACTTCAACGGCAGGAAAATGACCGTGGAAGAGTTCGCCATGCTGATGGCGGCGCACCTGGCAGCGTTGTCGCCGCAGGGTTGATTGGTTCTGCCTGTGCTGGCCTTGTCGTCGGCACAGGCAATACAAAAACCACTTTAGAAATCGCTGGATTGTCTGTAGCCTTCGGCCTCCGATAATAATCCGTGCCCGCAGAGGGCCGTGGCGGGCAGTATGCCGTCCGGCACCCTTAGCCGATCTGCCAGGGCCGGGTGATACACTCGATTTGACGCGCACGCGCGCCTGCAGGTCCAGCGATCATGACCCAGATTTCCGAACGCCTGTTGGTTCAGGCCCACCTCGACGCCAAGCAGCCCAACCCGCTGACAGCCGAGCAGGAGGCCGAATACCGTGCGGCCATCGCTGCCGAGCTCAAGGCCCAGAACGCAGTGCTGGTTGCCCACTATTACTGCGACCCGGTTATCCAGGCGCTGGCTGAAGAAACCGGCGGCTGCGTGTCCGACTCGCTGGAAATGGCCCGCTTCGGCAAGAACCATCCGGCCGAGACCGTGATCGTGGCTGGCGTGCGTTTCATGGGCGAAACGGCAAAAATCCTCACCCCGGAAAAGCGCGTGCTGATGCCGACCCTGGAGGCGACCTGCTCGCTCGACCTTGGTTGCCCGGTCGAAGAGTTCTCGGCCTTCTGCGACCAGCACCCTGAACGCACCGTGGTGGTTTACGCCAACACGTCCGCTGCCGTAAAGGCCCGTGCCGACTGGGTCGTGACCTCAAGCTGCGCGCTGGAAATTGTCGAAAGCCTGATGGATAACGGCGAGACCATCATCTGGGGGCCGGACCAGCATCTGGGCCGTTATATCCAGAAGCAGACCGGTGCCGACATGCTGCTGTGGGACGGTGCCTGCATCGTTCACGAAGAATTCAAATCGCGTCAGCTGGCCGACATGAAGGCGCTGTACCCGGACGCCGCGATCCTGGTGCACCCTGAGTCGCCGGAAGCGGTGATCGAACTGGCCGACGCAGTGGGTTCTACCAGCCAGCTGATCAAGGCAGCGCAGACCCTGCCGAACAAGACCTTCATCGTCGCCACCGATCGCGGCATCTTCTACAAGATGCAGCAGCTGTGCCCGGACAAGGAATTCGTCGAAGCGCCTACAGCCGGCAATGGCGCGGCCTGCCGCAGCTGCGCGCACTGCCCGTGGATGGCGATGAATACCCTGGAGCGCGTGCTGCACTGCTTGCGTAATGGCGGTGACGAGATTTTTGTCGACCCGGCGCTGGTGCCCAAGGCGATCAAGCCGCTGAACCGCATGCTGGACTTTACCCAGGCGGCGCGCCTGAAACTGTCCGGTAACGCTTAAGATTTCTGGGGCCGCTTTGCGGCCCAATCGCGACGCAAGGCCGCTCCCACAATGGTCGGCGTACGCAGGACCCTGTGGGAGCGGCCTTGCGTCGCGATTGGGGCGCAAAGCGCCCCCAGAATATCAGCGCCCCATCATTTCCCGAACCATGCGCTGCTGCTCCATGATCTCGCGTTGGCGCTGGTCAATCTGCGAAGCCAGCGGGAAGTTGCTGCCCGACCGGCGCTTGGCGTAGTCCAGTTGCTGGATCGCCTGGTCAAAGTCCCCCACCAGGGTGAAATACTCGGCCCGTGCGCGGTGCAGGCCAATGGTATTGCCCGACAAGCCCCGCACTTCAGCCATGTCGTACCACACGTCCGGGTCATCCGGCCGGCTCTTGACCAGTTCGTTCAGCACCTTCTCCGCTTCGGCAGGCTTGTTCTGCTTCACCAGCAAATCGGCGCGGACCTGTTTCAGCGGGTAGTTGCCCGGGTACAGCCCCTGCATCCGCTCGGCCCGCTGCTGGGCGTCGGCCAGGCGGTTGTTGGTGATGTCCAGGTCGATTTGCGCCAGGTTGTAGGTGATGTCGTTGGGTGCCTTGGCCAGTAGCGGCTTGAGCATTTCACGTGCTTCGTTCAGTTGCCCGCCTTTGATCTGAGCCAAGGCCAGGCCGTAACGCGCGGCGTCCAGTTTCGGGTCTTCGTCCAGCTGGGCACGGAAGCGCTTGGCCGCAAGCCCCGGTGTACCTTCGTAGGTCAGCGCCACCCGGGCGCGAATCAGCTGGTAGCGCATGCTGTCTTCAATGCCGCCCTTGGGCGCCTGGTCGGCCCGGTTGCGGGTATCGGCGATACGGGATTCGGTCACCGGGTGGGTCAGCAGGAATTCAGGCGGCTTGGCGTCATAGCGGTACTGGCGTGCCAGGCGCTCGAACATGGTCGGCATGTTGCGCGGGTCGTAGCCGGCCTTTTCCAGGTTCTGGATACCGATACGGTCGGCTTCCTGTTCGTTCTGGCGCGAGAAGCGGCGCTGTTCCTGGATCGCCGCCGCCTGGGTACCGGCAATCATGCCGATGCCCGCATCGCCGGCGCCACCGGCGGCCAGCACGATACCGGCCAGCAACGCCGCCATCATCGGCAGCTGCATGCGCTGCTGCGCCTCGACGCCTCGGGCGAAGTGGCGCTGCGACAAGTGCGCCAGTTCGTGCGCCAGTACCGAGGCGTACTCGCCTTCGGTCTGGGCGTTGAGGAACAGCCCGCCGTTGACCCCGACAATGCCACCCGGGGCGGCAAAGGCGTTCAGCTCGCGGCTGTCGATCAGGATGAATTCCAGGCGTCGGTCCTGCAGCTGGCTGGTTTCGGCCAGTTTGTACACGCTGGTTTCGACATAGTCCTTGAGCTGTGGGTCGTTCAGCTGATTGACCTGGCCACGCAGCAGGCTCAGCCAGGCGCGGCCCAGCTGGTGCTCCTGTTGCGGCGAAACGATCGCGGAACTGGCGTCACCCAGTGATGGCAGGTCGTCAGCATGGCCGGGAAGGGCCATCAGGCAGGCCAGCGTCAGCAGGGTAGGGCGCAGTAGATTCATGCATGAAGCTCGCGTCGGTCAAAGATACCTACTGTAGCGGGCTCACACGTTGGCGACCAGTGGCGCTATCCTAGCCGACCCTGTCAGCAAGCAGTCTGGCAACGCCTTTGGAGACCCTGCGATGAGTGACACCCTGACCTGCGATGCCGAACTGGACGCCAGCGGGCTGAATTGCCCTTTGCCGCTGCTCAAAGCCAAGATGGAGCTCAACCGCCTTGCCAGTGGCGCGGTACTCAAGGTGATCGCCACGGATGCCGGGTCGCAGCGTGACTTCCGCACTTTCGCCCAGTTGGCCGGTCATACCCTGCTGCGGGAAACGGCCGAGGCCGGCACCTACACTTACTGGCTGCGCAAGGCCTGAGTCTTTACCAAGGATCGTCAATGTTCAAAGTGCTTCGCGACTGGATGCAGCGCTACTTCTCCGATGAAGAAGCAGTGGTGCTGGCGGTCCTTCTGTTTCTGGCTTTCACGGCCGTTCTCACCTTGGGCGGCATGCTCGCGCCCGTGCTGGCGGGTATGGTGCTGGCGTTCTTGATGCAGGGCCTGGTCAACGCCTTGGAGCGCGTGCGGGTACCGACGCGGCTGGCTGTAATGTTGGTGTTCGCCCTGTTCATGGGCGCGCTGGCGCTGTTCATGCTGGTGCTGGTGCCGCTGCTGTGGCACCAGCTTATTACCCTGTTCAACGAGCTGCCGGGCATGCTCGGCAAGTGGCAGTCGCTGTTGCTGCTGCTGCCCGAGCGCTACCCGCATCTGGTATCGGACGAGCAGGTGCTGCATGCCATCGAGTCGGTGCGTGGCGAAATCGGCAAGTTTGGCCAGTGGGCGCTGACCTTCTCGCTGTCGAGCCTGCCGTTGCTGGTCAATGCCATGATCTACCTGGTGCTGGTGCCGATCCTGGTGTTCTTCTTCCTAAAGGACCGCGAACTGATCGGGCGCTGGGTGAGCGGCTATCTGCCGCGCCAGCGCACCCTGCTGAACCGGGTGGGCAGCGAGATGAACCGGCAGATCGCCAACTACATCCGTGGCAAGGGTATCGAAATTCTGATCTGCGGCATTGCCACCTACATTGCCTTCATCAGCCTGGGGCTCAACTACGCCGCACTGCTGGCGCTGCTGGTGGGGCTGTCGGTGGTGGTGCCCTACGTGGGGGCGGTGGTGGTGACGGTGCCGGTGACGCTGATTGCGCTGTTCCAGTGGGGCTGGGGCGACCAGTTCATCTACCTGATGACGGTGTACGCGATCATCCAGGCGCTGGATGGCAACGTGCTGGTACCGCTGCTGTTCTCCGAGGCGGTAAGCCTGCACCCGGTGGCGATCATTTGCGCGGTACTGCTGTTCGGCGGGTTGTGGGGGTTCTGGGGGATTTTCTTCGCCATCCCACTGGCGACCCTGATCAAGGCCGTGCTGGATGCCTGGCCGCGGCAGGAGCCTAGCGTTTCACCGATGCTTTGATGTGATTGGGGCCGCGTTGCGGCCCCAAACGATCTCAAGCCTTGTTCAGCGCTTGTGCTGCTGCCAACACGGCATCCACATGCCCAGGCACCTTCACCCCACGCCATTCCTGGCGCAGTACACCCTTCTTGTCGATCAGGAAGGTGCTGCGGTCAACGCCCATGTATTCCTTGCCGTACAGCTTCTTCAGCTTGATCACGTCGAACAGCTGGCACAGGGCTTCGTCCTTGTCGCTGATCAGCTCGAACGGGAAGCCTTGCTTGGCCTTGAAGTTCTCGTGCGACTTGATGCCATCGCGCGACACGCCGAACACCACGGTGTTGGCGGCGGCAAAGGCGTCATGCTGGTCGCGGAACCCCTGGCCTTCGGTGGTGCAGCCCGGCGTGCTGTCCTTCGGGTAGAAGTAAACCACCACTTGCTGGCCCTTGAGTTCGGCCAGGCTGACGGTTTGCCCGCTGGTGGCCTGGGCCTGGAAGTCGGCAACAGGTTGGTCGAGTGCTACAGCCATGGTGGTTTCCTTACATGGGGTTCTGTGGGCGCCAAGGTTCGATCAGCGCGTCCAGGTTCAGGGCATCGGCAAAGTCCAGGAACTGGTCACGCAACCAGCTGATTTGCGTGCCGGCCGGCAGGATCACGGTGAACTGGGCGTTGAGCATGCTGCTGCCGGTTTGCGGGGCCAGGTAGGTGTCGCAGGTCATGGCTTCCAGCTCGACGCGGTGGTCGAGGAAGAACTGGCACAGCTCGTTGATGATGTCCGGGCGGTAGGCGGCGCTGACGTAGGCCACGTACGGCAGGGCCTGCGGGCGCACTTCCTGGTCGGCGCTGCGCACCACGTCCAGGGTCAGGCCATGTTTTTTGCCCAGGCCCGGCAGGGTGGACTCCAGGCGCGCCAGGGCGTCCCAGCTGCCGCCCACTTGCAGCACCAGGGCGCTGGTCTCGCCGTGGCGGCTCAGGCGCGAGGTGACCACCGCGCAGCGGTTTTCGAAAGCGGCGCGGCTGAGGACGTTGGCCAGTTCCATGGGGTTCGGGCCCAAGGCACTGATGACAAGGAATTGTTCGCGGACGGTGGGGGTGGACATGCAGCGTTCCTAAAGCGATGAGCGGTCGGTACAGGACGGGCGAAAGCCTCCTGTCGGCAGGGCCCGGGGCTCGCATGCGAGGTCGTGGACGCTGGCGGGGAGCAAGGTCGACGGCCCGGCGGGCCGCGCTGCACCGATCAAAGGATCAAGGGTAGCGAAATAAGGCGCCGAGGGGAATGCTCCGCCTGCCTGCTTCGCTTGTGCAAGGCCGATGCCCCCAGTACCATTACGGCTCTCTTTTTCCGGCAGGAGCAGTTACATGATTGCGGGCAGTATGGTGGCATTGGTCACACCCATGGATGCACAAGGGCGTGTGGACTGGGGCAGCCTCGACAAACTTGTAGACTTCCACCTGGAAAACGGCACCCATGCGATCGTCGCTGTCGGCACCACTGGTGAGTCCGCCACGCTGGATGTCGAAGAACACATCCTGGTCATCAAGCACGTGGTCGAGCGCGTCAAGCGCAGCAGCCGCCGCGTTCCGGTCATTGCCGGTACCGGTGCCAACGCCACTGCCGAAGCCGTGCACCTGACCCAGAACGCCAAGAGCGCCGGTGCCGATGCCTGCCTGCTGGTGGTGCCGTACTACAACAAGCCGACGCAAGAAGGCCTGTACCAGCACTTCAAGCACATTGCCGAAGCCGTCGACATTCCGCAGATCCTCTACAACGTACCCGGCCGCACCTCCTGCGACATGCAGGCCGAGACCGTGATCCGCCTGTCGACCGTGCCGAACATCATCGGCATCAAGGAAGCCACCGGCGACCTGGTCCGCGCCAAGGCCATCCTCGATGGCGTCAGCAAAGACTTCATCGTCCTGTCCGGCGATGACCCGACTGCCGTCGAGCTGATCCTGATGGGCGGCAAGGGCAACATTTCTGTTACCGCCAACGTCGCTCCGCGCGAAATGGCCGATCTGTGCGAGGCCGCCCTTGAGGGCAATGCCGAGAAGGCCCGCGCAATCAACGAAAAACTCATGCCGCTGCACAAAGACCTGTTCTGCGAAGCCAACCCGATCCCGGTGAAGTGGGCGCTCGTCGAAATGGGCCTGATGCAAAAGGGCATTCGCCTGCCACTGACCTGGCTGAGCGAAGGCTGCCACGAAAAAGTCCGTACTGCCTTGCGCCAGTCCGGCGTACTGGTTTAAGAGGAAGTACACCGCATGAAGCGACTGGCTGGTCTTTCCGCCCTTGCCCTGATTATCTCCAGCACCAGTGGGTGTGGCTGGCTGTGGGGCGAGGATGGCTATTTCCGCGACCGCGGCAGCGACTACCTGCAGGCGCACCCGACCGCGCCAATGCAGCTGCCGCCGGACGCCAGCAACGTCAAGCGCCTTGACCCGCTGCTGCCCATTCCGCGTAACGTCGCCGACGATCACGTCACGGGCGAGTTCGAAGTGCCGCGCCCGCAACCCCTGACCGGCGGTGCCGCCCAGGTCACCGACTACAGCCTGCAACGCAGCGGCAGCAGCCGTTGGGTGCTGGCGCAGCATTCGCCGGCCGAAGTGTGGCCAGTGGCCCGCCAGTTCTTCGAGGACAACGGCTTCCGCATTGCTGAAGAGCGCCCGCAGACCGGTGAGTTCAACACCACCTGGCAGCGTTTCGACGAGCTGTCGGCATCGCTTGGCCAGCGCCTGGCGAGCACCGCCAGCAGCGGTGACAGTGAAGTGCGCGTGCGCGTCCGCATGGAGCCGGGCGTGCAGCGCAACACCTCCGAGGTGTATGTGGTCAGCGTCGAGCGCCCGGCCGGCAGCACCGCCGAGCCTGCTTTCCCGTCCACTTCCAGCAACACGGGTGCCGATGCCCTGCTGGTCGACGAAATGCTTGCCAGCATGAACCGCAGCGCCGAGAAAGGCGGTTCGGTGTCGCTGCTGGCCGCGCGCGATTTCGACGCGCCAAGCCGCGTCAGCCTGAGCGAAGACGGCAGCGGCAACCCGGTGCTGTACCTGGGTTCCGACCTGGACCGTGCCTGGTCTGGCGTAGGCCGTGCCCTGGAGCAGGGTGGCGAGTGGCGTGTTGAAGACATCAACCGCAGCCTGGGCCTGTACTACATCAACCTGTCGGAAAAACCGGACGACAAGCAGAACCAGCCTGGCTTCTTCGGCCGTATGTTCGGCAGCGAGCCGACCAAGGAAGAGCGTGAAGCCCGTGCCGAGCGCTACCAGGTTCGCCTGAGCAAGGTGGGTGATAGCGTGCAGGTCACGGTCGAGAAAAACATCAACACCGTGGCCCCGGCCGATGTTGCCCGCCGCGTGCTGAGCGCCATTCAGGACCACCTGGGCTAAGTGCGCTTCGCGGTACTCGGAAGCGGCAGCCAAGGGAACGGCACGCTGATCGCCAGTGGTGACACGTTCATCCTGGTCGATTGCGGCTTTTCCCTGCGCGAAACCGAGCGGCGCCTGGCGCTGCTCGGTGTGTCGGCGGCTCAGCTCAGTGCGGTGCTGGTGACCCACGAACATGCCGACCACGTGCATGGGGTGGGCTTGCTGTCACGGCGCTACAATGTACCGGTCTACCTCAGCCAAGGCACATTGCGCGGCATGCGCAAGCCGGTGGAGGTGGCCGGTTTTCTCGCTTGTGGCCAAAGCCTGCGTATCGGCAGCCTGGAAGTGACCGCCGCGCGGGTTGAGCACGATGCCTACGAGCCGCTGCAATACGTGATCAGCGACGGCCAGCGGCGCTTCGGCATGCTGACTGACCTGGGCTCTTATGACGCGCTATTGCTGGAGCGTTACCAGGGCCTGGATGCATTGCTGATCGAGGCTAACCACTGCCGCGACCTGCTGGCACGCGGTCACTACCCGGCCTTCTTGAAGCAGCGGGTGGGTGGCATGCAAGGGCATTTGAACAATCACCAGGCCGCGCGCCTGGTGCACGAGTTGGGCTGGAACAACCTGCAGCACCTGGTGCTGGCCCACCTCAGCAGCAAGAACAACCTGCCACACTTGGCCCGCCAGTGCTTCGTCGACACCCTTGGGTGCGACCCGGACTGGCTCCAGGTGGCGAATCAGGAACACGGGCTCGACTGGCGCGAAATCGCCTAGCCCAACACCTCAAGCAAGCGGAGCCCAATCATGGAAAAACGCGACGAACTCTACCGCGGCAAGGCCAAATCGGTTTACAAGACCGACGACGCCGACCGCTTGATCCTGCTGTTCCGTAACGACACTTCGGCGTTCGACGGCAAGCGCATCGAACAACTCGACCGCAAAGGCATGGTGAACAACAAGTTCAACGCCTTCATCATGCAGAAGCTGGAAGAAGCCGGCGTGCCGACCCAGTTCGACAAGCTGCTGGGCGACAACGAGTGCCTGGTGAAGAAGCTGGACATGATCCCGGTCGAATGCGTAGTGCGTAACTACGCCGCCGGCAGCCTGGTCAAGCGCCTGGGCGTGGAGGAGGGCATCAAGCTGGAGCCGTCCACCTTCGAGCTGTTCCTGAAGAACGACGAGAAGGGCGACCCCTTCATCAACGAATCCCACGTTGTCGCGTTCGGCTGGGGCACCGCCGAGCAGCTGGTTGAAATGAAAAAGCTGTCGCTGAAAGTCAACGAAGTGCTGAGCAAGCTGTTCGATGACGCCGGCCTGCTGCTGGTCGACTTCAAGCTGGAGTTCGGTGTCTTCCACGGCCAGATCGTGCTGGGCGACGAGTTCAGCCCGGACGGCTGCCGCCTGTGGGACAAAGAAACCCGCAAGAAGATGGACAAGGACCGCTTCCGCCAGGGCCTGGGCGACGTGATCGAAGCCTACGAAGAAGTTGCCAAGCGCCTGGGCGTGCCGCTGTAAGCGGCGCATTCACGCAAGCGCCTGATACCACGCGATTTTTTTGAAAAAAAGATTTGCGTTTTCAAAAAACGCTGGTAAGATGCGCGGCATTGGAGAGATGCCGGAGTGGTCGAACGGGACGGATTCGAAATCCGTTGTACTGGCAACAGTACCTAGGGTTCAAATCCCTATCTCTCCGCCATACATCGAGAAGCCCCGCAGATTTAGGTCTGCGGGGCTTTTTCGTTCTGGGGCAGAAAAATGATCTGCTACTTCACGCGTGTTGCGTTTGTAGCTTCTCCCTGCGCGTGTTTCAGAGCCTGAGCATCGTCGGTCTTCAAGGCTTCGCGCGGGAATACACTGACCGTTTCGGGGCTATCGAGAAAACGAGATGCTTCGAAGCGTTTCGTGTTGCTTAGATCCAGATTGAGAATCGGCATATCGTCGCTCATTTCTTCATCATCCCCAATTCAGCATCATCCAGCAGCGCCTTGGCCATTGCACTGAGGTAATACGAAGCCCAGATCAGTTTCTGGTCGCCGTCCATCAGGCCGGTGATGATCAGGTCGCGGACGTAGCCCATCAGTTCGGATGCCTG
This sequence comes from Pseudomonas sp. LLC-1, assembly GCF_002992185.1. NCBI lineage: Bacteria > Pseudomonadati > Pseudomonadota > Gammaproteobacteria > Pseudomonadales > Pseudomonadaceae > Pseudomonas > Pseudomonas sp. LLC-1. The sequence goes on along the minus strand of NZ_LUVY01000004.1, from coordinate 83,442 downwards.
TTCGCGGGCGTCCTGGCAAGGGATGCCGGGCTCGATGCGGAACAGCGGGTGGGTGCTGTTTTCGCCTTGGTAGAAGCAGGTTTTGCCGACTGTGGTGGGTTCTTTGGTGTTGTCGGTGGGCATTGTTTTTTACTCCCTGAAATCTTGGTTGTCTGGGCTGGCCTCTTCGCGGGCATGCCCGCTCCCACAGGTACTGTGCAGTGCTTGAGGGCAGTGATTACCCTGTGGGAGCGGGCGAGCCCGCGAAGAGGCCGGGCCTGCTAATGCAAGGTGTACGGCTCGCTAGGTACATGCGGCCGCATCTGCAATTGCATCAATGCCGACTCGACCAGCCCCTGTACCGCCTCCATTTCATGGATCACGGCCTGCATCACGATCGAACTCGGGGCAGTGGGTTTGAGTTGCACGGATTGGCGGGCCACTGACAGTGCGCAGAGGACGTACTCTGAGGACTGGACCAGGGTGTCTTGCAGTGCCTGGGTGGCATCGAGGGAGTAGGGTGGATCGGGTACCATCTTGCGCATGTAAGCTCCTTGGGTAGTGGAGCCGCCTGGCAACGCTGTCAAACGAATGGAGGCAGCTATACATGGGTTGACAGACCGGTACCCAAGGACCCGGCGCACACGAATGTGCCCCATGCACAGCTGCCATTAAGCGCTGCAACGGAAACTTGAGTAGTCGGCCTGTCAAAGCCGGTCGTTGGTTGGTAACGACAAGCCGAGACTAGATCGCGACATAATCCGTCGCAAGCGTTTGAGCAGTTTGGCAGTATGTTTGGGAAACGGCCTACAAGGAAGGGGATTATTCCGAGCTTTTTGGTGTAGGGCAGGGCCGCTTACGAAATTCGGCAGATTCCGATGGATCTTGTCCAATGGACGTTTCGAGACTGCTTCGTCTTGATCGGAGGGTGGAAAACGGTTGCCGGACGTACCAGCTTCGCCCACAATCCTTCGCGAGGGCTCAATAAGAGCAGGGCTGATCCGGTTCATGGCGATATTGGCGGGTCAGTGTGGATTGTGCGAGTCGCCACTCGTACGGTAGCGGTAACCGGCAACAGTGGTTAGCTTCCGACCCCTTCCGAATGTGTTTCTGGACGTGCTAAGCAAGCGCTTCGACTACCAGCCCTCATGATTTCCCGAAAGGCACCTATGGTGCCTTTTTTGCTTTCGGCGTGACGGCCCTCGTGGCGTCGCCCCCGCTTTGGCAGCGGAGCGATTTTAGTGGGAGCGTGGCAGCCCTGAGGTAGAGCAGTTTTCCGCAACATTTTGTCTTGAACTGCCATTGGCACCTTGCGCTACAATGCGCTCCTCTAATACGCCACTCACGCCCAGGCCAAACGCCGTAATGATTACGCGCGCTGGGCGATGACCTTTTTCTGACATGGATTCGTTGGATGCTTCGCGCCGTACTGGTCTCCCTCTACGCCCTTCGCTGGACGGCTGAATTGTCGTCTGCGGCCAGTGCTGCGCCCTCTCTGAAATCCCCGCACAACGTCGAATGCTGCCGCCAGACCCTGGCTGCGGTACGCGGCTGTGCGCCCCACCGAAAATGGAGTGCTCCACTTGCGTAAGAAATTCGTCGCATCCCTCTTGGCGGTCGCCATCGCCTCTACCACGGCCTGTGCACAGCTCGGGATCAGCAAAGAGCAAGCGGGCACCGTGATCGGTGGCCTGGCCGGTGTGGCCATCGGCTCGACCATGGGCAGCGGCAACGGCAAGATTGCCGCGGCCCTGATTGCAGGTGGCATCGGTGCCTACGTGGGCAACCGCATCGGCCACATGCTGGATGAGAAGGACCAGCAGGCCCTGGCGCTGCGCACCCAGGAAGTGTTGAGCCAACAGCAGACCACCGCCAGCGCCCAGCCGGTGACCTGGACATCCGACCACTCGGGCGCCACCGCGCAAATCGTGCCGGGCAAGGAATACACCCAGACCAAGAAGGTTGAGGTCAAGCGCGCGCCGAAGATCCAGGCGGTGCCGTCGATGAAGCTGATCAACGAACCCTACGTGACCATCAGCGACAACCTGAACGTGCGCGCCGCGCCTAACCAGAACGGTGAAAAAGTCGGCAGCCTGAAGAACCACACCGAGTTCACCGCCGTCGGCTCCACGGGTGACTGGATCCTGGTCGGCCGCAAAGGCGTGACTGTTGGCTATGTGCACAAGAACTACGTCGAACCGAAGGCGCAGGCAGTTGCCAAGCGCGTCACCCCGGCGGTGAACCTGGACGAGCTTGATGTAGCCGCCAGCAAGGAAACCCAAGGCTTCGACCTGGATTCGGTGCAGTCGCTGCCGACCGAAACCGTCGCTGCCGAAGCGGCCTGCCGCCCGGTCACGGTCAACCTGAAGTCGCAAAGCGGCAAGACCGAGCAAGAGCAGAACACCTTCTGCAAACAAGCCAACGGCACCTGGGAACTGATCTGAGGAACTCCATGAAAAAGCACGCGCTCGCGCTGGCTGTGATCGGCGCTTGTGGTCTGGTACCGCAGGCGTTCGCCCATGAGCTGGCCTTCTCGAAGAAAGAAAACATCAAGGTCGAAGTACCTGGGGACGCCACCACCTGGTGCAAACCCGAGGTCGAGCTGACCATCACCCGTCCGGCCTGGGACAACCAGGAGCTGCTATCGGGCTTGCTGACCAAGCTGCCGTTCGTGTTCGCCAAGGACTGCTCGACCGCCAAGGTGAGCTGGAAAGCCGTGGACGCCAAAGGCAACCTATACGCCAGCGGTTCGGGCAATGCCACCAACCTGGGCCTGGTGACCCTGGCGGCTGCTCCGGCTGCTGCTCCTGCAGTTCCGGCGCCGGTCGCTGCTGCCCCGGCCCCGGCCCCAGCTGCACCTGTTGCACCTGCGCCGGCAGAAGCTCCGGCGGCCGTTGCTCCAACCCCCGCCCCAGCTGCCGAGCCTGCACCTGCGGTAGTGGAAGCAGCCCCGGCCCCGGCACCAGCTGTTGCCGCAGAACCCGCGCCAGCACCGGCTGCTGAAACCCCAGCCCCAGCGCAAGCGCCAGTCGCTCCGCCAGTGCCGGCCCCGGCCGCCGCGGTCGCTGCTGCCCCCACCTCGGACTTCGGCCGCACCGTGGTCCTGGAAAACCGCAAACTGATGCAGGTAACGGACGGTGCGGGCTGCAAATGGGTGCTCAGCCGCGACATCATCAGCAACGGTGACACCCTCTCGTTCGGCACCACCCCAGCAATGCCGTGCCCGGCGTCCGGTTTTGGCGAAGGCAACTTCGAAAAAATCAGCTGGAAGGCCGTGGGCACCTACCGTGGCGATAACTGGACCCGCGTGTACGCTCACCCGAGTGGCCTGATTTTCAACAAGGTCTTCGAGCCTGCGGTCAAGGACAAGGCCGTTTCCTACCTCACGGCAGAAGCTGACCAGGCCGCATTCCTGGTGGGTGAGATCCCCAGCCGGCAGATGAAGGTGTACCTCACCTTCACCCGCAGCAGCTACGGCGTGCTGCGCCCGTTCGGCAGCGACCCTTACTACGTGGCAGTAACCCCGGACGAGTCGTTCGCCCTGGACGCAGCCAAGTACAAGGAAGCTGCGCTGGAAATCTTTGACCTGATCAAGACCACCTCGCCGACCACCACCGATGTGGCCAATCTGCTCATCGTCAAAGATATTTCGGCGATCACGAACAACATGTGGGGTAACGACGCGCAAAAGATCACCCGCAACCGCATCGGCATCAATCGCCAAGGCCTGTTCTTCGATGTGCGCGATGGCGCGAACTGGGCTGTTCAGCGTGAGGAGCAGCGCGTGCGTGAGGCGCGCCGGCGTCAACAGGAACTGGCCAGCGTCCACACCCGCGTACTGGAGCGTTACCAGCAGTTGCAAGACGGCATGAGCGAGTTCAAAGGGCGCGAAACCGAAGCCCTGGCACAGATGGCCGGCATCAAGGTGCGCTTCGCTTCGCCGCTGGAACAGCAAAACCCGGCAACTTCGGCCCGCGTGGCGCCGATGATGGTCCACGTCACCGGCAAGCAGGGCGACTTCTACGCCATCGACTTCCCAAGCAAGGGCCGCCTGGTAGCGGACGAGGAATACAGCGAAGGCTGGTACGTGGCCCAAGTGGCCAACGCCACGCCGTACTACCCGCTGGACGATGGCCGCGCCGTGCCCACTTACCGTGCCTACAACGCGGGCGAGCCCCAGGCGTGCAAGCAGGACAAGTGTGCCGACCTCGTGTCGTTCGGCGCCGTGCTGGCCAAGGAATTCCCTAACGCCGGTATCGATTTCAGCTGGACCCCCGAGGTCTCCCAAAAGTACGTGAACGACTGGAACAACGCTTCCGCCATGGTCCAGTGAGGCAAACACCATGATCAAACAGATGAACAAGAAGCAGCTGCTGATTGGCGGTGTGGCCGCAGCGGTGCTGGTGCTCGGCGGTGGTTACGCGATGCTGTCCAGCTCGGGCAAGAAGGCTGCGATGGCCTACTACGACGACTTCAAGGAGCGCTACTTCCTTGAGGACGTGCTGTCTGAAGGTGATATTTCCTACTCGGCGTTCTCTGGCAACCTGACTGTCGCCGACCCCGAGATCCGCGTGGCGGCCGCGCAGACCAACGGTGCCCAGCAGTTCATGCGCGGCCTTTCGGGCCTGATGGAGTCGGTTCGCGGTAGCTCGGCGGAAGAGGGCCTGGCCGGTTGGGCCAAGTACCAGCTCAATGCCAGCGGCAACGTTGCAGGCGTCTACCTGAAGGCCGATGCGCTGAAGCTGGCGCACGAGGGTGACAGCAAGGACGGCACGATCCACATCCAGCTGCTTGGGATGCAGATGGGCAACCCTTTCGTGGCCAGCAAGGGTGCCGAAGTGGTGCTGGTGTCCGATGTCAGCGACGAGATCCAGCCGCGTGCCGAACTGGCCGCCAATGGCCGTGCCACCCAGTCGAACTTCGACTGGGGTAGCAACATGGCGGTGCGTCAGCCAATGACCGGCGCATTCCTGGTCAGCAGCACCGGCGATTTTGGCACTACGATTGACGTGGACTTCACCCTCAAGCGTTCCAGCGACGGTGAAGGCTCGATGGCGTTCGTCGTGACCCACCGTAACGATGGCTCCAAGGTGGGTGAGATCGTGCGCAAGGCCGACTTCCAGTCGCTGCCGGAGCTCGACGATGTCGAAACCCAGCTCAAGAGTGCGTTGAGTGCCATGCTGATTGGCGCGTACAGCTCGTACAGCGGCCAGGCGGTATTGGCCGAGGCGGTGAGTGCTTTTGCGCGCAAGGCCAAGGTGGAGAACTACAGCGTGAGCTACAGCGGCTTCAAACCGCTGAAAGAGGCTTACAGCGACTACCAGCAGAATGTACCGAAGGCGAAGTTCGCCGCCTTCTGTGAACAGGTCGGGTTGTCGACGTGGAGCAGTGATTTCGGTGCCAAGGGCAAGAACCACAGCGACTCGGAGTGTGCCATCGGGCAGAAGCTGGTCGAGGATGGCAAGTTTGAAGAGCAGTACACCTTCAAGGAAGGCAAGAGCCTGTTTGCGGCGTTGTTCGTGAGCAAGGCGTATGAGCTGGAAACCAATTGACCGGTTGATCGCTGATAAACAAAGCCCCCGGCAACGATGAGTTGCCGGGGGCTTTTTCAATTCTGCGAGTCAGAGGTTTCAGCGCATCGCCGCTAGCTTGATGCCGAACCCTACCAGGCAAGCCCCCGCCAGCCGCTCGAACATATTGGTAATGCGCGGGTTGGCGCGCATGCGTTCGGCCAGCCGGTGGGTCAGCACCACGGCGATCAACCCGTACAGGAACGTGATCACCGCCACCGTTGCCGCCATGAAGCCGAACGTCACCAACCCCTGATGCTTCACCGGGTCGATGAACAGTGGGAAAAACGCCATGTAGAACATGATCGCCTTGGGGTTGAGCAGGGTGATCAGCATGGTCTGGCGCAGGTATTGGCCGTTGTCCATGCGGCTGGTGCGCGGCGCGTCACCCGGTTTGCTCAACAGCATGCGCAGGCCCAGGTAGGCGAGGTACGCGGCGCCGGCCCATTGCACGATGTGGAAGGCCGCAGGGTAGGTGGCCAGCAAGGTGGCGACGCCAGCTACCGCCAGCCACAACAGGACCTGGTCACCAACGATCACCCCACAGGTCGCGGCCAGGCCTGCCTTGATGCCGCCCTTGCCGGTGGCAGTGATCAGGGCAAAATTGCCCGGGCCCGGGATGGCCAGAAGAATGATGAAGGCGATGACGAATGCGCCGTAGTCGGTGACGCCGAGCATGGTGAACTCCTGTAGAGCAGTGCAAAGGCAGAGTCATGACTATCGTCGCCAACCGCGTGCTTTACAACCTGTTGTTGCACATTCGCAATCCATCATTGCCAAGCGCGACTTGGATCCAATGCCTGTTTTCTGTATCATCCCGCCGCCATCAGACGATGGTCGAAGATGATTCATTTAAAGGACTTAGTAATGAAAAAGCTGTTCAAGGCCACCGTAGCCGTTGCTGTAGTTTCGGGTGTTGCCCTGCTGTCGGGTTGCACTGGCCAGGTTTACAACCAGCCGAAAAACTGCACCTACGACTACCTGTTCCACCCTTCGGTTTCCATCTCCAAGATCATCGGTGGCTGCGGCCCGATCGATAAACTGCCTCAGCAGCAGTAATCTTGGCGGTACCCTGATCGCGACGCTTGCGGCGTGATCCAAGGCCCCCGGTCATGTACATGGCCGGGGGTTTTTGTTGGTGGGCCACTTACCAGCGCAGCGACACTGTTCCCAGCAGGGTGCGCTCTTCACCCCAGTAGCAACGACCGGCGTTGTTGCAGCCTGCCACATACTCTTTGTCGAACAGGTTGCGGGCATTGACCTCGACCGACCAGTTCTCGTCGATGTCATAGCCGACCTTGGCATCCACCAGCGTGACATCGCCGGTATCCAGCTTGCCGTACAGGCTTGCCGGGGTGTAAGCGAAGGTGCTGTCGAAGTGGCGCACGCCGCCGCCGATCTGCAGGCCTTTGAGCAGGCCGTCCCGGAAGCGGTAAGTGCTCCATATCGATGCCTGGTTGCGTGGCACGCCGGTCATCTGGTGGTCTTCATACAGCGACCCGGCAAAATCCTTGGTAATGCGCGAATCGGTGTAGGTATACGCGGCAGTAACGTTGAGGTTTTCGCTCAGGTCGCTGTTCAACTCAAGCTCTAATCCCTTGGCTCGGCTGGCGCCGATCTGGCGGTAGTCGCCGGACTCGTAGATCACGTCGTCCTTCTTGCGCAGGTCGTACACCGACGCGGTGAAGGCGGTATTCCACCCTTTGGGTTCGTACTTGATACCCACCTCGTACTGCTCGCTGGTGGTCGGGTCCAGCGGGCCGTTCTTGCTTTCGGTTTGCTGCGTCGGGGCAAAGGCGGTGGAGTAGCTGAAATATGGCGACAGGCCGTTTTCGAACTGGTACATCACCCCGGTCTGCCAGGTGAACTTGCTGTCCCAGCTGTCCATGTCGACTGGCGGGTTGCCGACCTTGTTGCGGAACTGACTGTTGACCCGGTCCAGGCGCCCACCCAGCAGCAATACCCAGTTGTCGACCTTGGTTTGCAGCTGGCTGTAAAGCCCGTACATGGTCTGTTCAAGCAGGGCGTTCTGCACATGCACGGGCGTGCTTGGCTTGCCGTTCCACACCGGGTCGAACACGTTGATGGTGCCACCGTTGCCCGCGTCCCAGTCCTGGTTGAACGAGGTGCGGTCCAGGCTTGCCCCCATCAGGAAGGTGTGGTCGAACGCACCTTGGGTGAAGTGGCCTTCGAACTGGTTGTCCAGCGAGTAGGCGATGGACTTGTTGTAGCGGTCGTAGGCCGTGTTGCTCAGGGTGGTACCGAAGCCGCCGTTATTCAGGCTGCCTGGCCACATTTCCTGGCGGTCGATACGCGATTGCATGTAGCGCGAGTTCTGGCGGAACTGCCAGGTGTCGTTGAAACGGTGGCTGAACTCGTAGCCCAGGCTCCAGGTTTCGCGTTCGAAGTTGTCCCAGTCCGGGTTGCCGGACAACTGGTCCTTGTCGATCTTGCCGTTGGGGTTGTGCAGCAGGGTACCGGCGGCCGGGTAACCAAGCTCCATCAAGGTGCGGTCGCGCTGGTAGGTGGCCAGCACCGTCAGGCTGTTGAAATCGTCGAAGTTCAGGGTCAGGGACGGCGCTAGGTAAAGGCGATCATCAGGTTGATGGTCAACCTGGGTATCGGACTTGCGGCCCATCATCACCAGCCGGCCAAGCACATTGCCCTCATCGGTGAGCGGGCCGGACACATCCACGCCCAACTGGCGGCGGTTATGCGAGCCGTAGCTCAGTTGCACTTCGCCGCGCGCTTCGGCAGTAGGCCGCTTGCTGACCAGGTTGACCACGCCACCGGGGGCGTTTTCGCCATACAGGATCGACGTCGGGCCACGGAACACTTCTACCCGCTCCAGGCCGTAAGGTTCACTGCTGGTGTCGTAGCGGTTGCCCTGCACCCGCAGGCCATCGCGCAACAGGCCGTAGCCATAGTCAGTGGCGTTGAAGCCACGGATGAAGAACAGGTCACCCGCCTGGCCATCACCGCCAGCAAAGGGTGGGGAGAAAATGCCTGGGACGTAGCCCAGCACCTCGGTGAGGGTTTGCGATTGCTGGTCGTCCATGCGTTGGCGGGTGACTACCGAAACCGAGCGCGGGGTGTCAGCCAGGGCGCTGCTGGTCTTGCTGGCGGTGGCGCTGGATACCGCGCGGTAGCCGCTATCGCCCTGGCCGTTGCTGGCGAGCAGGGCTGCGGCGTTGATCGAGGTGGCGTCCAGTTGCAGCGCCGTGCCATCGGCAAGGGGTTGCAGCACGTAGCCGGCGCTACCTTGCGGCACGGCTTGCAGGCCGCTGCCTTGCAGCAGCCGGGCCAGGCCTTGGGCGACGCTGTAGCGGCCTTGCAGCCCAGGGCTGGTCTTGCCGGCGGCCAGTTCGTTACTGCCGGCCAGGTAGATGCCGGCCTGGCTGCTGAACTGGTTGAGTGCGCTGGTGAGCGAGCCGGGGGCGATGTTGAAGCTGGCTTCGGCGCTGGCCGCCTGTTCGGCGTGGGCCAGGCTTGCTGACAGCATCAGCGGTGTGGCGGCACACAGTGAAAGCGGGGCGGCAAGCGCCAGGCGAAGCGCGGGGTGGAAGGGCGTCGGCATGCGGGTCTCTGGAGTCGGTAAGGTGAGTTGGACGGGCTATGCCGGGTTAACCGATCGAGATTGGAAAAAGGGAACTGGCTTGGCATTAATTTTCATAACTGATGAACACCGCGTCGCCTGCTTCGCGGGCTCGCCCGCTCCCACAGGTACTGCGCCGGCTTCGAGTTCACGCTGTCTCTGTGGGAGCGGGCATGCCCGCGAAGAATCCAGCGCGGTGCAAGGCGTTGGTTTCAAAGGTGTTCAGGTATCAAGCCGGCTCAACTGTGACCCACCACGGCGTCAGCCGCTGCACCCGCACTGGCAGTGCCGCTTGCAGCAATTCCAGCGCACGATCGGTATCGTTGAGCGGAAACGCCCCCATCACTGACAAATTCGCCACCTCCGGGTGCCAGCCCAGATGCCCATGGCGATAGCGCCCGAGCGTTTGCAGCAAATGCGCCAAGGGCATGTCTTCGGCATTCAGGCGGTGGTGAATCCACGACTCACCTGCGCTTTGTGCCGGGCGGGTGCTGCCGATACCTTCGGCACTGAAGTCCACCTGCTGGCCAGCCTGCACGATGCAGCGCTCACCGCTGAGCGCGGTGCACACCTCCACGGCGCCTGCATACACGTCCAGCCGGGTGTTCTCGCCCTGCTGGCACACCGCAAAGCGGGTTCCCAGCGCCTGCATGCGCCCTTGCGCGGTGTCGACGAAGAAGGGGCGACGCGGGTCGTGGGCGGTTTCCACCAGCAGTTCGCCAAAACGCAGTTTCAGTACCCGGCTGAAGGTGGAGAACTCCATGTCCACGGCACTCTGTGCGCCCAGCCACAGCTGGCTGCCATCGGCCAGGCGCGTCTCGCGGATTTCCCCAATGCCCGTGGCCATATCGGCGCCCAAACCCGACAAGGGTGCACCATGCCAGGCCCGCCAGCCCAGTAGCGAGCTGGCACCCAGCACCAGCAGCGACTTGAGCCCGGTGCGCCGGCTGAAGCGGTGTGCGTCGTGCTCACGCAGTGCCCGGCCCGCCGCCGCACCTTCGCCCAGCAAGGGGGTAAAACGCTGGCCGACACGCTGCACATAGTGCCAGGCCGCCTGATGGTCACTGTGCTGGCCCAGCCAGTGTTGCCACTGTGCGCGTAGGTGAGGGCTGACGTTATCGTCCTGCAACTGCACATACCACTGCGCGGCTTGTTGCAGGCTGGCATGGCTGAGCTTTTGTGCGGATGAGGTCATGGCGTCACTCCACCAGCAACCCGTCGAGCTCGGCTTCAAGAATGGCGCAATGCAGAAACGCCTGGGCCAGGTACTTCTTGATCATGCGTTCGCTCACGCCGATGTGCGCGGCAATATCGCGGTAGGCCAGGCCATCGATCTGCGCCAGCAGGAATGCCTGGCGCACCTTGCCGGGCAAACGCAGCAACATCGCGTCCACCTCGTGCAGGGTTTCGACAATGATTGCGCGCTGTTCGGGGGAGGGCTGCAATGCCTCGGGCTGCAAGGCCAGCTGCTGCAACCAGGCCTGTTCCAGCTTCTGCCGCCGCCAGTGGTCCACGCACAGGCCGCGGGCGATGGTGGCCAGGTACGAGCGCTCGCCGCGTTCACCGTCGAACTGCCTCGGGCGGTTGAGGATGCGCACGAACGTGTCCTGCACCAGGTCGGCAGCATCGCAACGGCTGCCCAGCCGACGGTACAGAAAACCCAGCAACCAGCGTGAATGGCTGTGGTACAGGGTATGGAGCGAGGTGTTCAACTCTGGGATCGAAACCACGGCGGCATCCGGCGCGAGCGCATACTGGTGTAAATGAGAAGTGATCGCGATAGTAGGGGTGCCAGAAAAATACTGCAATCGTCGTAATGCTTGCTGTTATCCCCTGGGACAACCCGTCACCTTGACGCGAGGGCGGGCAATTTGTTTGTGCTGGCATTTCATATACAATCAGAAAAACGATTCAGCGTTGTCGGTCAATTCGACAAAAGGCCGGGTCGTTTTCTGGTTCTCTGGCTGCTGAACAATGATCAACAACAAGCCTGCGCTGAAGAACACGCTTTACCTGGGCCAGCCACAGGCCCGCCCTCTGTTCTCCTGACTGGAATTGATCAATGTTCAAGAAAGCTGGCAAGACCTTGCTGGGTCTGGCTGTCGCTGCAAGCTTCATGCAAGCGCACGCCGCAGAAACCAAGAAAGTAGACGTGCTGCTGGTCGGCGGCGGCATCATGAGCTCCACCCTGGCCGTGTGGCTGCATGAGCTGGAGCCAAGCTGGTCGATGGAAATGGTCGAGCGCCTGGACGGCGTGGCCGAAGAAAGCTCCAACGGCTGGAACAACGCCGGTACCGGCCACTCCGCGCTGGCCGAGCTGAACTACACCCCGGAAGACAAAGACGGCAACGTCAACATCTCCAAGGCCATCGAAATCAACGAAGCCTTCCAGATTTCCCGCCAGTTCTGGTCGTGGCAGGTACGCCAGGGCGTGTTGAAGAACCCACACTCGTTCATCAACACCACCCCGCACATGAGCTTCGTGTGGGGCGATGACAACATCAAGTTCCTGAAGAAGCGCTACGACGCGCTGCAGGCCAGCCCGCTGTTCCGCCCGATGCAGTACTCCGAGGACCACGCGCAGATCGCCAAGTGGGTCCCGTTGATGATGGAAGGGCGCGACCCGAACCAGAAGCTGGCCGTGACCTGGACGCCGATCGGCACCGACGTGAACTTCGGCGAGATCACCCGCCAGTTCGTTGGCCACCTGCAAACCCAGAAAGGCTTCGACCTGAAGCTGTCCAGCGAAGTGCAGGACATCACCCGCAACAAGGACGGCTCCTGGCACGTCGAGTACAAGAACCTGAAGGACGGTACCGAGTCGGCCACCGACGCCAAGTTCCTGTTCATCGGTGCCGGCGGCGGCGCACTGAAGCTGCTGCAGAAGTCGGGCATTCCTGAAGCCAAGGAATACGCAGGCTTCCCGGTGGGCGGCTCGTTCCTGGTGACCGAGAACCCGACCGTGGCCATGCAGCACATGGCCAAGGCCTACGGCATCGCCTCGACTGGCGCACCACCCATGTCGGTACCGCACCTGGACACCCGCGTGCTGGACGGCAAGCGCGTGATCCTGTTTGGCCCGTTCGCCACCTTCTCGACCAAGTTCCTGAAGAACGGTTCGTACCTGGACCTGCTGAGCAGCACCACCACCCACAACGTGTGGCCGATGACCAAGGTCGGTATCGAGCAGTACCCGCTGGTCGAGTACCTTGCTGGCCAGCTGATGCTGTCGGATGACGACCGCTTCGAAGCCCTGCGCACCTACTTCCCGAACGCCAAGAAGGAAGACTGGCGCCTGTGGCAGGCCGGCCAGCGTGTGCAGATCATCAAGCGTGATGCCGAGAAGGGCGGCGTGCTGAAGCTGGGTACTGAAGTGGTAGCGTCCGAAGACCGCACCATCGCGGGCCTGCTGGGTGCATCGCCAGGTGCTTCGACTGCCGCGCCGATCATGCTGAACGTGCTGGAAACCGTGTTCAAGGAGAAGGTCGCTACCCCTGAGTGGCAGGCCAAGATCAAGGAAATCGTGCCAAGCTACGGCACCAAGCTGAACGATTCGGCGGCGGCCACCCAGAAAGAGTGGAACTACACCGCTGAAGTGCTGCAACTGGAGAAACCGCCGGTGATCGACGCCAGCGTCGACTTCGGTGGCGATGTGAGCAAGCCGGTTGAGAGCAAGCCGGAGAACGACATGGCGCTGTAACGGGCCATTGTTGTGACAGGAAAGCCACGGGGGAGACCTCGTGGCTTTTTTGTTGCCGGCGTAGGAGAACCACTGATCGGAAACCCGATGAGAGACCAATAAAAACATATTTTGATGCTTAAATTAATCTTGTCAGTCGATCCCCTCCAGGAGGGTGCCGTCATGAACATCAAGATTGCCGCCTTACTGCTGCTCGCCCTGTGCGCCCAACCGGCATGGAGCCAGAGCGACTCCACATCAACCCCCGCCGCCAAACCCGCAGAATCCGCTGCATTGACCACCCGCATGGCCCTGCGAGACCTCTGGGTCGAGCACATTTTCTGGGTGCGTAACTACGCCGTCGCCAACCAGGCCGGCAACGCCAAACAAGCTGAAGTCGCCGCCAATGAAGTGGTCAGCGACGCTACCCGCATCGCCAACAGCATCGCGCCGCTGTACGGCCAGCCCGCCGCAGACCAGTTGTTCAAACTGCTGGCCGGCCACTGGGGCGCTATCAAGCACTACAGCGATGCCACCGTGGGCAAGGACAAGCAGGGCCAACAAGCCGCCGTCGATGAGCTGACCCGCAATGCCAAGGCCATCGCCGCGTTCCTGGCCAAGGCCAACCCCAACCTGCCCGAACCGACCCTGCTGACGTTGCTCAGCGCCCATGGCGGGCACCATGTGGCGCAGATCGACCAGTTGGCGGCCGGTGACTACGCAGGTGAGGCACGTACCTGGGGGATGATGCGCGAGCATATCCTGGCCCTGTCCGACGCCCTGGCTGCGGCGTTGGTCAAACAGTTCCCGGACAAGTTCTGATGCTTGAAGGCCTGGGCCGCACCCAACAGGACCTGCTCCACGCGTTGCTGCACCAGCCGGCCGGCATGAGCATCGACGACCTGGCGCAGGCCCTGGCCATCACCCGCACGGCCGTGCGCCAGCACCTGGCCGCGCTGGAGCGTGATGGCCTGGTCAAGCGCGGCGCTACCCGGCCTACCGGGCGTCGGCCGGAACAGCTGCACGAGCTGACCGATCTCGCCCGCGAACAGTTTCCCCGCCAGTACCCCTTGCTGGCCAACCTGCTGATTGGTGAAGTGGCTGGTTTGCTTGGGCCGGAAGCACTGCAGGCGCTGATGCGCCAACTGGGGCGCAGGCTGGCGGCGGATCTGGAGCACGAGGTAGTGGATCAAGCGCGCATCGTCGATCACATGAACACTGCCGGGTATGAGGCGCAGGTGTTCTTTCGCTCGTCAGGTGAGCCCGAGATCGTCGCGCACAATTGTGTGTTCCATCATCTGGCCAAGGCGCACCCGGTGGTGTGTGAGCTGGACCTGGCGTTGATCGGGGCCCTGGGTGGGGCTGAGGTTAGCCATGAGGAGTGCATGCTCAGGGGCGGGCAGGTGTGCCGGTTTGCCTTGGGCCAGAAGAAAGATTGATGCAGCCTGTACCCGCCGGCACAGGGAGCATCAGCTCTGCCGCAGGATGCACTCCAGCAACCCGGGAAACCGCTCACCCAGCATTTCGCTACGCAGCGAATTCATATGGGTTGTCCCCACATTGCGGGTATGCACCAACCCCGCATCGCGCAACACGCGGAAGTGGTGGGACATGCTGGACTTTGGCCGGCCGCCATCCAGCTCGCCGCAACTGGCTTCGGTAACCCCGGCCAGGTGACGGACGATTTCCAGGCGTACGGGATCGCTTAGCGCATAGAGCAGGCGTTCGAGGATCAGGTCTTCAGCGGTGGGGTGTTTGTAGGCTCGCATGGCTCACATGATAACGGGGGTTTCATTAATTGCCATAGTTCGATTATGATCGAACAACAGTATTCAGATGAACCCGGAGTTTCCCATGTCCGCACTGTTCGAACCCTACACCCTAAAAGACGTCACCCTGCGCAACCGCATCGCCATTCCGCCCATGTGCCAGTACATGGCCGAGGATGGCCTGATCAACGACTGGCACCAGGTGCATTACGCCAGCATGGCCCGTGGCGGTGCCGGCCTGCTGGTGGTCGAAGCCACGGCGGTGGCACCGGAAGGGCGCATTACCCCCGGTTGCGCCGGTATCTGGAGCGATGCCCACGCCCAGGCTTTCGTGCCGGTGGTGCAGGCCATCAAGGCGGCCGGTTCGGTGCCGGGCATCCAGATTGCCCACGCCGGCCGCAAGGCCAGCGCCAACCGCCCGTGGGAGGGTGACGACCACATTGGTGCTGATGACGCACGTGGCTGGGAAACCATCGCCCCGTCCGCCATTGCCTTTGGCGCGCACCTGCCAAACGTGCCGCGCGCAATGACCCTGGACGACATCGCCCGGGTCAAGCAGGACTTCGTCGATGCCGCCCGCCGTGCGCGTGATGCCGGCTTTGAGTGGATCGAACTGCACTTTGCCCACGGCTATCTGGGCCAGAGCTTCTTCTCCGAGCACGCCAACAAGCGTACCGATGCCTACGGCGGCAGCTTCGACAACCGCAGCCGTTTCCTGCTGGAAACCCTGGCTGCGGTGCGTGAAGTGTGGCCGGAGAACCTGCCGCTGACCGCGCGTTTTGGTGTGCTGGAGTACGATGGCCGCGATGAGCAGACCCTGGAAGAGTCGATCGAGCTGGCGCGCCGCTTCAAGGCCGGTGGCCTGGACCTGCTGAGCGTGAGCGTCGGTTTCACCATCCCTGAAACCAACATTCCGTGGGGACCTGCATTCATGGGGCCGATTGCCGAACGTGTGCGCCGTGAGGCGAAGCTGCCGGTGACCTCGGCGTGGGGCTTTGGTACGCCGCAACTGGCTGAAGCCGCGTTGCAGGCCAACCAGCTGGACCTGGTGTCGGTAGGGCGTGCGCATTTGGCTGATCCGCACTGGGCGTACTTTGCGGCCAAGGAGCTGGGGGTGGAGAAAGCCTCCTGGACCTTGCCAGCCCCATATGCGCATTGGCTTGAGCGTTATCGCTGAGGCTTAGAGGGGCCGCACAGCGGCCCCCGAATCTAAAACCGATCTAGCCGGTAGGCCCCCATCTCAGGCCCACTGGCCTGCTCAGCCAACCTTCCCACCCACTCCGCCGTCACCGCTGCCTGGGTCAGCCCCAAATGCTGATGCCCAAACGCCAACAGCACCCGCCCGTCACACACCCTGTCGATCACCGGCAACGAGTCTGGCAACGAAGGCCTGAAGCCCATCCACGGCGTAGCCCCTTCGGCACTCAAGTCTTGCCGGAACAACCCCTTGCTCAAATGGTGCAACTGCCAGGCGCGCTGCATGCTCGGCGGTGCCTCCAGCCCGGCGAATTCCACCGTGCCGGCCAGGCGCAAGCCGTCGGCCATGGGCGTCATGATGAACTTGCGTTCCAGCGAAGTGACTGCAAACGGCAGGCGCTGATGTTCGCTCGGCAGCATCAGGTGGTAACCGCGCTCCGTGTCCAGCGGCACCCTTTTGCCCGTCAGTGCGGCGGTCAGTTTCGCAGAGTGCGCACCACAGCTGATCAGCACTTGACGGGAATTGAACGTGCCATGGTCGCTGACCAGGGTGACCCCGCCACTGTGCAACCGGCCACCCTCGACCTGCGCCTGGGCAAACCGTACGCCACTGGCTTTGGCCGCTTCGAACAGCTCGCACACCACCCTGTATGGATCGATGAAATGACCGGTCTTGGGAAAGAACAGCCCGCCCAGCAATGACGGGTTCAACTGAGGTGCCGCTTCGTGGACGGCCTCGGCCGACCAGAAGTCCACCGGCACCGCCTGCTGTTGCATGCGTGCGCGCAAGGCCTCCAGCGCCTGGCGTGATTCAGGCTTCTCGAACACCAGCAGTGAGCCATCTTCCTGGAACAGCTCGCTGCACCCGATTGAGCCCAGTAGGCGCTGCCAGGCACCCAGGCTGCCTTCGTTCAGTGTGCGGATGCCGGTCACGCTGCGCTGGAACGGTGCCGGGCGCAGATTGAGCAGCAGGCGGGTGAACCAGGGCATGGCCCTGGGCAGGTACTTCCAGTCCAGGCGCAGGGGGCCCATCGGGTCCAGCAGCATGCGCGGCAGGCGCTTGAGGATGGACAGGTCGGCAATCGGGAACACCTGCTCGGTCGCCAGGTGCCCGGCATTGCCATAGGATGCGCCCTGGCCGGGCGCCTGACGGTCGACCAGCAGCACTCGGCGGCCCTGACGGGCCAGTTGCAGGGCGCAAGCGACGCCGACAATGCCGGCGCCAACCACCGCGATATCGGTTTCAGCGGTTTCGAGCATGCTCAGCCTTCCCGTTTACCGTCAAGCAGGCGCCGCAGCTGCAGCGGGTTGCCGTGCTGCAACGCAGACGGCAGCAAGGCTTCGGGGAGGTCCTGGTAGCACACCGGGCGCAGGAAGCGCAGGATCGCCGCCGTGCCCACCGAGGTGGTGCGGGCATCGGAGGTGGCCGGGAACGGTCCGCCGTGGACCATCGCATCGCACACCTCTACGCCCGTCGGCCAGCCATTGACCAGAATGCGCCCGGCCTTGCGTTCAAGGGTTGGCAGCAGGGCGCGGGCGCTGGCGATGTCGGCATCGTCCAGTTGCAACGTAGCAGTCAACTGGCCTTCCAGATGCTCGGCCACCTGGCGTACCTGTTCATCGCTCGCGCAGGCCACGATCAACGATGCAGCACCGAACACTTCGGCCTGCAACGCCGGGTCTGCCAGGAAGGCTTCGGCCTGGGTCACGAACAACTGGGCCTGGCATTGGTTGGGGCCTTGCCCGGCCTGACCACTGGCTGCCGCCTCGGCATTGGCGTTTTCCGCCAGGGCACCGACACCGGCCTGGTAAGCACTGAAGATGCCCGGGGTGAGCATGGTCTGCGCGGCGGCCTGTTGTACGTGTTCGCTGGCGGCAGCGATGAAGCGCTGCAACGCGTGCCCTTGCCGGGCGATCACCAGGCCGGGGTTGGTGCAGAACTGGCCAGCACCTTGGGTCAACGACGTAACGAAGCCTTGCGCCAGCGATTCGGCGCGGGCCTCTAGAGCGCCCTTGAAGAGGAATACCGGGTTGATCGAGCTCATTTCGGCGTACACCGGGATCGGCTCCGGGCGTGCCTGAGCGGCCTGGCACAGTGCGACACCACCGCTGCGCGACCCGGTAAAACCTACTGCCTTGATACGCGGGTCGCTGACCAGGGCGATGCCCACTTCTCGGCCAGAGCCATACAGCAGCGAGAACACGCCGGCCGGCAAACCGCACAGCTTCACCGCTTGCGCCACGGCCTGGCCGACCAGTTCGCTGGTGCCAGGGTGGGCGCTGTGGGCCTTGACCACCACCGGGCAGCCAGCGGCCAATGCCGACGCGGTGTCGCCGCCGGCCACCGAGAACGCCAGCGGAAAATTGCTGGCGCCGAACACGGCCACCGGCCCCAGGGCCACCTGGCGCTGACGCAGGTCGGCGCGGGGCAGGGGCTGGCGTTCGGGCTGGGCATTGTCGACCCGCACATCCAGCCATTCACCAGCCCGCACCACCCGGGCGAAGGTGCGCAACTGGGTGCAGGTGCGGCCACGTTCGCCCTGAATGCGCGCTTTGGGCAGGCCGGTTTCGGCCACGGCGCGGTCGATCAGGGCATCGCCGAGGGCTTCGATCTGCGCGGCGATGGTTTCGAGAAATTGTGCCCGTTGTTCGAGCGAGGTTTCGCGGTAGGCGTCGAACGCCGCCCAGGCCAGGGCGCAGGCCTGGGCCACGTGTTCGCCGGTGCCGCCGAGGTAGGCCGGCTCCAGCGTTTGGCCGGTAGCCGGGTTGATGGCGCGGATGGCTTCGCGGCTGCCGGTTACCGGTGTCTGGCCGATCAGCAGGTTGCCTGTGAGGGGCATATAGCCTCCTTGGAATCAAATACGGGTATCAAGGGAAACCGCAGCCCCTGTAGGAGCGGCCTTGCCGGGGCGCCGGACCGGTCGGAAAGGGCTGCGAAGCAGCCCCAGCAATTTGTGCATCTGCGCGGAAATCCCGGGGCTGCTTCGCCGCCCTTTCGCGACACAAGGCCGCTCCCACAAGAGTCCGCGCAGGACTAAAGTCAGGCGACGTTCTGCTCAGCCGACCAGTTGGCATACCAGCTACGGAACAGCGCGTACTGCTGCTCGGCATAGTTGCGCTGGGCATCGGTCAGCACATCGGTCTCGTTGAAGTGCAGGCTGTACTCGCTGTCACCGTTCAGCACCATCAGGTGCTTGTAGTACAGCACCAGGTCGCAACCCTCATCGAACGACGACAGCACCGCCAGTGCCGCTTCCAGCTCACGCGCCAGGCGACGGGCCTTCGCATCGCCCTTGGCCGCCTGCTTGCTCAGGCTTACCAGGTGCAGCACTTCACGCGGCAGGGCGTTGCCGATGCCGGTGATGGCACCGGTGGCGTTGCAGTTGACGAAGCCGTGCACCACCTGGGTATCCACGCCGACCATCAGGGTCACATCGTCGTCCTTGGAGGTGATGTGCTCGGCGGCGTAGCGCAGGTCGGCGCCACCGCCGAATTCCTTGAAGCCGATCAGGTTGGAGAATTCGCTGCG
The DNA here is from genome assembly GCF_002992185.1 of Pseudomonas sp. LLC-1. Taxonomy (NCBI): domain Bacteria; kingdom Pseudomonadati; phylum Pseudomonadota; class Gammaproteobacteria; order Pseudomonadales; family Pseudomonadaceae; genus Pseudomonas; species Pseudomonas sp. LLC-1. The sequence continues at coordinate 64,124 of NZ_LUVY01000004.1, read as the reverse complement.
CAGTTCGAAGAACAGGTCGGCGCGGGTGGCGAAGCCGTAGTAGGGGCTGTTGTAGATGACTGCCGGCAGTTTCTGCGCGGCGGCGAGGATGGCCGAGAAGTGGTGTTTCTGGGCGATCAGCGAGGCACCACGGCTAAGCACGCGGGGGATGACCATAAGGCCGGCGGCACCGACCTTGGCAGCATGGGCGGCGTGGGAAACCGCTTCGCGGGTGTTCACCGCACCGGTGCCGACGATGGTCGGAATGCCGGCGGCCACCAGGCGCGCCACGCCTTCCTGGCGCTCGGCTTCGGTCAGCAGCGGCCAATCACCCATCGAGCCGCAGTACACCACGGCGCTCATGCCGGCTTCGATCAGCTCTCGGCCCTTGCGCACCAGGGCGTCGAAGTCCGGCTTGCGGTCGGCGGTGCATGGGGTCATCAGGGCGGGCATGGTGCCGGTGAAGATGTTGTCAGTCATTGTTGTCACTCCTCGCAATGTTCAGTCGGAAAAAGCCGGGGTCAGATGCCCCAGGCGAACGGGTCTTGTTCGTCAATCAGCAGGGTGCTGTCGGCGGTCATGTAGGCGCGGCCGGTGATGAACGGGCGAATGTGTTCGCCGTCGCGCTCGTAGCGGCCGTGGAACTGGCTGCCGGTGATGCTGGCCTGCACCCAGGTCTGGCCTTCGGCAAGCTTGCCGTCGGCGGCCAGGCAGGCCAGCTTGGCGCTGGTGCCGGTGCCGCAGGGCGAACGGTCGTAGGCCTTGCCTGGGCACATCACGAAGTTGCGGCTGTCGGCGTTGGCGTCGTTGGCGAACAACTCGACGTGGTCGATGGGGGCGCCGTTTTCACCGGTGATACCCTGGGCTTCGAGGGCCTTGAGCATGGCCCAGGTGTACTCGGTGAGCGCTTCCCGGTTGCCCAGCTCGATGCGCTGGCCGTGTTCGGAAACCAGGAAGAACCAGTTGCCGCCCCAGGCAATGTCGCCGTGCACGACGCCGTGCCCGGGCACATCCACCGCCACCTGCTGGCGGTAGCGGTAAGAGGGCACGTTGCCGACGGTGATGGCCCCGTCGTCATGCAGGGTGGCGCTGACCTGGCCGACCGGGGTGTCGATCTTGTGCACGCCGGGCGCGATCAGGCCCAGGTGCTGCAACGAGGCGACCAGGCCGATGGTGCCGTGGCCGCACATGTTCAGATAGCCGGCGTTGTTGAAGAAAATCACCCCGCAGGTGGCGTCGGCCGACACCGGTGGGCAGTACAGCGCGCCCACCAGCACATCGTTGCCGCGAGGCTCCAGCAGGCAGGCACGGCGCCAGTGGTCGTGCAGCTCCCGCAGTTCGTCGCGCTGTTCGGCCATGCTGCGGCCATGCAGTTGCGGGAAGCCCTTCATCACCAGGCGGGTCGGTTCGCCGCCAGTGTGGGAGTCGATGACGTGAATCTGTTTCATGGGCTTGTCCCTTGCGTAAAAGATCAGGAGGCGACGGCGGCAGGGCGGCCGGCATAGGTGTCAGCGGTGGTTTCGCTTTCGTCCTCGCCTTCCAGGCGCACCAGGTGTGCAGGCACGCCAGTGGCCGCTCCCCAGTAGTAGATGCCCAGGGCACAAGCCGCCACGGCTACGGTGTCGAGCGGGTGGCCGATGACCCCCAGGCCGCCGAAGCTGCCCAGCCACGACAGCAGGATGGTTACTGCGTAGAAGCCGATCAGCCATGCCGACGAGCGCACTTGCTGGGCCAGCGACAGGTGCTGGGTGGGCACGAAGCGGCCGCACAGCAGGTACAGCACGAACATCACGATTTGCAGGGCCAGTAGCCACGACACGGTATTCCAGCCGGACCAGTACACGATCAGCGCGGCGATGATGAACGACAGCGGCCCGATCACGCCCATGCCCTTGACCCGGAACGGGCGCGGCATGTCTGGCGCATTGCGGCGCAGGGCGGCGACGGTGACCGGGGCCACGGCGTAGCTCAGTACCAGGGCAGCGGATACCACGTTGATCAGTGCTTCCCACGACGGGAACGGCAGGGTCCAGAACACCGACAGGGCAAACGTCAGCCACAGGGCCGGGCGCGGGATGCCGGACTCGGCGTCGATGCGGGTGAAGTACTTGAAGAAGGTGCCGGTCTGCGCCCAGCCATAGATCACACGCGGGGTGGCGTTCATGTAGATGTTGCCGCAGCCGCTGGGCGAGATCACCGCGTCGGCCACCACCAGGTAGGCCAGCCAGCCCACACCCAGGGCAAGGGCGATGTCACGGTAGGGCAGGGCCAGTTCCTTGGTGACCGCAGCCCAGCCGTTGGTGAGCATTTCGGTCGGTACGCTGCCGAGGAAGGCCAGTTGCAGCAGGGCGTAGATGGCGGTGGACAGCAGCACCGAAAGAATCAGCGCAATCGGGATGGTGCGCTGCGGGTTCTTCACTTCGCTGGCCACCGAAATGATCGGCGTCAGGCCCAGGTAGGCGAAGATGATGCCGCCCGCCGACACGGCCATTTCCACCCCGGACAGGCCGAACGGGGCAAAACCGTGGACCTCGAAGTTTTCTGGCTTGAAGAAGGTGAATAGTACGCCGATCACCAGCAGCGGCACGATGAACTTGAACACGCTGACCAGGTTGTTGGCCTTGGCGAAGGTTTTCACACTGCGGTAATTGAGGAAGAAGAACAGCCCCAGCAAGGCGAATTGCACCAGCCAGCCGAGTACGGTCGGGTCGCTTGAGCCGGCCTTGGTCAGCCCGGGGAACCACGCGGCGGCGTACTGGCGCGAGGCGACCACTTCGATGGCGATCAGGCTGGAAAAGGCGATCAGGGTGATGAAACCCATCAGGTAGCCCAGCAGCGGGCCGTGCGAGTAAACCGGGTAGCGCACCACGCCACCGGCGCGGGGCAGGGCGGCGCCCAGTTCGCAGTAGACGATGCCCAGCAGCAGTACGGCGAACCCGCCGAGGAACCAGGACAGGATGCCGGCCGGGCCGGCGATGGCCGAGACGTGGCTGGCGGCGAACAGCCAGCCGGAGCCGAAGATGGCCCCCAGGCCGATGAAGGTGAGGTCCAGCAATGACAACTGTTTCTTGAATTTGCCTGACATGGGTTCGCCTTTTTGTTGGTTATTGGATAGGCAGGTCTGATGTCACGAGATGCGGCTTTTTGGGCCGCGCTCTTGTAGGACTTGGGCGGCTTGCGTGGGGCATAGAGTGAACCGGTCGGCCCGGCGGTTCTTGATGGTTTTCTGCAGAGGGAATGACGAAATCGGCACAGTTGTAAAAAATGCTGGCGGTTGGCATGGGGTGGTAGATAGGCTGTAGGCCATACCGCACAAGGGGTGTGGAGATGCATGGGTAGGGCCGGCACAGCCAGCAGAGAACCGAAGATGACCGACAATCCCTTGGCAACCCTGTACCAGTCTCTCGACCAGCACCGCCCCGCGAGCCTTGAGGCCCTGTTGGCCAGCGTTTCCCTGCTGCTGCCGATTCTCGACGCCATCCCCAACGCCGCCATCTTCATCAAAGACCCGGCCGCGCGCTACGTGCTGGCCAACCACACCCTGGTCCAGCGCTGTGGCCTCAAGCGCTTGCAGCCGTTGCTGGGCAAGACCAGTGCCGAAGTGTTCCCGGCGCAGCTGGGCCCCGGTTACACCGAGCAGGACCGCCGCGTACTCAAGGAAGGTCTGGTGCTGGAAGACCAGCTGGAGCTGCATCTGTACGGCAGCCGCGAGCCCGGCTGGTGCCTGACCCACAAGCGCCCGCTGTACAACCAGGCGGGCGAGATCATCGGCCTGGTGGGCATTTCGGTCGACCTGCAATCAGCCGCCGACACTCACCCGGCCTACCAGCGCCTGGCCGCAGTGGACGAGCACATCCGCCAGCACTTTCACCAGCCGATCAGCATGGGCGAGCTGACCCGCATCGCCGGCATTTCCGTGGCTCAGCTGGAGCGCTACTGCAAGCGGGTATTTCACCTCACACCTCGACAGATGATCCACAAGGCGCGCCTGGAGCACGCCCACCGCCTGCTGCATTCGGACCTGCCGATCACCGACGTGGCGATGCGCTGCGGCTACACCGACCACAGCGCCTTCAGCCGTCAGTTCAAGCAACTGACCGGCTTTACCCCTCGCCAGTATCGCCAGGCAACCAGCGATCAGGTGGCTTGAAACAGCGCCCGCGCCTCGGCAAAACACTGCTCGGCAATGGCTGAGCGCGGCTCGCTGCGGCGCAGCAACAGGCCGACCGGGCTGTGGATGGCTGCGTCGGCCACCGGCAGAATGCGCAGGTGCTCGCTGAGGTCTTCGAGGCCGCAGTCCAACGGCATGATCGCGCAGCACATGCCGGTGTTGATGGCCTGGATCAGCTGGAAGGTCGAGTCGCTTTCCAGTACCGCATGCGGTTCCAGGCCACGGCTGCGGAAGCTCAGGTCCAGCGACTGTCGGTAGTGCATACCCTTGCTCAACAGGCCCAGCGGTATGTCGCTGAGCGCGTCCCAGCGCAGGGTGTCGCTGTCAAACTGGAAGTGCCGGGTGTCGTGCAGCAGGCCCATGGTGGTGGTGCCCAGCTCCAGTACTTCGAAGAAGCTGGTGTTGACCTGGTCCAGGTAGCAGATACCCAGGTCGAGCTGGTTGCGGCTCAGTCCGTCGATGACTTGCTCCGAGCTCAGCGAGCTGAGCTGGAAGTGCAGTTCGGGGTATTTTTCGCGCAGCGGCAGCAGCAGGTGGATGGGGTTGAAGCTGGCCAGCGGCACTGTGCCCAGCCGCAGGCTGCCGACCACCTGGCCCCGGCAACTGGCGGCCTCGGCCTGCAGGCCGTCGTGGGCGGCGAGCAGGGTGCGGGCCCAGGCCAGAATACGCTCGCCGGCCTCGGTGAAACCTTCGAAGCGCTGGCCGCGCTTGACCAGCACTAGGTCCAGCTCGTCCTCCAGGTTGCGCAGGCGCATGGACAGCGTCGGCTGAGTGATATGGCACAGCGCCGCCGCCTGGCCGAAGTGGCGCGTCTGGTCGAGGGCGATAAGGAACTTGAGCTGCTTGATGTCCATGAAAGTGCCTGGCGTATGGTTGTGCAGACCATAACCCACGTCTGCGATAGATGTCATTGATCGGCCGGTAAGCCATAACGATTGGACGCCCCCGAGCCACGCCTCTAGCGTGGTGACAATGCCATTCAAGGAGCTTTTACCGTGCGCGTCCAACCCGATGCGGTCTTCGTACCGCTCAACATCGCCGTGCTGACCGTCAGCGACACCCGTACCTACGACAACGATACCTCCGGCGAGCTGCTGGCCAGCCGTTCGGTGGAGGTCGGCCACCGGCTGGTGGCGCGGGAGTTGCTCAAGGACGACCTGTACAAGATCCGCGCCCAGGTCGCCACCTGGATTGCCGACGAGCAGGTGCAGGTGGTGCTGATAACCGGCGGTACCGGATTTACCGGGCGTGACAGCACACCGGAGGCGGTCGAGTGCCTGCTGGACAAGCGCATCGATGGCTTTGGCGAGCTGTTCCGGGCGCTGTCGATTCTGGATATCGGCAGTTCTACCGTGCAGAGCCGAGCGCTGGCCGGGTTGTCCAACCGCACGTTGGTGTGCTGCTTGCCGGGTTCCACCGGCGCCTGCCGTACGGCGTGGGAAGGAATTCTGGCGGAGCAGCTGGATGCCCGGCACCGGCCGTGCAATTTCGTTAAACACCTGTTGCCGATCGAGGCTTGTGCCAGCCGGGGGTGATTAGAAGCTCGCAGGCCGGCGCGGTCAATGTGGGAGCGGCCTTGCGTCGCGAAAGGGCCGCAAAGCGGCCCCGGCAATCTTTGCATCATGGTTGAGATCCTGGGGCTGCTACCGCAGCCCTTTCGCGACGCAAGGCCGCTCCCACATCCACCGTGCATGCTGCCTCAGCTCAACACATACCCCACCGGCAACAACGCTGGCGGCAACTGCGTCTCCCCCAGCCCCGCGAGCACATCCCGCTCCACCGTCCGCACCATGGCATCGGTCGGCAGGTCGTTCTCATCCCGCCCGAACGGGTCCTCCAGTTCGTTGCCAATCGCATCCAGCCCGAAGAACGTGTACCCCACGATGGTGGTGAACAGCGGTGCCAGCCAGCCCAGCGGCTCGGCCAGGGCAAACGGCAGCAGCAGGCAGAAGATGTAGATGGTGCGGTGCAGCAACAGCGTGTAGGGGAAGGGCAAAGGTGTGAACTTGATCCGCTCACAGGTGGCCTGCACCTCGGTCAGGCCTACCAGCCGCTGTTCCAGCAGGCTGTAGCGCCAATCGCTGATGTGCTGTTGTTCCGCCAGCCGCGAGCAATGCTGGCCAATGTCGCGCAGGATGCCGTCGCACACGTTATGCGGGCTGATCGCCTCCGGCCGGGCCAGCCAGGGCCGGGCGGCTGCCAGGTCGTCCTCGTTACGCAGGCGGGCATTCAGCGCATGGGCATAGCCACACAGGCTGCGCAGCAGCTCTGCGCGCAGCGCCTCGTCAGCAATCACCACGCTTTCGCGCACGAACGAGCGGGTTTCGATAATCAGCTTGCCCCAGGCCTTACGGCCCTCCCACCAGCGGTCGTAGCAGGCGTTGTTGCGAAAGCTCATGAAGATCGACAGCGACAGGCCCAGCAAGGTAAACGGCGTGGCACTGACCGGGTAGAAAAACGCGGGGAAATGGCGCTCGACCAGCACGATCAGCGCGGCCAGCAGGGTCACCATCAGGCAGCGCAGGGCGATGCGCTTGACGATCGACCCCTTGAGGGTGAACAGCACACGCAGTACATCGGGGTTTGGGTGGACAATCATGGAAATCCAGAGACGGCCGTTCAGCCGCCGGTCATGTTCATGAAGCGCAGGATCTGCACATCGCCACCCACTTCGAAGTGGTGGCGGTAGGGCTTGAGGTGCAGGGAGTCGCGGATGGCCTTTTCCAGGCGCTCGCGGCTGCCTGGGTGAGCACGCAGCACGTGCTTCAGGTCTACCGAGTGTTCGTTGCCCAGGCACAGCAACAGGCGGCCTTCGACCGTCAGGCGCACGCGGTTGCAGGTGGCGCAAAAGTTGTGGCTGTGCGGCGAGATGAAACCGACCCGGGTGTTGGCGGCTTCGGCCAGGCGCCAGTAGCGGGCAGGGCCCTGTGATGATTCGGTGGACTCCACCAGGGTGAACTGTTCTGCCAGGCGCTCGCGTACTTCGTCGCTGGAGCAGAACGACTCGCCACGTTCGTGTTCACTGATTACCCCCAGCGGCATTTCTTCGATGAAGGTGATGTCCAGCTCGCGATCGATGGCAAAGCGCACCAGGTCGACCAGTTCGTGGTCGTTGCGGCCTTTGAGTACCACACAGTTGAGCTTGATGCGCTTGAAGCCGGCCTGGCGTGCGGCGTCGATCCCGGCGATGACCTGGTGCAGGTCGCCGGTACGGGTCAGCTGCTTGAAGCGCTCGGCATCCAGGCTGTCGAGGCTGATGTTCAGGCGCGACAGCCCGGCGTCGAACAGAGGCTGCGCCAGGCGCCCGAGTTGCGAGCCGTTGCTGGTCATGCACAGCTCGCGCAGGCCGGGCAGGGCGGCAATCCGCCCGCACAGCTCGACGATACCCTGGCGTACCAGCGGCTCGCCGCCGGTCAGGCGGATCTTGCGGGTGCCCAGGGCGACGAAGCGCTCGGCCACCTGGAACAGTTCTTCGAGGCTGAGGATCTGCTGGCGCGGCAAAAACTGCATGTCTTCGGCCATGCAGTACACGCAACGGAAGTCACAGCGGTCGGTGACCGACATCCGCAGGTAGTCGATTTTCCGGTTGAAGCCGTCGATCAGGGCCCGGCTGTTCTGTTCCACTTTCGCGCTCGAATGGGGTGGGTTCACTCCAAGCTATAACCTGGCCGCAGGGCCGTCAAATTGCTTTGCCCGACTGGTTGATCGATGGTTTCTATCACGGCTGCAGGCCCAATGCCTCAAAGCTTCCAGCCCATGATCGAAACCGCTTATCACGCCGTAAGATCTTTCGATTGGACGCCCCACCCCCACGCTCAATAGGCTGGAAAAAAGCATCGAAGCGTGAGGATTCATCGCATGAGCCAGGACGAACATATCAGGGACTACAAGGGCGCAGCCGCCGGCTGGGGAGCGCTCAAGAGCGTGACCAAAAGCTGGCTGGGCAGCGAAAACGCCTTCAAGAACCTGCGGGCCATGCTCAAGACCAACCAGAACGGCGGCTTCGACTGCCCCGGCTGTGCCTGGGGTGAGTCGCCGGAAAGCGACATGGTCAAGTTCTGCGAAAACGGCGCCAAGGCGGTCAACTGGGAAGCCACCGGCCGCTCGGTTGACCCGGCGTTCTTCGCCAAATACAGCGTCAGCGCGCTGAAGGACCAGACTGACTACTGGCTCGAATACCAGGGCCGCCTCACGCACCCGATGCGCTACGACGCTGCCACCGACCACTATGTCGAAACCACCTGGCAAGAGGCCTTCGAGCTGGTCGCCAGACACCTGCGTGCACTGCAGTCGCCCGATGAGGCCGAGTTCTACACGTCGGGCCGGGCCAGTAACGAGGCGGCGTTCCTGTATCAGCTGTTCGTGCGCGCCTATGGCACCAACAACTTCCCCGACTGCTCGAACATGTGCCACGAAGCCAGCGGGGCAGGCATGTCGGAAACCCTTGGGGTGGGCAAAGGCACTGTCGTGTTTCACGACCTGGAGCTGGCTGACGCGATCTTCGTCATCGGTCAGAACCCAGGCACCAACCACCCGCGCATGCTCGAGCCGCTGCGTGAGGCGGTCAAGCGCGGGGCTCAGGTGGTGTGCTTCAACCCGCTGAAAGAGCGTGGCCTGGAGCGCTTCCAGCACCCGCAGCACCCGTTCGAAATGCTCAGCAACGGCTCCGAGCCGACGTCCAGCGCCTACTTCCGCCCGGCCTTGGGCGGCGACATGGCGGCCATGCGCGGCATTGCCAAATTCCTGTTGCAGTGGGAGCGCGAAGCCCAGGCCAACGGTGAGCCGGCGGTGTTCGACCATGCCTTCATCGCCGAACACACCAGCGGCGTCGATGACTATTTGGCGGCAGTGGACGCCACCTCGTGGGAGCACATTGTCAAGCAGTCGGGCTTGACCCTGGCCGAGATCGAACTGGCCGCACGCATGTACCGCAAGGCAGAGCGGGTGATCATGTGCTGGGCCATGGGCGTCACCCAGCACCGCCATTCGGTGCCTACCGTGCAGGAAATCGTCAACCTGCAACTGCTGCGCGGCAACGTCGGCAAACCCGGCGCTGGCTTGTCGCCGGTACGTGGCCACAGCAACGTGCAGGGCGACCGCACCATGGGCATCGACGAAAAGCCCAGGCCGGCGCTGCTCGATGCCATCGAAAAACGCTTCCAGTTCCGTGTGCCGCGTGCCCATGGGCACAACGCGGTGCTGGCGATCAAGGCCATGGAAGAGGGGCGGGCCAAGGTGTTCGTCGCCCTGGGCGGCAACTTTGCCCAAGCCACCCCGGACACCCCGCGCACCCACGCGGCGCTGCAGAACTGCGCGTTGACCGTGCAGATTTCCACCAAACTCAACCGCTCGCACCTGGTCACCGGCCGCGATGCGTTGATCCTGCCCTGCCTGGGCCGGACCGAAATCGACCTGCAGGCCGAAGGGCCGCAAGGCGTGACCGTGGAAGACACCTTCAGCATGGTGCACATCTCCAACGGCCAGTTGCGCCCGCGCTCACCGCACATGCGCTCGGAGCCGTGGATCATCGCGGGTATGGCCAAGGCCACGCTGGGCAATCAGCCGATCGACTGGGAATATGCGGTGGCCGACTACAACCGCATTCGTGACATGATTGCCGACGTGATCCCTGGTTTCACCGGCTTCAACGAACGCCTGCACAGCCCGGGCGGCTTCCACCTGGGCAACAATGCCGCCGATCGCAACTTCCGCACGGCCACGGGCAAGGCCCGGTTCATGCCCCACGCGCTGCCGGAGGAGTTGATCAACGCCAAAGTGCTGGCGCGGGGTGACAAGCCCGACCTTATCCTGCAGACCCTGCGCTCGCACGACCAGTACAACACCACGCTGTATGGCCTGGACGACCGCTACCGCGGCGTGTTCGGCCTGCGTGAAGTGGTGTTCGTGAACGAGGCCGATATTCGCCGCCTGGGCTTCGAGCCGGGTGAGCATGTGGACCTGGTGTCGCTGTGGGAGGATGGCGTAGAGCGGCGGGTGTCGGGGTTCCGCCTGGTGGCGTATGACGTGCCTGAAGGGCAGGCGGCGGCGTATTACCCGGAGACCAATCCGCTGGTGCCTCTGGAGAGTTATGGCGTTGGGACCTATACGCCGACGTCGAAGTTTGTGGCGATCAAGGTCGAGAAAGCCAAGGCGGGGAACCGGATTGCGGCGGTGCTTGCTTCGGATTGATGGGTTGCCTGTACCGGCCTCTTCGCGGGTTCACCCGCGAAGAATCCAACGCCGATTCAGGAACGGTGCACGGGGTAGGCTGTGGTGTACTTCATCTGCTCCATGGCAAAACTGGACGTAATGTTCGATAGCCCATCGGTACGGGTAATCAGCTTTTTGTAGAACCGGTCATACGCCGCAATATCCCCCACCACTACCCGCAGCATGTAATCCCAGTCGCCGGACATGCGGTAGAACTCCATCACTTCCTCGAACCCGGTCACGGTCGCGGCAAACTGCTCAAGCCAGGCGCTGTCGTGGCGCTGGGTCTTGAGCTGGACGAACACCGTCAGCCCCAGGCCAAGCCGTTCGGGGTCGAGCAGGGCGACGCGGCCAAGAATGTAGCCTTCTTCTTCCAGGCGCTTGACCCGCTTCCAGCAGGGCGTGGTGGACAGGTTGACGGCCTCGGCCAGGTCCTTGAGCGATATCGAGGCATCGCGCTGTAGCAGGGTAAGAATGTGCTGGTCGAAACTGTCCATATCGCGCGCGGGCCGTGAAGAAAATTTTTCACAGATTACCCCAAGGCCAGAACATTTGGGTTGTGCGATAGTTGCAGCCTTAACTCTGCCAATGGGCCTGACCATGTCCGACAAGCCGCGCAATTTCGCCACCCGCACCATTCACGCTGGCGAGCAGTTCAGCGTCGCTGAAAACGCCATTTTCCCGGCCATCGTCACCGCCAGCTCGTTCACCAAACGCAGCCTGGACGACAAACCGGAATACTCCTACAGCCGCGTTGGCAACCCCACCCGGCATGCCTACGAAACCTGTGTCGCCGCGCTGGAAGAGGGCGTGGGCGCGGTTGCCTGTGCTTCGGGCGTGAACGCCACGGCGACGGTGCTGGAGCTGCTGCCCAAGGATGCCCATGTCGTGGTGATGAACGGCGTGTACGGCGGCACTTTCCGTATTCTGGAAGACTACCGCAGCCGCACCTCGGGCCTGACCACCACCTATGTCGACCTCAACGACCTGGAGGCCGTGGCCGCCGCCATCAAGCCCCAAACCCAGCTGATCTGGATCGAATCGCCGACCAACCCGCTGCTGCACCTGGTCGACATCAAGGCCGTGTGCGACCTGGCCAAGGCCCGGGGCATCCTCACCTGCATCGACAATACCTTCTGCTCGCCGTGGAACCAGCGCCCGATTACCTTGGGCGTGGACCTGGTGATGCACTCGGCCAGCAAGTACATCGGTGGCCACTCCGACCTCACCGGTGGTGTGGTGGTGGCGGCCAACGATGCACTGCTGGCGCGCCTTCGCCGCATCAGCATGGCAATTGGCGCGGTGCAGGGGCCGTTCGACTGCTACCTGGCCCTGCGTGGCCTGAAAACCCTGGATGTGCGCATGGAGCGCCAGTGTGCCAATGCCCTGCAGGTGGCGCGCTTCCTCGAAAACCACCCGCAGATCGAGCAGGTGTATTACCCGGGGCTGGAAAGCCACCCGCAACACGACTTGTGCAAACGCCAGATGCGCAGTGGCGGGGCGGTGGTGGCGATGAAAGTGAAGGGTGACCGGACCGCGCTCAACCGCCTGGTGGAAGCGTTGCAGATCTTTGTGCTGGCCGACTCGCTGGGTGGGGTGGAGAGCATGATCAACCACTCGTGGACCATGTCGCACTGCTCGCTGAGCCCGGAGCAGAAAGGGGTGATGGGGATCAGCGAGAACCTGCTGCGGTTGTCGATGGGGATCGAGGATTATCGTGATCTGATCGAGGATCTGGATGGCGCGCTCAAGGCTCTGGTTGCCGTGTAAGGGCTACTGGCCCTATCGCCGGCAAGCCAGCTCCCACAGGTGCAGCACAGGTTCGAAATCTGTGGAGACCCTGTGGGAGCTGGCTTGCCGGCGATAGGGCCGGTAAATTCAAAGAAGATATTCAGTCAGGATTTCGGCGGATGAATAATCCGTTCGATCTTGTCCTTGATCAGCAACCGTTCCTTGCGCAGGCGGTTGACGGTGTCGTCGTTGGTGCCGTTGCCTTCGGCGGCAACCACCTCCTTGTCCTTGGCGTTGTATTCCTTGTGCAGTGAGTGCAGCGTCTGGTCCTTGTCAATGAGCGCCTGGAATGCATCAGCGGTAACGTGCAGGTCAGCGAGCAGATCATGCGGAACTGGCATTTCTTCACCTCTGTCAGGGTTGTCGGTAAGGTCCTGACCTCTGAGGATAGCCGCCTTTGCGCAGGCCGGTGATGTCGGTCAGCCTGAATGGCAGCTGAATGAAGCGTCGTTAATCACCGAAAGACGCGTCCTCACGAAATTGTTACCAACTTTTTCACAAAAAATTGATGACGCGCTTTCTAGAGTTCGCCCAACTTTCCCACGGTGCCACCCGGCCTGGGGGTTGATAATCACTCTTGATTGCGAACGCTAATGCTCAACTTCAAATCCCTGCGGACTGAATGGGTCACGCTGCTGGCCAGCCTTTACCTGCTGATTGGCTTGAACATGTTCCTTTGGGGGCACCTGCAAGAGGTGGTGCCTGCCGGCCTGTCCGGGCTGTGGTTGAGCCTGGCGTTTGCCGTGCTGATGTTGTTCGCTTTCAATCTCATCCTCACGTTGTTTGCCTTCCGATATGTATTGAAGCCGGTACTTATCGTGTTGTTCATGAGTGGCGCGGGTGTGGCTTACTTCATGAATCAATACGGCGTACTTATTGATGCGGGTATGTTCCGCAATATTGCAGAAACCAACGTAGCCGAAGTGCGCGACCTGCTTTCGCTGAAGTTTGCCTTGTACATCCTGGGCTTGGGCGTGGTGCCTTCGGTGCTGCTGTGGAAGGCGCCCATTGCCTACCGTCCCTGGCACCGCGAGCTGCTGGGCAAGCTGGTGGTCAGTGGCGCCTGCGTGGTAGCCCTGGGCTCGGTGGCGCTGGTCAACTACCAAGGCTTGTCGTCGCTGTTTCGCAACCACCACGAATTGCGCCTGATGCTGACCCCCAGCAATATCGTCGGTGCCTCCATTGGCTATGTCAGCGAACGCGTCGGTACGGCATCGCGTCCTTTCCAGCACTATGGCGAAGATGCCAAGCGTGATGCCGCCTGGCAGAAGCATGAACGCAAGTCGTTGACCGTGCTGGTGGTGGGTGAAAGTGCGCGGGCCGACCACTTTGGCGTGTTGGGCTATGACCGCGATACCACTCCGAACCTGGCCAAGGAGCAGGGCCTGGTGGCGTTTTCCGATGTGCATTCGTGCGGTACGGAAACGGCTGTCTCGGTGCCGTGCATGTTCTCGGGTATGACCCGCAAGGAATACGATGCCCGCGTGGCCAAGAACCGCGAAGGGCTGCTGGATATCCTCCAGCGGGCCGGCCTGGCCGTGCAGTGGCGCGACAACCAGTCGGGCTGCAAAGGTACCTGCGACCGGGTGCAGTTCATCGATGTCAGCAACCTCAACGACCCGCAGCTGTGTGCCAATGGCGAATGCCATGACCAGATCCTGCTGCAAGGGCTGGACGCGCTGATCGACAACCTCGACAAGGACACCGTGCTGGTGCTGCACCAGATGGGCAGCCACGGCCCGGAATATTTCAAGCGCTACCCAAGTGACAGTGAGCGCTTCACGCCGGTGTGCCAGAGCAACGCGCTGAACCAGTGCAGCGAGCAAGACATCATCAACGGTTACGACAACACCCTGGCCTACACCGACAAAGTGCTGGCGTCGCTGATCGACACCCTGCGCAGCAAACAGGACAAGGTCGACACCGCGATGATCTACCTGTCCGACCATGGCGAGTCGCTGGGTGAGTACAACCTGTTCCTGCACGGCACGCCTTACGCCATCGCCCCGGAGCAGCAGAAGCACGTGCCATTGCTGACCTGGTTCTCCGACAGCTACAAGGAGGACTTCGGCATCGATACCGACTGCCTGGCCAAGCTCAGCGATGCGCCGCTGTCGCAGGACAACCTGTTCCACTCCATGCTCGGCCTGTTGCAGGTGCGCACCGAGGTGTATCAGCAGTCGCTGGACATGTTTGCCAGCTGCCGTCCGTGGTTGGCGGCCAAACGCTGACCCACACAACACCACCACTTATCGATATCAAGGATGGCCCGGGTTTCACCAGCAGTGCCCGCGCCGTATATACTGCGCGCCAATGTTAGTGGGAGAGCCTTGTGGCCATCGAAATTCACTGGATCCGTGACGACCAGAGCCTGGCCGAACACTGCCGCGACTGGCACCAGCTGCCTTTTGTCGCTGTCGACACCGAATTCATGCGGGTTGACACCTTCTACCCGAAAGCCGGGCTGATCCAGATCGGCGACGGCCAGCGGGCCTACCTGATCGACCCGTTGCTGATCGGTAACTGGCAACCCTTGGCCGACTTGCTCGAAGACAGCGGTGTGGTCAAGGTGCTGCACGCCTGCAGCGAAGACCTCGAAGTGCTGTTGCGCCTGACCGGCAAGCTGCCGCAGCCGCTGTTCGACACCCAGTTGGCAGCCGGCTACCTGAACCTGGGCTTCTCCATGGGCTATTCGCGCCTGGTGCAGGAGGTGCTGGGTATCGAGCTGCCCAAGGGCGAAACCCGCTCCGACTGGCTGCAGCGCCCGCTCTCCGACACGCAGGTCAGCTATGCCGCCGAAGATGCCGTGCACCTGGCCGAGCTGTTCACCGCCTTGCGCCCGCGCCTGAGCGACGACAAGTACGCCTGGGTGCTGGAAGACGGCGCCGAGCTGGTGGCTGCGTTGCGCCGTGAGGTCGAGCCCGAAACCCTGTACCGCGACGTCAAGCTCGCCTGGAAGCTGGCCCCCCAGCAACTGGCGGTGTTGCGAGAGCTGTGCGCCTGGCGCGAGCGTGAAGCCCGTAGCCGCGATGTGCCGCGCAACCGCATCCTCAAGGAGCACTCGCTGTGGCCCATGGCCAAGAGCCAGCCGAACAACCTGTCGGCGCTGGCCAGGATCGACGAGATGCACCCGCGCACCATTCGTCAGGACGGTGAGTTCCTGATCAAGCTGATCCAGCGCGCCGCCAGCCTGCCTGCCGAGCAGTGGCCAGCGCCTTTGCCCGAGCCGCTGCCGATCGAGGCCGCCGGCATCCTCAAGCAGCTGAGAGCCATCGGCCAGGCCGAAGGCGAACGCCTGGGGATCGCCCCCGAGCTGATGCTGCGCAAAAAAGCCCTGGAAGCGCTGCTCAAGAGCGGCTACCCCAATGGCCCTTATCAACTGCCCGATTCGCTGCGCGGCTGGCGTCGTGAGCGTATGGGCCAGGCCCTGCTGGACAGCCTTGCAGGTGCCGGAGAGACCCGATGAAACGCATTTGCTCGATCTACAAGAGCCCCCGCAAGAACGAAATGTACCTGTATGTGCTCAAGGCCGAGGGCCTGGAGCGCGTGCCGGAAGGCCTGCTGCCGTTCTTCGGCACCCCTGTGCATGCCTTCGACCTGGTGCTCACCCCGGAGCGCAAGCTGGCCCGCGAGGACATCGCCAAGGTGCTGGAAAACCTCGACAACCAGGGCTACCACCTGCAGATGCCGCCAGCGGAAGACGAGTACATCGAGCACCTGCCTGAAGAGCTGCTGCGCCGAAACGACCCGGTCTGACCATGCGCGTACTGATTGCTGAGCATGATCATGCTCGTTACGCCGCGCTTTTGCGCGAAGCTGCGCCTGAAGTGGAAGTACTGACCAGCGGTGATTCCGCCGAACTGGCCCGCCAGGCACCACAGTGCAAGGTGTGGCTGGGCCAGCCGGACCTGCTGGCGAGCTTGCTGCGCCAAGGCCACAAGCCGGACTGGATGCAGTCGACCTGGGCGGGTATCACGCCGTTGCTGGCCGATGGCTTGCCGCGTGACTATCGCCTGACCCGCGCGGTAGGCATCTTCGGCCAGGTGATGGCCGAGTACATGCTTACCTACATGCTCGGCCACGAACGCGAGGTGCTGTCGCGCCTGGTCAGCCAGGTGGAGCGGCGCTGGGACGATCGCCCAGGACGTACGCTGGAAGGGCGCAAGGTGCTGATCGTGGGCACCGGCGACATTGGCCAGCGCGTGGCCGAGTTCCTGCAGCCGTTTGGTGTGGTGCTGTACGGGGTCGCCAGCAGTGCCCGGGAGCAGGCACCGTTCGTCGAGGTGGCGGCGCTGGCCGACTTGCCGCGCATGGTTGGCCAGGTCGACTACGTGCTCAACCTGCTGCCGGACACCCCGGCGACCCATGACCTGTATGACGCGGCGCTGTTCAAGTGCTTCCAGCCGAGCACGCTGTTCATCAATGCCGGGCGCGGCGCGGCGGTGGTGGATGCGGACCTGGTCGAGGCGCTGAAGGAAGGGCATCTGGCCGGTGCGGTGATCGATGTGTGCCGCCAGGAACCGCTGCCTAAACAGCACCCGTTCTGGACCGCCTGGGGCTTGCTGCTGACCGGACACAGCTCGGCACCCACCTCGCCGGCGGCGATGGTGCGGCTGTTTGTCGAGAATATGCAGGCGTATGAAGCGGGGCAGGGTTTGCGGGGTGAAGTGGACTTTGCCAAGGGCTACTGATTTGTAGTGCCTGCACTGGCCCAATCGCCGGCAAGCCAGCTCCCACAGGTACTGCACAGAATCTGAAAACTGTGGGGTACTTGTGGGAGCTGGCTTGCCGGCGATTGGGCCGGTACAGGCTACACAAGGCTTACAGGCTGAAATCACCCTCGGCAGCCAGCTCGCTCAGCGGCTTGCGCGGGCTCGGTACTTCACGTGCCTGCAACGCCTCATCCAGGCTGGCCTTGTCACCCAGTTTGCCGATCGCCACCATGGCATGCAGCACATAACCTTCAGGAACCTTCAGCTCCTGACGCGCCAGGTCCTGGTCGAAGCCGGCCATGCCATGGGTGTGCCAGCCGCTGATGCTGGCCTGCAGGGCCAGGTGCCCCCAGGCGGAACCGGTGTCGAAGGTATGCCACAGCGCCGGCTTTTCCTCCGTGGCGCCCGGGGCGGCGAAGGTGGTCTTGGAAATGATCAGCACCAGTGCCGAGGCTTGTTGTGCCCAGCTGCGGTTGAACGGCACCAGCAGGTTCAGGTAACGCTCCCAGTTTGGCGTATCGCGGCGGGCATACAGGAAGCGCCAAGGCTGCGAGTTGTACGCCGACGGAGCCCAACGGGCGGCTTCCAGGAAGCTCAACAGCGTTTCTTCGCTGATCGGCTCGGCGGTGAAAGCACGCGGCGACCAGCGGTTGATGAACTGCTCGTTGATGGCGTAATCGGCAATGCGAGGGTTGGCGCTCATGACAGCTCCTGCAAAAGGACGGGAAACCCGCACGCTACTGCGTCCCGTCGCGACTGACAAGCGGTCTGGCTTTGCGCAAGGTCAGGCTCTAGACTGGCGCCGCCGCGCGCCGTGGCCCAATGATGAATGCAGGAAACCGTGTGATGATCGCTGAAAACGCGCCGTTCTGGCGGCGCAAGACCCTCGAACAACTCAGCCCGCCAGAGTGGGAGTCGCTGTGCGACGGCTGCGGCCTGTGCTGCCTGCAAAAGCTTGAGGACGAGGACGACAACAGCGTCTATTACACGCGCATCGCCTGCAAGCTGCTGGACCTGCACACCTGCCAGTGCAGCGACTACCCCAACCGCTTCGACCACGTGCCGGACTGCATCCAGCTCACTCCGGGCAAGGCCGACCAGTTCAAGTGGCTGCCGAGTACCTGCGGTTACCGCCTGGTCAGCGAGGGCAAGGACTTGCCCGCCTGGCATCACCTGGTCTGCGGCGACCGCCAGCAAGTCCATGAACAGCGTATTTCCCAGTCGGGGCGTATGCTCAGTGAACACGATGTGCACGAAGACGACTGGGAAGACCACCTGATCTTCCGCGCCAGCTGACCGGCGCGGCCCGCTGCCACGGGGAAACAAGGAGTTTCTGTATGCGTTGCCAGCTGTTGCTGTTGTTGGGCCTGATGGCCAGTTCGCCGGCCTGGGCGAAAAAGGTCGACCTCGACTACCAGGTGCGTTTGTTGCCTGCCAGTGGCCAGGCTGAAGTCCGCCTCACATTGGCCGAAGGCAGCGCCGTGCGCAGCCTGGACTTCGACCTGGGCAAGGCCGGGGCCTACAGCGGCTTCCAGGCCGATGGCCAATGGCAACTGCAGGGGCAGCGCGGTGTGTGGCAGCCGGCGGCCGGCAAGACCAGCCTCAGCTACCGCGTGCAGTTGGACCAGAAGCTCGCCAGCGGTGCCTATTCCTCGCGTGTTACTCCGCACTGGGCGTTGTTCCTTGGTGACCAGCTGGTGCCGCCCGCGCGCCTCGACCAGCAGGATGGCACCGAGCTGGTGGCACGCCTGGCGTTCGACCTGCCCGAGGGCTGGAAGAGTATCGAGACCTCCTGGCCGCGCATCGGCAAGGACAAGTTCCGCATCGACAACGTTTCGCGCCTGTTCGACCGCCCCACTGGCTGGATGCTGGCTGGCGATCTTGGCAGCCGCCGTGCTCGCCTGGGTGATACCGAGGTCACCGTGGCTGCGCCGGTGGGGCAGGGTATGCGGCGTATGGACAGCCTGACCCTGCTGACCTTCGTATGGCCGCAGTTGCAGGCGGTGTTCCCGCGCAATCCGCCGAAGCTGCTGCTGGTCGGTGCCCGTGACGGCATGTGGCGTGGGGCAATGGCAGCACAGGGTTCGCTGTACCTGCACAGCGCCCGGCCGATGGTAAGCGAGAATGGCAGCAGCCCGTTGCTGCGCGAAGTGGTGCAGCTGTTTGCACAGATCCATGGGCGTGACGGCAGTGACTGGTTGGTAGAGAGCCTGACCGACTATTACGCCAGCGAGTTGCTGCGCCGCTCGGGCGGGGTGAGCGATGACCGTTACCAGGCCTGGCAGGCACGCCTGAGCAAACAGGGCGCCAAGGTCACCCGGCTCAAGGGTGAACGCGCCAGCCCTGCCCAGGTGGCGCGCGGGGTGATGCTGTTGCAGGCACTGGACAAGGAAATCCGTATCCATACCCAGGCCAAGCGCTCGCTGGACGATGTGGTACGCGGGCTGATGCGCCTGCCCAGCGTGAGCACCGAAGACTTCGTGCAAATCAGCGAGAACGTGCTGGGGCGCAAGTCCGAGGTGTTGCAAAGCAAGGCGTTGCGCTAGGCCGCGATAGCTCTATCTTGCCTGTTTAAACGTGTTCGATGTCATCTATGGTCAAGTCCGTGGCGGATTCAGGCAACTTGACCAACCCCTCGCTGGCGTACCGTGACCGGGCGCGAAGCTCATCCACGCTGGGTTTCGACCCAGGAGCTTCACGTCCCCCCCACAAAGAAAACAAAAGCAGGGATCAGGATGACAATGACAAGCGCGAGTGGCGCCGGCAATCAGCTGGCGCAAGGCTTCAAGCAACGCCATGTGACCATGCTCTCCATCGCCGGGGTGATCGGTGCCGGGTTGTTCATCGGCTCCGGGCACGCCATCGCGGCAGCCGGCCCCTCGGCCATCGTCGCCTATGCACTGGCCGGTGCGCTGGTGGTGCTGGTGATGCGCATGCTCGGGGAAATGGCCGTTGCCAGCCCCGATACCGGTTCGTTCTCCACCTATGCCGACCGCGCCATTGGCCGCTGGGCCGGCTTTACCATCGGTTGGCTGTACTGGTGGTTCTGGGTGCTGGTAATTCCTATTGAAGCCATTGCCGCTGGCGTGGTCCTCAACAACTGGTTCCCGCACATCGATGCCTGGTTCTTCGCCCTGAGCATGACCGTGCTGCTGACCGCCACCAACCTGTTCAGCGTGGCCAAGTACGGCGAGTTCGAGTTCTGGTTCGCCATGCTCAAGGTCATTGCCATCGTTGCCTTCATTGCCCTCGGTGCTGCGGCCCTGGCCGGCGTGTTGCCGGGCCGTGAAGTCAGTGGCCTGCCACTGTTGCTGGAGCAGCAGGGCGGCTTCATGCCCAATGGCTGGACGGCAATCATCGGCGCCTTGCTGACCACCATGTTCAGCTACCTGGGTACCGAAGCGGTGACCATTGCCGCCTCCGAATCGAAAGACCCGGCGCGCAACATCGCCAAGGCCACGCGCTCGGTCATCTGGCGTATCAGTGTGTTCTACCTGCTGTCGATTTTCGTGATCATCTCGGTGGTGGCATGGAACGACCCGCTGCTGCCGGTGCAAGGCTCGTATCAGCGGGCCCTGGAAATCATGAACATCCCGTATGCCAAGCAACTGGTGGACATCGTCGTGCTGGTGGCGGTGGCCAGCTGCCTGAACTCGTCGATCTACATTTCCTCGCGCATGCTCTACTCGTTGAGCAAGCGCGGTGATGCACCTGGCTTCATCCAGCGCACCTCGAAAGTGGGCGTGCCGCGCGCGGCGGTCATCGGCAGCACGTTGATCGGCATGCTGGCGACCATCGTCAACTACTTCGCCCCGGCCGAGGTGTTTGCCTTCCTGCTGGCCAGCTCCGGGTCGATTGCCCTGCTGGTGTACCTGGCGATTGCCTTCTCGCAACTGCGCATGCGGGCCATCCTGCAGAAGCAGAACGTCGAGATCGCCTTCCGTATGTGGTTGTACCCGTGGCTGACCTATGCGGTGATCGGCTTCATCATCTTTGCCTTGGGTACCATGTTCGTCATGCCCAAGCACCGTATGGAAGTGTCGCTGACCTTGGCATTGGCACTGGTGATCCTGGTGTTGGGCGTGATTACCAGCAAGCGGCATGCGCGGCGGGAGGCGCTGGCAACTGCTTGATCAGATTTGTGTGAATGAAAAAGGAAGCCACCTGCCTGCAGGTGGCTTTTTGATTTGTGCTGCTGGCCCTATCGCCGGCAAGCCAGCTCCCACAGGTACTGCACAGGCCCAGAGTGCTGTGGGGTCCCTGTGGGAGCTGGCTTGCCGGCGATAGGGCCCGAGCAGGCGGTGAAATATAGGGAGCTTGTCTTGTTTGGTGAATTTCCTGTCTGGTTTGGCAATGCAGCCTCAAGGGTGTTTAATTCCACCCCTGTAACCCGCTAGAACCCTTTAAAACAGGGGCCTAAACAGATTTCACCGTTCATCGAAAATGCTGTAGACACATTGTCTAACAGTGCCCTATAGTCGTTATACAAATAGTAGACATAGCTCTATGACAACAAAGAAGGCCGCCATGAAAGCCACCGTCCAACCACTCGCCGCAGAAGTGCCGCAGGACCGCAAAGCCGTCCTGGCCGAAGCGCTGCGCCGCCGGATCCTCAGCATGGAACTGGCCCCGGGCGCAGTGGTGGACGAACTGGCCCTGTGCGACGAATTTGGCCTGTCGCGCCCCCCGGTCCGTGAACTGCTGCGCCAGATCGCCGCCGAAGGCTACATCGAGCTGGAAGCCAACCGCGCACCACGCGTTGCCGCCATGAACCACGAGTCGCTGCACAGCTTCTACGTTGCCGCACCGCTCATCTACGTGGCCACCACCCAGTTGGCCGCCACCTACGCCAGCGCTGAAGAAATCGAAGTGCTCAAAGGCATCCAGGCCCAGTTCCGTCAGGCCATTGAAGAGCGCGACGTGGAAAACCGCGTGCTCTACAACGACGCCTTCCACCTGGAAATAGGCAAGATGGCGCACAACGATTACCTGTTGCCTAGCCTGCGCCGCCTGCTGATCGACCACACCCGCCTGGGCAAGATCTTCTACCGCCACCCGACCACCGACGACATGCAGCGCGACCTCGAAATCGCCTGCGAACAGCACGATCAGATGATCCAGGCCATCGAGCGCCGCGACCCGCAAACCGCCGGTCAGCTGGTGCGCGAGCACTTCGAGCTGTCGCGCCGGCGCATGGCCGAGTACGCCGCACCGCAAGGGCTGGATGTGCCGATTCAGATATGAGTTACACAGGTCAGCCCGCTGGCGCTGACCACCCGTCGACAACAAGAACCAGGTTAGTGACATGACAAGAATAAGTTCGTTACCTGCCGATGATGCCACCTGTGGTTGGTATCACCTGAGCAAGCCCCGCACGCCAAGGCCGGCCCACACAGGCCACAGCCAGGCACGCTGGGTGGTGGTCGGCGCCGGCTTTACCGGCCTGGCTGCCGCGCGGCAGTTGGCAACGAACTTTCCGCATGACGAGATCGTGCTGGTCGAAGCCCAGGAGGTCGGCTTTGGTACCTCCGGGCGCAATGCCGGCTTTGCCATCGACCTGCCGCACGACATCGGTGCCGAGGACTACATCGGCGACATCGACATCGCCAAGACCGTCCTCAAGCTCAACCTGGGTGGCCAGCAGTACCTCAAGGACCTGATCGAGCGCTACGACATCGAGTGCCAGTTTCGCCATTGCGGCAAATACCAGGCTGCCATCGAAGACCGCGGCATCGCCGTGCTGGATGCCTACCGCCGGGGCCTGGACAAGCTTGGCCAGCCGTACGAAGTGATCGAAGGCCGCGACCTGCCCGATCACATCGGCACCCATTTCTACCGCAAGGGCCTGTTCACCCCAGGCACGGCCTTGCTGCAACCCTCGGCGTTGGTCAAAGGCCTGGCCGACAGCTTGCCAAGTAACGTTTCGCTGTACGAGCGCACACCCATTACCGACGTCGAGTACGGCGACAAGGTGGTGTTGCGCCACGCCAACGGCTCGATCACGGCCGACAAGCTGGTGCTCACCACCAACGCCTTCGGCATGAGCTTTGGTTTCCTCAAGGGCCGTATGCTGCCCGTGTTCACCTACGGCAGCATCACCCGCCCGCTGACTGAAGAAGAGCAGGCGCGCCTGGGCGGCAAACCCTACTGGGGCGTCATCCCTGCCGACCCGTTCGGCACTACCATGCGCCGCACAGTCGACAACCGCCTGCTGATCCGCAACAGCTTCAGCTACAACCCCGACGGCCGCAGTAACCGCAAATACCTGGAGCGCTTTGTCGAGCGCCACCGCGATTCGTTCGCCCGGCGCTTCCCGATGTTGCCTGGTGTGAACTTCGAATATACCTGGGGCGGTGCACTGGCACTGTCACGCAATCACATGGGCTTCTTCGGCAAGTTGGCACCCAATGTGGTGGGTGCACTGTGTTGTAACGGCCTGGGTGTAACCCGTGGCACCGTCACCGGCAAGTTGCTGGCCGACTGGCTGGCCGGCGACAAGAACGAACTGATCGAATTCTTGCTCAATGCCCCCGGGCCTTGTGCAAACCCGCCGCAGCCCCTGGTTTCCCTGGGCTTGAACGCCAACCTGATGTGGGGGCAGTTCCGCGCTGGCAAAGAGAGCTGATCGTTACCTGAGTTAGGCCATAGAACATTTTTCGTCGGCGTAAGTTGGCCGGCACGGGCGCGGCTTGCCCGAATTTGATGATCGAGATGCGTTGTCCGGTCACCCGGGGCTGAGTGTGGTTTTCAGTTTCGCGGACGCGCTCGCCTTGAAAATGTGCATGTAGCAGACGTGGTAGGAACAACAATGACAAGTCCGAATGTTTCGATTGAAGATGTACCGATCAACAACTTTCACCAGTTGCTGACCTTGCGTTCCGGTGGTGGTTCGTTCGTCGATGGCTATGTACTGAGCATCATCGGTGTGGCCATGGTGCAGATGTCCGCAGGCCTGGGCCTCACCAGCTTCTGGCAGGGCATGATTGCCGCCTCGGCGTTGATCGGCATTTTCTTCGGCGGCTTCTTCGGCGGTTGGCTGACTGACCGCTTTGGCCGCAAGCGCGTGTTCTTCGTTGGCCCGACCCTGTTCATCCTGGCCTCGGTCGCGCAGTTCTGGGTCGAATCGGCGCTGGCGTTGTTCCTGCTGCGGTTCGCCATCGGTATCGCCGTGGGCATCGAATACCCGGTTGCCACCTCGCTGTTGGTGGAGTTCTTGCCCAAGAAAAACCGCGGCCCGCGCCTGGCCACCTTGACGGTGTTGTGGTTCGCCGGTGCCGCCACCGCCTATCTGGCCGGTGAGGCCATCCTGCGCCACGGTGGCGACGATGCCTGGCGCCTGGTGCTGGCCAGTGCGGCGGTCATCGGTGCATTGCTGTTCGCCATTCGCCTGGGTACCCCGGAGTCGCCACGCTGGCTGATCAGCAAAGGCCGCTCGGCCGAGGCCGAGCAGGTGATCAAGCGCGTCTATGGCAACGGCTTCTCGCTGAAGAACCTGCCGGAAGAGCCCAAGACCCGCAAGCTGTCGTTCCTCAGCCTGCTGCACTCGGGCTACGGCAAGCGCATGTTGTTCGTCACTATGTTCTGGACCTGCTCGGTGATCCCGGTGTTTGCCGTGTATGCGTTCGCCCCGAAAGTGCTGGGCGCGCTGAACCTGAAAGGTGACTGGGCCTCGATCGGCTCCATCGCCATCACCTTCCTGTTCGTGGTCGGCTGCATCGTCGGCACCCGCCTGCTCAACACCCTCGGCCGACGCACCACACTGCTGCACAGCTTCTTCTGGTCGGGGCTGGCGCTGTTGGGCCTGGGCGCCTTCAGCAATGGCAACGAGATGCTCATCCTGGTGCTGTTCGGGGCCTACGCTTTGTTTATCGGTGGCGCCCAGGTGCTGCAGCTGGTGTACCCCAACGAACTGTTCCCTACCGAAATCCGCGCTGGCGCTGTAGGCGTCGGCACCTCCATGTCGCGGGTCGGTGCCGCCGTCGGCACCTGGCTGGTGCCCATCGCCCTCGACAGCTATGGCATCGGCGCCACCATGTATGCCGCCGCCGCCGTGACCTTTGTCGGCCTGGCCTTCTCGGTTGCCCTGGCCCCGGAAACCCGTTCGCTGAACCTGCAACAAGCGGCTTCGCTTGGCTGAACCCTTACAACCTGCCGCCGCGTCGTTGCGCGGTGGTCTTTACAACACTGAGCAACGCATTGGAGAACCTACCGTGAAATTCGAAGGCATCTACACCCCGGCAATCACTCCGCTGGCTGCGGACGGCTCGATCGACAAGGCAGCGTTTGCCGAGGTCCTCGAATACCTGGTCGAGTCGAAAATCCACGGCGTCATCATTGGTGGCTCCACCGGCGAGTACTACGCCCACACCACCCAGGAGCGCATCGAGCTGGCCGCCCAGGCCAAGGACGTGCTCAACGGCCGCCTGCCGCTGATCGTCGGCACCGGTGGCATCCGCACCGAAGACGCCGTGGCTTTCGCCCAGCACGCCAAGGAAATCAAGGCCGACGCACTGCTGGTGGGCACCCCGCCATACGCGCTGCCAACCCAGCAGGAAATCGCCCTGCACGTCAAAGCGGTCGACGCCGCTGCCGGCCTGCCGATCATGCTCTACAACTACCCAGGCCGCATGAGCGTCAGCATGGGCGAAGAATTCTTCGATGCTGTTGCCGATGTGAAAAACATCGTCGCCATCAAGGAAAGCTCCGGCGACATGGCCCAGCTGCACCGCCTGGCCATCCATCGCCCGAACATCCAGCTGTCGTGCGGCTGGGACGACCAGGCCCTGGAATTCTTCGCCTGGGGCGCCAAGAGCTGGGTCTGCGCCGGCTCCAACTTCATCCCGCGCGAGCACGTGGCCCTGTACGAGGCCTGCGTGATCGAGAAGAACTTCGACAAGGGCCGCAAGATCATGGCCGCCATGATGCCACTGATGGACTTCCTCGAAGGTGGCAAGTTCGTCCAGGCCATCAAGAACGGCGTGGCCCTGAACGGCCTGAAGACCGGCGGCGTGCGCAAGCCGCTGTACGACCTGGATGACGCCGAGAAAGCAGAACTCAAGCGCGTGGTCACCGAACTCAAGGCCACCATCGCCCAGATCAAATAAGGAGGCTGGAAAAATGGCTGAATTGCTGAGCAAGGAACAATACGCGGCCATCGCCGCCGAACTGCAACTGCGGACCAAGGCCTTCATCGACGGTGAGTTCCGCGATGCCATCTCGGGCAAGACCTTCGTCACCACCAACCCGGCCACCGGCCAGCAACTGGCCGAAGTGGCGGCCTGCGACGTCAACGACGTCAACGTGGCCGTTGCAGCTGCCAAGCGCGTGTTCGAAGAGGGCACCTGGTCGAAGATGCAGCCGAACGACCGCAAGCATGTGCTGCAGAAGTTCGCCCAGTTGCTGGAAGACAACGCCCATGAACTGGCCGTGCTGGAAGCGCTGGACAGCGGCAAGCCGGTCAGCGAGTGCCAGAACGTCGACGTGCCGGAAACCATCCACACCATCCGCTGGCACGCCGAGCTGATCGACAAGATCTACGACGCCACTGCGCCGACCGGCAACGCTGCCGTGACCATGGTGGTGCGTGAGGCCATCGGCGTGGTTGGCCTGGTGCTGCCGTGGAACTTCCCGCTGCTGATGCTGGCCTGGAAGATCGCCCCGTCGCTGGCTGCCGGTTGCTCGATCGTGGTCAAACCCGCCAAGGAAACCACCCTCAGCGCCCTGCGCGTGGCCGAGCTGGCCCATGAGGCTGGCATCCCGGCCGGTGTGTTCAACCTGGTGCCTGGTGGTGGCCGTGAAGTGGGCGAGGCCATCGGCCGCCACATGGACATCCCGATGGTGAGCTTCACCGGCTCCACCGACACCGGCCGCCTGTTCCTGAAGTACGCCGCCGAATCCAACCTCAAGCGCATCGTGCTGGAGCTGGGTGGCAAGAACCCGGCCGTGGTCATGAACGACTGCGAAGACCTGGACGAAGTGGCCCAGTTCGTTACCGCCGGTGCGTTCTGGAACATGGGCGAAAACTGCTCGGCTTCTTCGCGTCTGATCGTCCACAAGGACGTGAAGGACGAGTTGCTGGGCCTGATCGCCAAGCACCTGAAGGACTGGAAACTGGGCGACCCGCTGGACCCGGACAACCGCCTGGGCGCCATGGTCAGCAAGTCGCACTTCGAGAAGGTCAAGTCGTACCTGGAATACGCTGCCGAGCAGAAGCTCAGTATCGTCCAGGGTGGCGAGACCGAAGAAGGCGTGTTCGTGCAGCCGACCATCGTCGACAACGTGGGCCGCGACAACAAATTGTTCGTCGAAGAAATCTTTGGCCCGGTGCTGAGCGTGACCAGCTTCGAGACTATCGACGAGGCCATCGAACTGGCCAACGACACCGTTTACGGCCTGGCCGCTTCGGTCTACACCGGCAGCCTGCGCAATGCGCTGCGCCTGTCGCGGGAAATCCGTGCGGGTGTGGTGACGGTCAACTGCTTCGGCGAAGGTGATGTCACCACGCCGTTCGGCGGCTACAAGGAGTCTGGCTTTGGTGGGCGCGACAAGTCCATCTGGGCCCATGACCAATACACGGAGCTGAAGACCATCTGGATCAACGCTTCGTGATCTGAGCAAGACCGGTGCTGTTCTGACGGAGTTCGGCACCTGGCCGCCCTGCTTTTGCAGTGGCGGCCTTTTTATTACTTGAACTTCGGCCCTGAGCGGGTATTCAGCCCCTTGGCCATGCGGTCGTACAGCACCACATTCACCGTCGCCGCCAGGTTCATGCAACCTTCGGTCGGTATGTAGATGGTCTCTTCACACCAGCCCCGCACATCCTCGCTCAACGAGCCGTCCTCTGGCCCGAAGATGTAGATGGCACGGTCCGGGTGGGTGTATTCCGGCAATGGCCGCGCCCCTTCCACCAGCTCCACCGCCACCGGCGTGCAGCCCAGCGGGATGATGCGTTGCAGGTCGTCGATGCCGATCAGCGGAATGTCGTAATGCACGCGCTTGGTGTCGGTGACAAAGTCACGCGCGCGTTCGTAGCGTTTGCCGGTGTAGAACACCGAATTGACGCCGTAGCAGCCCGCAGCGCGCATCACCGAGCCGACGTTTTCTGGCGACTTGGGGTTGAACAGGCCGATGCAGCTGTATCGTTTGTTTGCCACGTACCGGGGCCCTTCACGAAAAAAGCGCGATTATACGGGCTGCCCGGCAGCAGCGGGGGGCGAATCGATGGTCAGTCTTTCTTCAGCATGCCCGCCAGCCCGGCGAACGGGTTGTGGGTGGCCTTGGCGATGCTCGGGGTGCTGGTGGAGCCTTCGCTGAAGTACTGCTGGTCGGTGTAGCGCGAGTGCTCGTTGTCGTGGCAGTACAGGCACAGCAGCTCCCAGTTGGAGCCGTCCTGCGGGTTGTTGTCGTGGTTGTGGTCGCGGTGGTGCACGGTCAGCTCGCTCAGGCGCTTGCCAGCGAACTCGCGGGCGCAGCGGCCGCACACGTGCGGGTACATTCTCAGGGCCTTGTCGCGGTAGCCCATTTCCTTGTCGCGCTTGGCATCGGCCAGGATGCGGTCGAGGCGCGCGGTGGCGGCGGCGGAAGAGGTGGAGCTCATGGTGTTTCCTTTGTTCTGATCAGGCAAATGACGGTTATGTCATTGAGTCTAGCGCGCTTGCGGGGCGGGCGGACAGGCGAAAGCTTTGATTTAGGCGTAGCCTGTAGGAAGGTTCCCGACAGGAGGTTGCAGATGTTTCACGCGATCCTCACCGCGCTGTTGTTGGCTGGCTTGCCGCTGGCCGAAGCGGCAAGCACGCCACCCCGGTTGACGACGCCTGTGCCTGGTGCGCCGGGCACGCCGACGCCCACGCCATATCCGCAGGTTACCCCGAGTACGCCGCCCAAGGCTTATGACAGCCAGCCGGGGGCGCCCTTGCTACCGCCCATGCCGGTGCCCGGGCCGCCGAAGGACCAGCCATTACCCGGGCTGCGGCCAGAGCCGCAGAAGCCGGTAGTCGAGGATGATTGACTGAGCGATGTGCGTGGCTGTGGAACTTTTGGGGCTGCGTTGCAGCCCATCGCGACGCAAGGCCGCTCCCACAAGGTCCTGCGAACGCCGATCAATGTGGGAGCGGCCTTGTGTCGCGAAAGGGGCGCAAAGCGCCCCCGGCTATCTCAAACAATACCCAGCTCGCCAAACACGAACGCATATTCCAGCGCCACATCCTTGAGCCCCTGGTACCGGCCGCTCATGCCCCCATGCCCAGCCCCCATCTCGGTCTTGAGCAGCAGCAGGTTGCTGTCGGTCTTGCGGGTACGCAACCGCGCCACCCACTTGGCCGCTTCCCAGTACTGCACGCGGCTGTCGTTGTAACCCGCCACCACCAGCATCGCCGGGTAGGCCTGGGCTTTCACGTTCTCATACGGCGCATACGCCTTGATCCGCTCATACACCTCGGGCTCTTCAGGGTTGCCCCATTCGTCGTACTCGGTCACGGTCAGCGGCAGTTCGGGGTCGAGCATGGTGTTGAGCACGTCGACGAACGGCACTTCGGCAATTGCACAGCGGAACAGCTCGGGGCGCAGGTTGAGCACCGCGCCCATCAGCAGGCCACCGGCACTGCCGCCACTGATGGCCAGCCGGTCAGAGGCGGTCACGCCCTCGGCAATCAGGTGCTCCGCACAGGCGATGAAGTCGCTGAAGGTGTTGTGTTTGTGCTCCTGCTTGCCGGCGCGGTACCAGGCCTCACCCAGTTCACCGCCGCCACGCACATGGGCGATGGCAAACGCCACGCCGCGCTCCAGCAGGCTCAGACGTGCATGGGAGAACCACGGGTCGAGGCTTTCGCCATAGGCACCGTAACCGTACAGGTAGAGCGGCACGGTCTTGCCCAGGTCCTGGCGGCGACGCACCAGGCTGATCGGCACCCGGGTGCCGTCTGCCGCGCTGGCCCACAGGCGCTCACTCACATAGTCATCGGCATCGAACGCACCCAGTACAGGGGTTTGTTTGAGCACGGCCTGTGCGCCTGTGGCCAGCTCCAGCTGGCGCACCTGGGCCGGGCGGTTGAGTGCCTCGTAGCGCAGGCGTACGCGGGTGCTGGCGAACTCCAGGCTGTCCTGCACGTACAGGCTGTAGGCCGCGTCTGGCAGTTCGACGCGATAGGCCGGCAGAGCTTGCGGGCGGACTTCGATGATCGGCAGGCCGCCTTCGCGCAGGCTCAGGGTGAGGGCGCCGGCATTCAGGCTGAGGCCTTCGAGCATGATCGTGTCGCGGTGCGCCACCAGCACCTGCCATTGCTCACGGCCTGGTACGGGCGTGGCCGGTGCGTGGTACAGGGCAAAGTTGATGCCGTCCTGGTTGGTGCGGATAAACCAGCGCCATTCGCCATCGAGCTGACCGTGGTCGGGGAAGTACTCGTGGCCTTCGACACGCGGGGCCAGGCAGGTAAACGGCGCCTGTGGGGTTTCGGCGTCCAGTACCCAGGCTTCGCTGGTGGTTTTGCTGTTCAGCAGCAGCACCAGCTGGCGCTCGGAGCTGGTGCGGTAGCAGTGCAGGAAAAAGCGCCCGTCGGGCTCTTCGAACACGGTCTGAGCACCGTCGCTGCCCAGGGTGTGGCGGCGCAGGCGCCATGGCCGGTGGGTGTCATCCAGTTCGGCGAAGAACAGCGTCTGGCTGTCGTTGGCCCAGGTCAGGCTGCCGTCGCAGTCGTCGAAGGGCAGGGCAGTGACGTTGCCGTTGGCCAGGTCTTTGATGTACAGGGTGTAGATTTCGTCGCCGCTGGTGTCGAGGCTGTAGGCCAGCAGGCGGTGGTCGGGGCTGACGTTGAAGGCGCCCAGCGACAGGAAACCACCCTTTGCCAGGGCGTTGGGGTCGAGCAGCAGTTGCTCCTGGCTTTCATCGACGGTATTGGCGTCGTCGGCCGGACGAGGGCAGCGGTAATGGCGTGGGTATTCGTCACCAGCGGTGGTGCGGGTGTAGTAGAGGTAAGGGCCCCACGGAGACGGCAGCGACAGGTCGGTTTCCTGGATGCGGCCCTTGATCTCTTCGAACAGTTGCTCGCGCAAGGGGGCCTGGTCAGCCAGGCAGGCTTCCTGGTAGGCGTTTTCGGCTTGCAGGTAGGCAAGCACCTCGGGGGTGTCGCGCTGTTGCAGCCAGGCGTACGGGTCGGTGGTGTTGTCGGCGTGGGCGATGGGCGGCTGGGGCTTGTTGGGCATTGGCGATCTCTTGGCTAGGGACAGGCAAACACTGTCTGCGCCCGGAAAAGTGTTTATCATAGGCGTCTCTTTGCCTGGCTTGCACGAACACCATGACCGAGAACGACTACACCTTCGCCTGGGGCCTGTACGCTGTGGCCGCTTTGGGCTGCCTGCTGGTGGGCTTCAAGCTCACCGGCTGGATGTGGCGCTGGCTGCGCGAACCGCTGCGGGTGGTGCTGGCGGTGCTGCTGCTGACCCCGACCGTGGTCGATCCGGTCAAGGACAGCTTCGCCCCGGCCATCGCCATCACGGCCCTGGATGTCGCGTTCAAGGTCGGCAACAACGCCTGGCGTGCGGTGTCCGACTTCGCCATGTACGGCATGATTGCCTTTGGCCTGTATTTCCTCTTCGTGCTGCTGCGCTGGCCGCTGGAAAAGCGCGCCCGTGAGCGCCGTGCGCAAGCCGAGGCGGCTGCCCAGCGCCAGGCGGCCGAAGATGACCAGCTCTCCGCCCAGGCGCCCTTGGCTGCCGAACGCGGCGACCGTTACCGCGACGACCCACGCCCTGCCGCACCGCGCGGCAATGGCCGGGTCGAGCCCCGTCTGTAAGCGCAGGAGACACGCCTATGTGCGAACTGCTGGGCATGAGTGCCAACGTCCCCACCGATATCGTTTTCAGCTTCACCGGCCTGATGCAGCGCGGCGGGCGTACTGGCCCGCACCGTGACGGCTGGGGCATCGGCTTTTACGAAGGCCGTGGTCTGCGCCTGTTCCAGGACCCGGCAGCCAGCAGCGAATCGGAGGTGGCCAACCTGGTGCAGCGATACCCGATCAAGAGCGAAGTGGTGATCGGCCATATCCGCCAGGCCAACGTTGGCCGGGTGTGCTTGTCCAACACCCACCCGTTCGTGCGGGAAATGTGGGGCCGCAACTGGTGCTTCGCGCACAACGGCCAGCTGGGTGATTTCAAAGGCCTGGCCAGTTTTTATCGACCAGTGGGCGATACCGACAGCGAAGCGGCCTTCTGCGACCTGCTCAACCGCATCCGCAGTGCGTTCCCCGAGCCGGTGCCGGTGGAACAGCTGCTGCCGGTGCTGGTCGAAGCCTGTGCCGGCTACCGTGGCCAGGGCGTGTTCAACTGCATGCTCAGTGACGGCGACTGGCTGTTCTGCTTCTGCTCGACCAAGCTGGTACACATTACCCGGCGTGCGCCTTTCGGTGCCGCGCGGTTGAAGGATGTCGACCTGATCGTCGATTTCCATACCGAAACCACCCCCAACGACGTGGTCACGGTGATCGCCACCGAGGCCCTGACCGAAAATGAGACCTGGCAGCGCTACGAGCCGGGTCAGTGGGCCGTGTGGCGGCACGGCGAGTGCGTGGCGCACGGCCAGAGCTAAGGACGCTGCATGTTCAGAAGTTACCTGCGGTTGCTGCTGTTCACTTTCGGCCTGCTGGCCGGTATTCAGGTTCCGGGGCTGGTCAAGGACTACAGCCAGCGGGTCGAGGCGCACCTGTTCGAATCACGCGAGGCGCTGGATGGCTTCCGGCAAACGGCCGAGCGCTTTTTCAAGGGCGACTTGCAGGCGCTGCTGCAGCATTACCGCAGCAGTGACGACCCGGTGTTCAACAGTGATGCCAACAGCATCGAAAGCCTGATGATCCGCAACGAACTGCTGGAAAACGAATGGCAAGCGTTGCAAGGGCCGTGGGCGCAGCGTACCTGGCATGTGCTGGTGCAGGCTGACCCGCAGTTGCGGGAAGAAACGCTGAATGGCTACAGCTACCAGATTCTGCTGATGCCCGAGGCGGTCGGCTGGGGTGTAGGGGCCGGGTTTGTGCTGGCCTTTGTGGTTGAAAGCCTGTTGCTGGGGATTGGCTGGGTGATCCTGGGCGGGCGGCGCAGGGCCGTGAAAGAGAGCTGGCGTTGATTTCTGTTTTGCCTGTGCCGGCCTCTTCGCGGGCTCGCCCGCGAAGAGGCCAGTACAGGCAAAGGTAATCTTTTAGACCAACACAATCCGCTGCCCCCCCACATCCCGCGCATACCCCTCCAGCACCTGCCGGCAAACCCCGACCACTTCATCCACCAGCGCCACCCCGGTCTGCCAGGCCACCACCAGCTCCAGGCTGGGCGGGGGTTGTAGCCCTTCCAGCAACACCAACTCACCCCGGCCCAACTCGGCATCCACCAACGCTGGCGGCAACGCGCCAATACCAAACCCATCGCGTAACAGCCGGGTAATCGCCGCCACCGAGTTCACGCAGTTCAGCCGCGGTGCCTCAGCCCCCGCAGCTTGCAGCAAGCTCAGCACCTCCTGGTGTGGCCGCGAATTTTTCGAAAAGGTGATGATGCGCTCGCGCCCAAGCTCGGCCAGCGAGGCATAGTCCCGGTGCTGGTGCGAGCCTGCGGCTACCACCCAGCCCATCGGGTAACGCGCCAGGTCCAGGCTGCGGATCGACTGCTCGCGCAGCAGGTCGGTCTGCAGGATCACGTCCAGAAAACCCTTCTGCAGCTGCTCGCGCAGGTTCAGCGCGGTGTCGGCCACCAGTTCGATTTCCACCTGTGGGTAGCGCTCGGTCAGCTCCGCCACCAGTGCGCTCATCCAGGTGTGGATCACCGTGTCCATCACCCCGATACGAATGCGCCCAACCTTGGCCCGGTCGCTGTCCAGCGACTGTTTCATGGCCTTGGCGGTTTCCAGCATGCGTTCGGCATATTCCAGCACCTTGCCGCCTTCCGGCGTCAGGCTGACCCCGCGTGAGTCGCGCAGCAACAGCTTTACGCCAAGGTCTGCCTCCAGCGCGGCAATGCGGCTGGACACCGAGGCTTGAGTGGTGAACAGCTTTTCTGCGGTCAGGCGGAAGCTTTTGAGCCGGGCGACCCAGACGAAGGTTTCGAGGAAGCGAAGGTTCATGATCAGTTTTTCTTGTTCCAGACCGGCGGTTTTTCTCGTTGGACGCAGGCGGCGTGGCCTCTGAACAATGGTGCCCAGGCCGCGACGCTTTATGTCGCCCATAAAACAATACCAACAAGCCGAGGCATCCATGAACCCCACCGGCGTGCAGCAGCAGGTCAGTTCCCCACCTTCGTCCGGGCCTTTCGCCTGGTACCGCGATATCGACAAACAGCAACGGCGCACGTTCTGGAGCTGCAAGATCGGCTACGGCCTGGACGGCATGGATACGCAGATGCTCAGCTTCGTCATCCCTACGCTGATCATGCTGTGGGGTATCACCACCACCGAAGCCGGGTTGATCCACACCAGCACGCTGATCGCCTCGGCGGTAGGCGGCTGGGTCGCCGGCATCCTCTCCGACCGCATCGGCCGCGTACGCACCCTGCAATTGACGGTGCTGTGGTTCGCCTTCTTCACCTTCCTGTGCGGCTTCGCCCAGAACTACGAACAGTTGCTGATCGCCCGGACGCTGATGGGCTTTGGCTTCGGCGGTGAATGGACTGCTGGCGCGGTATTGATCGGCGAGGTCATCCGCGCCCAGGACCGTGGCAAGGCGGTGGGCATGGTGCAATCCGGCTGGGCCATCGGCTGGGGCCTTACGGCGATTCTCTACGCGCTGCTGTTCTCCTGGCTGCCGCCAGAGCAGGCCTGGCGTGCGCTGTTCCTGCTGGGGCTGGTGCCGGCTGTCTTCGTGATCTTCGTCCGCCGCCTGGTCAAGGACCCTGAGGTGTACCGCGAGGCCAAGGCGGTGGAAAACGCCGAGGCACCTTCGCACTTCTACGAGATCTTCGCCCCGGGCATGCTCTGGACCACTGTACGTGCGTCCCTGCTGACCACCGGTGCACTGGGCGGCTACTACGCCATCACCTCGTGGCTGCCAACCTTCCTCAAGAACGAGCGCGGCCTGAGCGTGCTGGGCACGGGTGGCTACCTGGCCATGGTGATCGTCGGCTCCTACGTGGGCTATGTGGTCAGCGCTTACCTGTCCGACCTGCTGGGGCGCAAGAAGAACTTCATCCTGTTCGCCGTGGGCTCGTTCGTCATCGTGCTGCTGTACACGCAGATGCCAGTCAGCGATGGCGTGATGCTGTGGCTGGGCTTCCCGCTGGGCTTCTTCGCGTCGGGCATCTTCAGCGGCATGGGGGCGTTTCTTACCGAACTGTTCCCTACGCGCATTCGCGGTTCGGGGCAGGGCTTTTGCTACAACATCGGCAAGGTCATTGCGGCACTGTTCCCGTTGCTGATCGGCATGCTTGGCCAAAATGTGCCGCTGGGCCTGGGTATCGGTGTGTTTTCTGCGGTGTCCTACGGGATTGTGATCGTGGCGGCCTTGAGCCTGCCGGAAACCCGCGGCAAACAGCTCAAGGCGCGGTAAGGTAGGGCTATGGACAACAACAAGGGAGACCGCGTGGTGGAACGCCTGCTACTCAATTGCGACATGGGCGAGAGCTTCGGCAGCTGGCGCATGGGCCTGGACGCCGAGGTGATGCCCTACATCGATTGCGCCAACATCGCCTGTGGCTACCACGCGGGTGACCCCGGCATCATGCGCCGCACCGTGGCCCTGGCGCTGGAGCATGGTGTGACCATCGGCGCGCACCCCGCTTACCCGGACCTGGTCGGCTTCGGCCGCCGCTCCATGGCGTGCAGCCCGGAAGAAATCCGCGACCTGCTGCACTACCAGATCGGTGCGCTGGAGGGTATCTGCAAAGTGCTGGGGGGCCGCGTGGCCTATGTGAAGCCTCATGGCGCGTTGTACAACGACATGATGGCCGACCCGCTCAAGCTGCGCACCGTGCTGGAGGCCGTGGCAGCCTACGACAGCAACCTGCCGCTGATGCTCATGGCCACTGCCGACAACCGTGCTGCCCAGGCTCTGGGCGATGAAGTCGGCGTGCCGCTGTGGTTCGAAGCATTCGCCGACCGCGCCTACACCGCCAGCGGCCACCTGGTGTCGCGGCGCCTGCCCGGTGCGGTGCATCACGACCCGGCACTGGTCGTTGAACAGGCCCTGCGCCTGGCGCGGGGCGACACCCTGGTGGCAGACGATGGCAGTGCCTTGCGCCTGCAGGCCAGCACCCTCTGCGTGCATGGCGACAACGACAGTTCGGTGGCAGCGGTGCGGCAGATACGCCAGGCCCTGGATGCCCTGGAGGCACGATGAAGCCGCGCATCGAAGTGGTGGCCATCGACAGCCTGATGGTGCGCCTGTTCGACCGTATCGACGAGGCGAACATGCCGTGGATGCTCGCCGCCAGCCAGCGCCTGAGCGCCGCGTTCGGTAAGCACTTGCTGGACCTGGTGCCGTCCTACACAACGCTGATGGTGCAGTTCGACTTGCCGCCGGGTGAGGCGAGGGCGCTGATCTCCCAGGCGCTGGACGGTTTGCAGCCAGACACCGGCAGCGGCGGTCGGCGTCATGAGATTCCAGTCTGGTATGACACCAGCGTCGGCCCTGAACTGCCTGTGCTGGCGGCCCGCAGCGGCTTGAGTGAAGACGATGTCATCCGCTTGCACAGTGAGCGCGACTATCCGGTATTTGCATTGGGCTTCGCCCCCGGTTTCGGCTTTATGGGCCTGGTGGACGAGCGCCTGGCCAGTCCGCGCCTGAGCACTCCGCGCAAGCGCGTGGCGGCGGGTAGCGTGGGCATTGCCGAGCGGCAGACGGCAGCGTATCCGGCGGTATCGCCGGGCGGCTGGAACCTGATTGGCCGTACCCCGGTGCGCCTGTTCGACCGGGATCGTGAGGGCTACAGCCTGTTGCAACCCGGTGACCGAGTGCGCTTCGTGCCGGTTTCGCGCAGCGAATTCCTGGCCTTGGGTGGTGATGTGGAGGCGCAGGCATGAAGCAGTTGAAGATCGAGGCCAGTACGCCGTTGTGCCAGTTGCAGGACGCCGGGCGCTTTGGCGTGCGCCACTTGGGCGTAACCCAGGGCGGCGCGCTGGACTGGGTGGCGATGCACTGGGCCAACTGGCTGCTGGGCAACCCACTAGGTGCGCCGGTGGTCGAGGTAGCGCTGGGCGGGTTCTGCGTGGTGGCCGAACAGGCGTGTGTGCTGGCGTTGGCCGGTGCCGACCTGGATGCGCGGGTTGATGATCAGCCGGTTGCGCCTTGGCGCAGCTTTGCCCTGGGCAAGGGGCAGCGTTTGACCCTGAAGCAACCGAAGCAAGGCGTGCGAGCTTACCTGGCCGCGCCGGGCGGGTTCCAGGCTGAAGACGTACTCGGCAGTTGCGCTACGGTCGTGCGGGAAGAGCTGGGAGGTATCGACGGTCAAGGCGCTGCACTCGCCAAAGGCCAGGCACTGGTATTTAGCGGTAGCGATGCAACCCTGCGCGAGGTGCCACATGCGTTGCGCCCGGAGTACGTGCAAAAACCTGTGCTCGACCTGGTCATGGGCGCGCAGATCGGTGATTTCAGTGGTACCAGCCTTTTCGAGGCGTTCAACAGTGACTGGACGCTGGACAGCCGCGCAGACCGCATGGGCATTCGCCTGCTGGGGCCGCAACTGGTCTATCAGGGCGCGCCGATGATTTCCGAAGGTATACCGCTGGGGGCGGTGCAGGTGCCGCCGGATGGGCAGCCGATCGTGTTGCTCAATGACCGGCAGACCATTGGTGGTTATCCGAGGCTGGGGGCGTTGACGCCGCTGGCGTTGGCGCAACTGGCGCAGTGCATGCCGGGGGCAGTGGTGCGGTTCAGGGCGGTGGTGCAGGACGAGGCGTGGCGGGAGCAGCAGATATATCTGGACCGTTGGCGTTGAGGCTACCGGCCTCTTCGCGGGTAAACCCGCTCCCACAGGTACAACACAGCCCTTGAGGAATGTGGAGTACCTGTGGGAGCGGGTTTACCCGCGAAAGGGCCGGCACAGGCTGCATCACTTGGACAGGTACCGCATCCCTTCCTCCAACCCCTGCAAGGTCAGCGGATACATCTTGTCTTCGATCAAATCCCGCACCAGATGGGTCGAGGCCGTGTAGTCCCAGGCCTGCTTCGGATACGGGTTGATCCAGATGATCTTCCTGAATTTTTCCATGAAGCGCTGCATCCACACATACCCGGCCTCTTCGTTCCAGTGCTCCACGCTACCCCCCGGCTGGGTGATTTCGTAGGGCGCCATGGCCGCGTCACCCACGAACACCACCTTGTAGTCGTCGCCATACTTGTGCAGCAGGTCGAAGGTGGAATACCGCTCCGAGGTGCGGCGCAGGTTGTTCTTCCACACCGACTCGTACACGAAATTGTGGAAGTAGTAGTACTCCAGGTGCTTGAACTCGGTCTTGCACGCCGAAAACAGCTCTTCGCAGACCTTGATGTGCGCGTCCATCGAGCCGCCGATGTCGAACAGCAACAGCAGCTTCACCGTGTTGCGCCGCTCAGGGCGCATCTGGATGTTCAGCAACCCGGCATCACGCGCGGTGTGGTCGATGGTGCCGTCGATGTCCAGCTCTTCGGCAGCACCCTCACGGGCGAACTTGCGCAGCCGGCGCAGGGCCAGCTTGATGTTGCGCGTGCCCAGTTCCACCTGGTCGTCCAGGTTCTTGTACTCGCGCTGGTCCCACACTTTTACTGCCTTGCCCTGGCGCTTGCCGGCTTCGCCCACGCGGATACCCTCGGGGTTGAAGCCGCCTGAGCCGAACGGGCTGGTACCGCCAGTGCCGATCCACTTGTTGCCACCGGCGTGGCGCTCCTTCTGCTCTTCAAGGCGTTTCTTGAATGCTTCGATCAGCTTGTCCAGGCCGCCAAGGGACTGGATCTGTGCACGTTCTTCGTCCGTGAGCGAGCGCTCGAATTCCTTGCGCAGCCAGTCTTCGGGGATCAGTGCCTCGATGTGCCGGTCGAGGTTTTCCAGGCCCTTGAAGTAGGCGGCAAACGCCCGGTCGAACTTGTCGAAATGGCGTTCGTCCTTCACCAGAATGGCGCGGGCGAGGTAGTAGAATTCGTCCATGTCGGCGAACACCACGCGCTTTTGCAGTGCCTGGTGCAGGTCCAGCAACTCGCGTACCGACACCGGCACCTTGGCCGCGCGCATTTCATTGAACAGGTTGAGCAGCATGGCCCGGCTCCTGTCAGCGGTTGCCGCGCCGGCTCATGAAGGCCAGGCGCTCCAGCAGTTGCACGTCCTGCTCGTTCTTCACCAGCGCACCGGCCAAGGGCGGGATGGCCTTGGTCGGGTCGCGCTCGCGCAGCACCGCTTCACCGATGTTGTCGGCCATCAGCAGCTTCAGCCAGTCGACCAGCTCGGAGGTGGACGGCTTTTTCTTCAGGCCCGGTACCTTGCGCACGTCGAAGAACACATCCAGCGCCTCGCTGACCAGCGACTGGCTGATGTTCGGATAGTGCACGTCGACGATCTGCTGCAGGGTAGTGCGGTCGGGGAAGGCGATGTAGTGGAAGAAGCAGCGGCGCAGGAAGGCGTCCGGCAGCTCCTTTTCATTGTTGGATGTAATGATGATGATCGGACGCTGTCTGGCCTTGATGGTCTCGTCGATTTCGTAGACGTAGAACTCCATCTTGTCCAGCTCTTGCAGCAGGTCGTTGGGGAACTCGATGTCGGCCTTGTCGATTTCGTCGATCAGCAGGATGACCCGTTCTTCGGCCTCGAAGGCTTCCCACAGCTTGCCCTTTTTCAGGTAGTTGCGCACATCGTGCACCTTGTCCACGCCCAGCTGCGAGTCACGCAGGCGGCTCACCGCGTCGTACTCGTACAACCCCTGATGGGCCTTGGTGGTGGACTTGATGTGCCAGGTGATCAGGCGCGCGCCGAACGAGGCAGCCAGCTGCTCGGCGAGCATGGTCTTGCCGGTGCCGGGCTCGCCCTTGACCAGCAGCGGGCGTTCGAGGGTGATGGCCGCGTTCACCGCCAGTTTCAGGTCGTCTGTGGCGACGTAGTCACGGGTGCCTTCGAACTTCATGGGTTTGTCCTCTGCCGTATGCCTGTCAGGGCCTCTTCGCGGGCACGCCCGCTCCCACAGGTACTGCACAAACTTCTGGATTTGTGGGTACCTGTGGGAGCGGGCGTGCCCGCGAAGGCCCCAACATCTGTTTTCGATTTGTCACCGACTATAACGCGGGGTTCGGCAACTGAAAACGCAGACCGGGTATTCAGTCTCTGAATGCCCCGTCACATCTGCAGGCTTTACGGGCCTCGGGGGCAGGCTTACCCTTGAGGTCTTTCCCTGCTCTTTTTCATGCCAAGGACCCCTGCCATGAGCCGTATCTTTGCAGACAACGCCCACTCCATCGGTAACACGCCGCTGGTGCAGATCAACCGCATCGCCCCGCGCGGCGTGACCATCCTGGCCAAGATCGAAGGGCGCAACCCGGGCTACTCGGTCAAGTGCCGCATTGGTGCGAACATGGTCTGGGACGCCGAGAGCAGCGGCAAGCTCAAGCCGGGCATGACCATCGTCGAGCCCACCTCGGGCAACACCGGTATCGGCCTGGCCTTCGTCGCCGCTGCCCGTGGTTACAAACTGATGCTGACCATGCCCGCTTCCATGAGCCTGGAGCGCCGCAAGGTACTGAAGGCACTGGGCGCCGAACTGGTACTGACCGACCCGGCCAAGGGCATGAAGGGCGCCATCGAGAAGGCCAACGAAATCGTCGCGTCCGACCCGGCCCAGTACTTCCTGCCGGGCCAGTTCGAAAACCCGGCCAACCCCGCCATCCATGAAAAAACCACCGGCCCGGAAATCTGGAACGACACCGACGGCGCAGTCGACGTACTGGTGGCGGGTGTGGGCACCGGCGGCACCATCACAGGTGTATCGCGCTACATCAAGCACACCCAGGGCAAGGCCATTCTGTCGGTGGCCGTCGAGCCCGCTTCGTCGCCGCTGATCACCCAGACCCTGGCAGGCGAAGAACTCAAGCCCAGCCCGCACAAGATCCAGGGCATCGGCGCCGGTTTCGTGCCAAAAAACCTCGACCTGTCCATCGTCGACCAGGTGGAAACGGTAACCGATGAAGAGTCCAAGGCCATGGCCATCCGCCTGATGCAGGAAGAAGGCATCCTCTGCGGCATTTCCTGTGGCGCAGCCATGGCTGCCGCCGTGCGCCTGGCCGAAAAGCCGGAAATGCAAGGTAAGACCATCGTCGTAGTCCTGCCGGATTCGGGCGAGCGTTACCTGTCGAGCATGTTGTTCAGCGACATGTTCAGCGAGCAGGAAAACCAGCAGTAATCGGCCTTGCCGCTGACCCGGCGCAACAATCGGCGGCCTGGTTTATTGCAAAATCTTCATGAATGCGATCCCGCCCGGGTTGTTTTTACCTCGGCGGGATCGGTTTATGATGGCAGGATGATTTTCAGGAGAGCAGGACGCGCAGCGCTGGCTCTTCCCCAAGGAGTGAAAGCATGACCTTTTCCTTTGCAGCCAAGGCGGGTGTCTTGCTGGTGTTTTTCGGCAGCGTGCTGTTCGTGCACCTGCGCGGCAAGGCCCGCCTGCCGGTGTTGCGCCAGTTCGTCAACCATTCGGCGCTGTTCGCCCCGTACAACGCTTTGATGTACCTGTTCTCCGGCGTGCCGTCCAAGCCCTACCTGGACCGTCAGCGCTTCCCTGAACTGGACGTGTTGAAAGACAACTGGCAGGAAATCCGCGAAGAGGCCATGCGCCTGTTCGACGAGGGCTACATCCGCGCCGCCGAGAAGGACAATGACGCCGGTTTCGGCTCGTTCTTCAAGAAAGGCTGGAAGCGTTTTTACCTGAAGTGGTACGACAAACCTCTGCCTTCGGCCGAAACGCTGTGCCCGCGCACCGTCGAGCTGGTCAGCAGCATCCCCAACGTCAAGGGTGCGATGTTTGCCCTGCTGCCTGGCGGCAGCCACCTGAACCCGCACCGTGACCCGTTCGCAGGGTCCTTGCGCTACCACCTGGGCCTGTCCACGCCCAACTCCGATGCCTGCCGTATTTACGTCGACGGCCAGGCGTACGCTTGGCGTGATGGCGAGGACGTGATGTTCGACGAAACCTACGTACATTGGGTCAAGAACGAGACCGATGTTACCCGCGTCATTCTGTTCTGCGACATCGAACGCCCGCTGAGCAGCCCGCTGATGACCCGCATCAACCGCCAGGTCAGTGCCTTCCTCGGTCGCGCCACCGCGCCGCAGAATACCGATGACGAGCGCGTGGGCGGAATCAACCAGGCGTATGCCTGGAGCAAGCGCTTCAGCAACAAGATCAGTGGCCATGTGAAGCAGTTCAAGCGCGCCAACCCCAAGGCCTACCGCGTGCTGCGGCCGGTGCTGGCGGTGGTGGTGGCCTATTTGCTTTATCGTTGGTTGTTCTGACCGGCTGGGCCGGCCTCTTTGCGGTTTCAGCCGCGAATTGGCCGGCTCAGGTTGTTGCCCAATCCGGCATTCACCGCTATATTCCGAAACACATATCTTCCCTGAAGACCTGAACATGCCAGCCAGCCCTTCCATCACAAGCTTTGCCATCGCGCCAGTCGCGGGCATGGTCGTGCGTGGCAGCCAGCAGCCGGCCATGATCAGTCACTACCCACCACCTGTCAGTGGC
Source organism: Pseudomonas sp. LLC-1 (assembly GCF_002992185.1). NCBI lineage: Bacteria > Pseudomonadati > Pseudomonadota > Gammaproteobacteria > Pseudomonadales > Pseudomonadaceae > Pseudomonas > Pseudomonas sp. LLC-1. Next base: position 21,607 of record NZ_LUVY01000004.1, on the reverse strand, counting down.
GTTGTAGGCGGCGTAGCTCCGCCTCCTTGCGTGGTCGTGCTGGGCTGATCGGCTTCTGGCCGAACCCTTTCGCACACGCAACCTACTGAACACGGTCGGCTACTTCCCCTGCTGAAGTCTACGCCCACCGTTCGGCTTATTTGCCCGAATACAGGTGCATACATGTCTGTCTTTTCCAAAACTTCCGTGGCCTCGGCGGCCACTACCAGCCTGTTCGTCCTGCTGTGGAGCAGCGGGGCGATCGTCTCCAAGCTGGGCCTGGCGCATGCCAGCCCGTTTGCCTTCCTGCTGTTGCGCTCGGCGCTGGCCCTGGCCGGCCTGCTGCTGATCGGCCCGCTGCTGGGGCTGCGCTGGCCGCGCAGCCGTGGGGCTATCCTGCGGGCACTGGGTACCGGGTGTGTGCTGCTGGGCGCGTACCAGATCTTCTACTTGCTGGCGCTCAACACCCATGTCACCCCCGGCGTGATGGCCACGGTGATGGGGGTTCAACCTATCCTGACCGTGGTGCTGATGGAGCGTCAGCGTTCCTGGAGCCGTCTGTTCGGCCTTGGGTTGGGGTTGGGTGGCTTGATCATGGTGGTTTACCAGGGCATCAACCTGGGCGGCGTTTCGCTGGCGGGGATGCTGTTCGCCTTGCTGGCGCTGGTCAGCATGACCTTGGGCTCGATCCTGCAGAAGCGCATCACCGACAACCCCATGGGCACGCTGCCGCTGCAGTACCTGGCCGGCTTTGCCATGTGCGCGCTGTTTGCGCCGTTGCAGCCGCTGCATGTGCAGTGGACGGGCGGCTTTGTCGGCGCGCTGCTGTGGATGGGCCTGGTCGTCTCGCTGCTGGCAACCTTGCTGCTGTACCGGCTGATCGCCAAAGGCAACCTGGTCAATGTCACCAGCCTGTTCTACCTGGTGCCGGCAGTCACTGCGGTGATGGACTTCCTGATCTTCGGTAACCGCCTGGCACCACTTAGCCTGCTGGGCATGGGGCTGATCGTGGTGGGCCTGCTGTTCGTGTTTCGCAAACCCGTTGCGCGGTTGGCCGAGGCGTAAGCCTTAGCGGAACTCTTCGGGGATGGTGTGGCGCAGCACGCCTTCCTCGAAGTCCAGCAGGCCGGCTTCACGCTGGGTGAGCAGGTAGTAGAGCAGGGTATCGAGCGACCGCTGCGATGGCACCTCGACAGCCAGCATCTTCACGGCCTGCTCGGTTTCGCAGTTGCAGCCGAAGTCCTGCAAGGCTGCGCGTACCTGGTCCAGGGTTTCCGGCGGTTTGACCACCACCCGAAACACCGAGCTGCCGCTGCGCTGGCGCAGTTCGGCGAACCAGGTCTCGCCGGCTTCTTCATGGGTGCCGATGACGTCGCCCGGTGCGATGCCGTAAACGTGGAAGGGAATATTGTCGACGGCATAGCCACCTTCCACGGCTTTTGCCCACAGGCCCTCGACCGAGGCCGGTGGGTAGCCGGTTTCGTCCTGTTCCAGGCGGAACAGGACCTTTTTGTACGCGCTGTTCATCGTGTACCCCGCTTCAGTTGCGCGCCGGGCGCAGCACCAGCCACAGTGCCACGCCAATCAGCAAGCCACCGTACAGGTGTGCCATCGACAGCGGCTCGTCCAGCAACCACGCCCCCCACAATACGCCGAATGCCGGGATCAGGAAGGTTACGGTGCTGGCTTTTACCGGGCCGATTTCTTCCAGCAGGCGGAAGTACAGGATGTAGGCGAATGCGGTGCACAGCAGGCCCAGGCCCAGCAGCGACAGCCAAACCTGCCAACCGCCCCAGCTGGCGGGCGGTTGGGTGAGTGCGCTCCAGCCGAACAGCGGGCTCAACATGAGGGTGGCACCGAGCATGCTGCCCAGTGCTGACAGGCGGCTGTCCAGGCCACTGACCCAGCGGCGGGCGAGGAACCCGGCAAAGCCGTAGCAGGTGGTGGCCGCCAGGCAGGCGAGGGCGCCTTGCACCAAGGCCATGTCCAGTGCCACCGGGCCGGCGCCGCTGAGGATGCCGACCCCGAACAGGCCCAGGAAAATGCCGCAAAGCTTGGGCGGGGTCATGGGTTCGCGGAAGAACAGCACGCCGATCAGTACGCCCATCAGTGGCGTGGTAGCGTTGAAAATGGCCGAATAGCCGGCCGGCAACACCTGGGCCGCTACGGAATAGAAGGTGGCGGGGATGCCAGAGTTGATCATGCCCAGCACCAGGCAGGCGCCGAGCTTGCCCTGGAAGTCCCAGCGTACGCGGGCGGCGGCGACGATGGCGACCAGGCCCAGGCAAGCGATGGACACGCGGAAGAACGCGGTCGGCACCGTGCCCAGCTCCGGGGCGATGATGCGCATGAACAGGAAACTCGCCCCCCAGACGGCGGCAAGGGTTAGCAGGCGGGCTAGGGCGATGGGGCTCACAACGGTCTCCGGAGGCAGGGCAGGGGCGCGAGTTTACGCGAGGGGGCGGGGAGATTCTTGTGCTTTCTTGCGGTGTAATCCTGTGCGGCTAAGCTGTCTATCTCACCCCGCACCGAGGTGTCCCGCATGACCCAGCACTGGCCTGCCGGCGAGATCGCCCGGATGATCCTCGATGGCTTTGACGACTATCGCGAGCATTTTCGCCGCATCACCCTCGGTGCCCGTGAGCGTTTCGAACAGGCGCGCTGGCAAGCGTGCCAGCGCGCCGCCGCCGCACGGATCAACCTGTATGAACAGAAGGTCGGCGAGGTCAACGGCTGGTTGCGGGATGCGTTCGATGACGAGGTGCTGCTGGAGGTCGGTCAGTGGCCCTTGGTGAAAAGTGCCTACATAGGCCTGATCGACCCGCGCCTGGACGATGAACTGTCGGAAACCTGGTACAACTCGCTGTTCTGCAGCCTGTTCAGCCATGACCAGATCAGCGACGGCTGCATGTTCATCCACACCACCCGACCGTCGATCCGCAGCCACCAGCGTGCTGCGCAAACCCGTACCTATCGCCCCGATGGCAGCCTCAAGGGCCTGTTGCGGGCGATCTTCGCCGACTACGCATTCGTCTATGGCGACCTTGAAAGCGACCTGTCACGCCTTGAGGAACAGCTGCGCGAGTGCCTGCCGGACTGGGTCTGCAAGGACCCGACGCTGGCGGTGGAGCTGTTTTCACCGGTGTTGTACCGCAACAAGGGGGCCTACCTGGTCGGCCGGCTTTACAACAGCGACGAGCAGTGGCCACTGGTGATTCCGCTGTTGCACCGTGAGGGGCATGGCGTAGAGGCCGATGCGCTGATTACCGACGAGGCCGAGGTGTCGATCATCTTTTCCTTCACCCGCTCGTACTTCATGGTCGATGTGCCGGTGCCGGCCGAGTTCGTCAACTTCCTCAAGCGCATCTTGCCCGGCAAGCACATTGCCGAGCTGTACACTTCAATCGGTTTCTACAAACACGGCAAGTCGGAGTTCTACCGGGCGCTGATCAACCACCTGGCGAGCAGCGACGACCGCTTCGTCATGGCACCCGGCGTGCGTGGCATGGTCATGAGCGTGTTTACCCTGCCGGGCTTCAATACGGTGTTCAAGATCATCAAGGACCGTTTTTCGCCCTCGAAAACCGTTGACCGCGCTACGGTGATCGACAAGTACAGACTGGTGAAAAGTGTCGACCGTGTCGGGCGTTTGGCCGATACCCAGGAATTTGCAGACTTTCGCTTCCCGCGTGACAAATTCGAGCCAGAGTGCCTGGCCGAGCTGCTGGAGGTGGCGCCATCGACCGTGGCGCTGGAGGGTGACACGGTGCTGATCCGCCACTGCTGGACCGAGCGGCGCATGACGCCGCTGAACCTGTACCTGGAGCATGCCAGCGAAGGCCAGGTGCATGAGGCGCTGGAAGACTATGGCCTGGCCATCAAGCAGTTGGCGGCGGCGAACATCTTCCCGGGTGACATGTTGTTGAAGAACTTTGGGGTGACGCGTCATGGCCGGGTGGTGTTCTACGACTATGACGAAATCAGCTTTTTGACCGAAGTGAATTTCCGCCATATCCCGCCGCCGCGTTACCCGGAAGACGAAATGTCGGGCGAACCGTGGTACTCGATCGGCCCGCATGATGTGTTTCCCGAAGAGTTTCCGCCGTTTCTGTTTGCCGATATCGGCCAGCGGCGGTTGTTCAGCCGCTTGCATGGGGAGTTGTATGACGCGGATTACTGGAAGGGGCTGCAGGCGGCGATTCGAGAGGGGAAGGTGATTGATGTGTTTCCGTACCGGCGCAAGGGACGGTGATTGGCACTCACCCCTTCAAACACTTCAACTCACTGAAATCCGTCCGCACCTTGCCCAACCGATCCTGCAAAAACCGCCGCTGCTGCGGCGTGCTTTGCTGCACCAGGTCCACCAGTAAACTGCGCGCCTGCCGCTCGGTATTCTGAAACGCCGCACGATACGCCGGCGTCCACAAACTCTCCTTGCGCTGCAGCAACGTCGCCAGCCGCGGCTCGAAACTCGCGTCATTGCGCTGGTTCATCGCCAGCAGCAATTGCTGCTGCCAGTGGGCGCGGTTGGCGATCCATTCGCGGTTCTGGTCACCCAGCGCCTGCGACCAGGCCTGCACCCGCTGCTTTTGCACTGGCGTCAGTTCCCCCAGCCATGGCGTCAGGCGTTTTTCCATGCGCTCGGTACGGCGGGCGATCTGTTTGGCCAGCGGTGTATCCACATACTGCTTCTGCCGTTCGCTGATGTCGTTGCGGAAGGCATCGCGCATTTCCGCCACTTGGGTGTCGCTCATGCCACGCAGCAGTTCAGTGGCCGACGGGGTGATTGCTTCTGCCACCCGGCCAATCGCCTCGCGGGCCTCATGGGTACGTTGCTGCAGGGCCTGGTCGGTCACCTGGTCGTCAGCGACCATGCCGCGTACCCGGTCCAGCCAGTCGAGGTAACCGGGCAGTTGGGTCTTGCAATGCCAGGCCAGGTGCTCGCGCAAGCGGTCGTCGAGCATGGCCTTCTGCTCGCGGTTCATGTCCAGGTAATCGCCCAGCGACCACGGCACCAGGCGATCGAGGTTGCGGTAGGCCAGGTCGATACGGCTGCAGGCGGCCAGGGCCAGGGCGAAGCCGATTGCGACAAGCAGGGCTTTGGGCAGGCGGACAGGCATGTGCTGTTCCTTGCAGTGACGGCCAATCGGTAGAGGTAAGGGTAGCCGCAGGGTTCCATTGCATCGCGGTAATGGCGGTTTCCTTCCATCGGCAATCTCACTATTATTGCGACTAATTCTTATCCGCATCGTTACAAGGATGATTGCGTGTACAAGGTCCCGCCTGCACCGCACGATGACATGCACTGCCTGTACCGCGACCACAGCGGCTGGCTGCAAGGCTGGCTGCGCCGGCGCCTGGGCGACCGGGAGCGGGCGGCGGACCTGACCCAGGACACCTTCGTGCGCCTGATCGCCAGCACGGTGGCCCACCCGTTGCGCGAGCCGCGCAATTTTCTGGCGACGGTGGCCAAGCGGGTGATGGTTGACCACCTGCGCAGGCGGTCATTGGAGCAGGCCTATCTGCAAGCCATGGCCCTGGAGCCGGAACTGGTGGAGGCGTCACCGGAACATCGGGTCGTGCTGCTGGAAACGTTGCTGCAACTCGATGCCATGCTGGACGGCCTGAACCACAAGGTGCGCCAGGCGCTGTTTCTTTCACACTTCGAAGGCTTGAGCTACGCCGAAATTGCCGAACGCCTGGGTGTGTCTGTCAGTTCGGTGACCAAATACATCGCCAAGGCCACTGAGCAGTGCCTGTTGTTCGCGCTGGATGCCGAGCTGTGAGCCCGGCGCAGCAAAGGCAGGCGCTGCGTGATGCGGCGCAGTGGCATGCCCGTTTGAGTGCCGGGGCGGACTACCCGGCGCTGTATCAGCGTTGGCAGGCCTGGCATCAGGGCGACCCGGTTCATCAATGGGCTTGGCAGCGTCTGGAGGCCTTTCACGCCGAGTTGCGCAGTGTGCCGGCGACCGTGGCGCAACGGACGCTGGTGGTGGAACCTCCATTGGCAGGCAGGCGTACTGTGCTCAAGGGCCTGGTGCTGGGCCTTGGTGTGTCCGGCCTGGCCTGGACCGGCTATCGGCAGACGCCGCTGTGGCTGGCTGATGTGCGCACCGCGACGGGTGAGCGGCGCCAGCTGAGGCTGGAAGATGGCACCCAACTAACGCTGAACACGGCCAGCGCCGTGGACATTCGCTATGACCACTTGCAACGCCTGATCATCCTGCGCGCGGGGGAGATCATGGTGACGACAGCCAAGGATGCACGGCCACTCAGCGTGCGCAGCCAACAGGGTGAGATGCGTGCGTTGGGTACGCGCTTCGTCGTGCGCCAGCTGGACGGGCAGACTGAACTGGATGTGCTTGAACATGCCGTTGCCGTGCGCAACCGGCCAGAGGCCGAGCCGCTTCGGGTGGAGGCGGGCATGAGCCTGCGTTTTGGTTCGGGGCCATTGCCTGCGCCCCAGGTGCTCGACCTTAATCGGGACGAGTGGGTGAATGGCCGGCTGGTGATCGACAACTGGCCGTTGGTTCGGGTGCTGGATGAATTGCAGCGCTATCGCCCGGGCTTTATCGAATGCGCCAAGGAAGTTGCGCACCTGCGCCTTTCCGGCGCTTTCCCGCTGGACGATACGGCGCGTGCGCTGGAGGCGATTGCCCAGGCGCTGCCCGTGCGTATCGAGACCCGCACACGGTTCTGGGTACGGGTGCGGCCTTTGGGCTGATGCTGCATCGGGTTTTTTTAAAAATATTTCTCGTTTGCATTGTCGGTTTTCCGGTTTCACACGACCCCTCCTGCAAACCGCCACTACAGGCCTTTGAAGGAGCCCCCCATGCATCGCCGCGTTACGCCACACAGCTACCCCAGAAAACCCCTTGTCGTTGCCATGTTCAGCGCCGCCTTGCTGTTGCAGGCGGGTGTGGTTCATCCGCTGAGTACCGCCGGGCAGGCCAGTGCTGCCGAAGCCGCACGCAGCTACGCCATCGCCGCCGGGCCACTGGGCGCGGTGCTCAGCCGCTTTGCCAGCGATGCGGGGGTGGTGTTGTCGTTCGAAGCCAAGTTGACCCAGGGCAAGCACAGCCCGGGGTTGCAGGGGACGTACAGCGTTGAACAAGGTTTTGCCCGGTTGCTGGCGGGGAGTGAGCTGCAGGTAATGGCCGCGAGCAATGGCAATTACGTGCTGCTGCCGCGCTCGACGGATGGCGCGCTCGAACTGGGTGCGACCAGCATCAATGCCGCAGGTTTGGGGGCTACGACGGAAGGGACAGGGTCTTATACGACCGGGTCGACCAGTACGGCGACGAAGATGAATCTGTCTATTCGGGAAACGCCGCAGAGCATCAGCGTCATTACCCGCCAACAGATGGATGATCAGCACTTGGCAAGCATCACCGACGTGCTGAAACAGAACCCGGGCATCACTATGTCCCAGGACGGCGGCGAGCGTTTTCACATTTATTCTCGCGGTTCGGAAATCAGTACCTATCAGCTTGATGGCGTGAACACCACTCAGGACTACCTGACACGCAACATGCCCAACACCTTGATGGACATGGCCATGTTCGACCGTATAGAAATCGTGCGCGGCGCCACTGGCCTGATGACCGGTGCGGGTGAGCCCAACGGCGTTGTCAACATGGTACGCAAGCGCCCCACCCGTGAGTTCCAGTCTTACGTACAGGCCGGTGTCGGCTCGTGGGACTACTACCGCGCAGAGGCGGACGTTTCTGGCCCGCTGATCGAAAGCGGCAAGCTGCGTGGCCGCCTGGTGGCCGCCAAGCAGAGTAACCAGAGCTTCATGGACTGGTACAGCCAGGACCGTGATCTTGTGTACGGCGTGCTCGAAGCGGACCTGACCGATACCACCACCGTGCGCTTCGGCATGGACTACCAGACCTACGACGCCAACGGGGCGCCAGGTGTGCCGCTGTTCTTCAGTAACGGCCAGCCCACCAACTTTTCCCGCTCGACCAGCTCCGGCCCGCGCTGGATGTATGAAGACTACGTCACCAGGAACTACTCCTTCGGCCTGGACCAGGAGCTTGGCAATGGCTGGCAGTTGAAAGTAGCCAGCAACTACATGGATGTGGATCGCGACTCGCTGTCAGCGTTCTACCGCACCGGTGCGGGGGTATCCACCCTTGATCAAGCCACCGGCAATGCCAAGCTCGACCTGCTGCAAGTTGACGCCCATCAGGTTCAGCGCGGTGCGAATATTACACTGCAAGGTCCTTTCGAACTGTTTGGCCGAACCCACGAACTGGTTACCGGCTTCGACTACATGGACTACAGGAACAATCACTTCACCGGAACGGCCGGCGCCGCCGACTTCAACTTTTACACTTGGGGTAACCGTGTTCCACAACCAGGCAGTTATTCACCCCTGCTGGACTACGACCTGAACATCCGCCAGACCGGCTACTTCATTGCCACTCGCCTGAACTTCACCGACGACCTGCATATGATCCTGGGAGCCCGTACCACCAGCTACCGCTCCAACTCCGAGCAAGTCGTACTTACCACCAACACGCCTTATGTATCGAACCTGCAGGAACGCGGTGAGGTAACGCCCTATGCCGGCCTGATCTACGACCTGAACGATGAGCAATCGGTCTACGTCAGTTACACCGATATCTTCAAGCCGCAGACCAACGTCGACCGCAACCGCAAGACCCTCGACCCGGTAATTGGCCAGAACTATGAAATGGGCTGGAAAGGCGAATTTTACAATGGTCGCCTGAATGCCAACGCGGCGATCTACTTGATCAAGCGTGACAACCTCGCCGTGCTCGACACTGATTTCGTGGCACCGGCAGAAGAAACGTGGTCGGCTTACAAGGCGGTAAGTGGTGCCGAGACCAAAGGTATCGACCTTGAACTGTCCGGCGAAGTAGCACCAGGATTGGAAGTGCATACTGGCTACAGCCATTCGCGCACAGAGGACTCCAGCGGCACTCGCCAGACCCCTCAGCTGCCTCTGGACACCTTCCGACTGTGGACCACCTTCCGCATGCCTGGTGAGTGGGACCGCCTGACCGTAGGCGGTGGCGTGAACTGGAACTCCAAGCAATCCATGGTCACCAGTTACAAGACCCGTATCACCCAGGACGACTACGCAGTGACCAGCCTGATGGCCCGCTACAAGATCAGCGAAAACCTGGCGGCCACACTGAACGTGGACAATATCTTCGACAAGAAATACTACGCAGGCCTGGCCGGCAACTATGGCCACTATGGCGCGCCGAGAAACGCGACGCTGAACCTGCGCTACGATTTCTGATCCGGCGCCCCAAAAGCTCAAGCACATAGGGGCAACCGTCCGGAAGCTTTGACACCACCCCATGTCTATCCGGAAAATAGCCCCCTTGTCTTGAGGATCATCAGAAATGGCTCTGCTTGGGCGTTACAACAGTTTGCAAATCGTGAAGCACGTGGACTTCGGCCTGTACCTGGACGGCGGTGCCGACGGCGAGATCCTGCTGCCCGGGCGCTACATCCCGAAAAACGCCGAAACCGAAGTCGATGACTGGCTGAACGTGTTCATCTACCTGGACAGCGAAGACCAGCTGATCGCCACCACCGAAAAGCCCAAGGTGCAGGTCGGCGAATTCGCCAGCCTCAAGGTCAAGGACATCAACGGTGCCGGCATCTTCCTGGACTGGGGCCTGTCCAAGGACCTGCTGATGCCGTACTCGGAAGAGGCGCGGCCGCTGAAGATCGGCGACTACTGCGTGGTGCACGTCTACCTCGACAAGCGCACCCGCCGCATCACCGCTACTTCACGCCTGGACCGCTACCTCGACGTCACCCCGGCTGACTACAAGGTCGGGCAACCGGTCGAGCTGCTGGTGGCCGGTGAAACGCCGATGGGCTTCAAGGCCATCATCAACAACCGTCACTGGGGCCTGATTCACAAGAACGAGGTGTTCAAGTTCCTGCGTTCGGGCATGCACGAGAAGGGCTTCATCAAGGAAGTGCGCCACGACGGCAAGATCGCCCTCAGCCTGCAGCCAGTGGGCGCGGCCCTGTCCGACAGCCTGCAAGAGCAGATCATGGCACGCCTGGAGGCTGAAGGTGGGGTGTTGGGCGTGTGCGACAAGAGCGACCCGGCGCTGATCAGCAAGCTGTTCAACGTCAGCAAAGGCAACTTCAAGAAGGCCATTGGCGGGTTGTTCAAGCAGGGCCTGATCGTCATCCATGACGACCGTATCGAAAAGGTCTGACTGCCCTTACGCCTGCACGAAGTTGCGAAAATCCAGCTGCTCGCCACCCGGACGGGTGTCGCGCAGCAGCGAGTCGCGGTCTGCGCTGAGGGCCAGGCTGATGGTCGAGCGGCGCTTGCCGGGCTTGCGCACTTCCATCTGCTCCAGGTGAGCCTTGAGGAAATTGGTGGGCACCTTCAGGTGCTGCAGCTCATCGCTTTCTGGCGTGTGCAACAGCAGGTTGACCCAGTCGGCCTGGCCTTTGCCCAGCAGCTTCACGGGTACTTCGAACCACCACAGGTTGCGCTTGTTGTCCAGGATGGCGAACAGCGTGTTGTTGCTGTTCAGCACCGGTTTGGCCAGTGCTTCGTTGCGCCGGGCGATGGCGGCGGGTTTGTCGAGTTTCATGCAGGTTCCTGCGGGTTGACGCTATGAAGGCCTGCATTGTGAGGGGTGGCACGGGGCGGGGCAAGGTTTGTGATTTGCGGTGCCTGTGCCGGCCTCTTCGCGGTTAAACCCGCGAAGAGGCCAGTAGCCTTACCGCCGAACCGGCAGGCTCAACTCGGAAGTAGCCCCATCAGCAGTCGTCACCGTCGCAGTAAAGCTGCGCAACCCGCCGATATTCTCCAGCACCTGGGCAATCCGCGCCTGCCCCTGCTCGTCACTGTTCACCAGCACGTCTCCAAGGTACTGCTCCGCCTCGGTGCCATCGGCTTGGGCATTACCAAAGAACTCCACGCGCAACAGGCTCGACACCGGCCCCTGCACCTCGCCGCGCAATACATTGCCTTCCAGCGCCATCAGCCGTGGCGCCTGCTGGTTGTGGTTAGGCAGCGGCTGGCAAGGCTTGGGCTCGCCTTTGGCATCACAGATGATCGCCTGGTCCTGCTTGGGCAAATCGGCCCCCACCCCGCGCGAACCCACATACAGCGCATGCGCCTGCGCCGGGACGCCAAACACGATGGCGCCCGTGCGTTGGTCAGGCACGCACGAGCCGCCCGCCTCGCAGCGGCGGATATCCTGGCTGTTACCCCAGATGCGGTTGGCGCTCAGGCGCGTGGCGGTCGTGTCCGGCTCCGGGCGCAGGGCCACGCCGATGCGGTTGCCGTGGATCAGGTTGCCGTCGAGGATGTTGCTCTCGCCGGTCACGCTGACCCCGATCGAGTTGCCGCTGAAGGTATTGGCTGCCAGGTAATTGCGCTTGCCCCAGTTGATCTGCAGGCCGTCGGAGTAGTTCTCGAAGCGGTTGCGCACCACGCTGTTGTCGTTGCCCAGCAGAATCTCGATGCCTTGCGAGGGCTCCGGGTTGGCAGCGGTGGAGCGGAACAGGTTGTCGGCCACCAGGTTGAACGCCGCGCCACGGGTCAGCTCCAGGCCGTCGCCATTGTCGATCAGCTGGTTGCGCAGCACCTTGTTGTTGTTCGTGGTGGTGGCGGTGGGATTACCGGCGCCGTCATCACCGGTCAGCATGATGCCCGCGCCGCCTTTGTTGGCGACGATGCGGTTGTCTTCGATCACGTTGCCGCTGGCGCGGTAGACCAGGATGCCGATGCAGAAGTTGCGCACCTCCAGGCCGCTCAAATGCACGCCTTGGGTATCGCGCAGCACCAGCCCCGGGTTGGTGGTGGTGCGCACGTTGGTGCCGAACTGGCCGGGCAGGGCGCCGGGGCAGGTGCGCACGCCTTGGTCCTTGATGTAAGCCGAACCGTCGATGGCGATGTATTGGCCATCGCGTGCCCAGGGCAGGCCAGTGATGCGCACCGGGCCTTTGATTTCTGGCAGTGGGCTATTGGGGCGGATGACGTAGGGCGGCTTGCCCACTGGCGCAATGTCGATGCGGTAATGGCCAGGGTTCTGGTTGCTGGTTTCGATGGCCCAGCGCAGCGAGCCGGGTTGGCCATCGTCGGCGTAATGCTCGACACGCAGGGTTTCAGGGTTGGCCGGTGCGGCGGCCAGGGCGGGCAAGGGGAGCAGTGGCAGCAAGGCCACCAACGCAGGCATCAGACGCATGGGTGCGGGTATCCGGAAAACATTGTTTTTATGAAGTGCCAGCCTGCTTTGGGCGGACGTTTGCGGGGATTCTAGGGCAGGGCTGATGGCATCGCGCGGGCGCAGGGGCGATTCGGTGCGGTATTCGCCCGCAGTTTTACCGCTTGGCTCAAGCGTTACAAATCCGTTGAAACTCCTGGCGAGGGCGTTGGGTCCACCGACTGTCGACACGGTTCACGTGTCTCCCATTGCAGGAGTTTTGCCATGAGCGGTACTACAGACAAAGCGAAAGGCCTGGCCAACGAAGCGATCGGCAACATCAAGCAGGGCGTCGGCAAGGTGACCGATAACGACAAGCTGCGGGCCGAGGGCAAGGCGCAGGAGCTGAAAGGCGAGGCGCAGCAGATCAAGGGCAATGTGAAGGATGCGGTGAAGAAGCCTTGATTCGAGGCAGCCTGACCCGACCTCTTCGCGGGCAAGCCCGCGAAGAGGCCGGACCTGTGTAAGCAAATTCTTCAAGCATGGCGGGGAGCAGCACAGCAACCGCAGGGTCTATTAGACTTACCCGTTGTACTGATGAATCAAGCGGCGAAAGGAGACGCTATGATTTTCCCCGACCTGCGCGGTCTGCCCCTGCACCGCGTGCTGGTACGCACCGTCAAGGAATTCCTCGACGACGAGATGTCCACCTATGCCTCCGCGCTGGCTTACCAGGCGTTGTTTTCGCTGTTCCCCTTCTTGCTGTTCCTGATTGCATTGATCGGTTTCCTGCACCTGCCAGACTTCTTCTCCTGGCTGCGCCTGCAAACCGAGCTGGTGCTGCCGCCCCAGGCACTGGAGCAGGTTAACCCGGTAATCGACCAACTCCAGCAGTCCAAGGGCGGGCTGCTGTCGGTGGGTATCGTGATTGCCCTGTGGACCGCGTCGGCGGGCGTGCGCCTGATGATGAGCGCCATGAACGCCGCCTACGACGTGCCCGAAGGGCGACCGGTATGGAAGCGCATACCGCTTTCCATCATCTACACCGTGGGCCTGGCCGGCATGCTACTGGTGGCGGCGGCGCTGATGGTGCTGGGGCCGCAGGTGATGGAGTGGATTGCCTCACAGGTGGGCATGCAGGAGTTCATCGTAACGCTGTGGACCATCCTGCGCTGGCCGGCGATCATCATCCTGCTGATGGTGGCCGTGGCGGTGATCTACTACGTGATGCCCGACGTGAAACAGAAGTTTCGCTTCATCACACCCGGCTCGGTGCTGGCGGTGGTGGTGTGGATCGTGGCCTCGCTGGGCTTTGCCTACTACGTGAAAACCTTTGCCGACTACAACGCCATGTACGGCAGCATTGGTGCAATCATCGTGCTGTTGCTGTATTTCTATATTTCCGCCGCCGTGTTGCTGCTGGGCGCGGAAATGAACGCGGTGATCGAGCACATGTCGAGCGAGGGCAAGAACCCTGGCGAGAAGGATTTTGAAGGGCACAAGGCCCCGCAAACCATTACCGTGCTGGGCCACGAACACCCGCAACCGAGCGAGCCCCAACCCTCCGAGCCGAACCCCAGATGATCCGTGACATTCTCAAGATGGGCGACGAACGCCTGCTGCGCATCGCCCCGCCCGTGCCCGAGCACCTGTTCGGTACGGCCGAATTGCAGCAACTGATCGACGACATGTTCGAAACCATGCGCCATGTGGGCGGTGTCGGCCTGGCCGCGCCGCAGATTGGCGTCGACCTGCAGTTGGTGATCTTCGGCTTCGAGCGCAGCGAACGTTACCCGGATGCCGAAGCGGTGCCGCAGACCATTTTGCTCAACCCGGTCATCACACCGACCTCCACCGAGGTCGAGGACGGCTGGGAAGGGTGCCTGTCGGTGCCTGGCCTGCGTGGCGTGGTGCCGCGCTTCAAGCACATCTGCTACGAAGGGGTCGACCCCCAGGGCAACCCGATCAACCGCTTTGCCGACGGCTTCCATGCACGGGTGGTGCAGCACGAGTGCGATCACCTGATCGGGCGGCTTTACCCATCGCGCATTCAGGACTTCGCCAAGTTCGGTTACACCGAGGTGCTGTTCCCGGGGCTCGACGTCAGCGACGACTGAGCCCGCTCCAGCGCTACCAGGCGTTTGCTGCGCTGGTAGCGCAGCAGGCGGCTTGCCAGGCTTTCGGGCAGTTGCCCGGCCATGTGGAAACCCAGGCGTTGATAGAAGGGCACCAGGTCCGGGTGGCAGAACAGCCAGGTTGGGCCATTGGCCTGCTCCAGCGCCGCCTCGATCAAGCGTCCGGCCATCCCCTTGTTGCGCTGTTGCGGGTCGACGAACAACCCGGTCAGCCAATAGCCATCGCCCACGGGGCTCAGGCTCAAGCCTGCAATGATGCCCGGCGCCCTCGCCACCCACAGTTGCGCATCGCTCGCAGCACGCATGCGCGAGCCGTGCTGACGGTAAAAATGGTCCAGCAGCCGGCGTTCTGTGTCCGAAAGCGTCGAGCAGTGAAGATATTTTAATGAAATGGCGAGTCCTGCCCTGAAAGCTGGCCAGAGGCTCTGGCTTGATGTTTTGCGGCCAATTTGACGCAGATTGTTGCAAATTCGGCAAGGGTGAATATCCGACTACGGGGTTCAACTATTGCCAAGCGGGAGTAGACTTTTACACATCCCCCCTGGCAGTACGAAGCGGGATCGGTACTTCGTGCCATCTTCACCGTAGATGGCAACTTCTCCGCGCCGTTCACGGCAATAGAAGTCAATCGATCAGCTTGAATGCTCAAAAGGCAAACCCACATGAAACCATTACTGATTCTTGCATTGGTCGGTATGTCCTCGTTCGCCCTCGCCGATGAGGCCACCCCCGTCTCCAGCCAGCCTGTGGCCCAGCAGTATGACTACTCCATGAACCTGGACATCAAACGGGTGATCAACCTGTCGACCATCCCCAATGTCTGCGAAGTGGTACCTGCCACCATGACCTATGAAGACCACCAGGGCCAGGTGCATACCATCCAGTACAGGGCCATGGGTGAGGGGTGTCAGCAGGGCTGATCAGGCCTTGGTAGGATACTGATGGCCCTCGCACCATCCTGTCGCCAGGGGGCCATCAGCTTTATTGCAGCTCAACCGATGAAAAATCCTGAATGAATATCGAGGAAAAAGTGCTATCTTAATTTGATAGCATTTTTCGATGAACACTCGATACCGTAAAATTCTTGAAGCGATTTTCCGAACGCCGACCACGGCGTCGTTGGCGTTCTCCGAGATTGAGGCATTGGTACTTCACCTGGGTGGCCAGGTGCAGGAACGGCAAGGCTCCAGGGTCAAGATGATGCTGGGTGACCACTTTTGGAGGTGTCATCGGCCTCATCCAGGTAAAGAAGCCAAGCGGTATCAGATTGAAGAAGCCCGCGAATTCTTGTTGCGGGCAGGAGTCAGGACATGAGTTGCATGCGCTACAAAGGCTATGCCGCGCGTATCGAGTACGACGAGCGTGATGACATCTTCGTTGGCCGTGTGCTTGGTATGCGAGACATCATCAGTTTTCACGCAAGCTCGGTGCCCGAATTGCATGAAGCGTTCCGCGAAGCGTTGGAAGATTACCTGGCCGATTGTGCAGAGCAGGGCATCACGCCTGAGAAGCCTGCCTCGGGCAAAGTCATGCTACGAATCCGGCCTGAGGTTCATGCTGCCGCGAGTGTCGCTGCCCGTGCTGCTGGCAAAAGCCTGAACCAGTGGGCTGATGAGGTCTTCGAACAAGCTGCTATGGCCTGAGCCAGGCGGGCTTAAGCCAGCACATCGTTTTTCTGCAATCGCTAAACCAGAATTTTTCCAAGGCCTGTCGATTCCTCCGTTCTCCGTTCGACCATAGGTGAAGGCACCACCGTGCCCCCATGACCTGTCGGAGGAACCCCGATGAGCACCGCAGCCGAAACCGAGATCCGCCAACTGATCGAGCGCTGGATGCAGGCCGTGCGCGATCGCGACATCCCCAACATCACCGCCCCCTATGCCGATGACATCGTCGCCTTCGATGCCATCCAGGCCCTGCAATTCAAGGGCAAGGCTGCCTACACCGCGCACTGGGAAATGTGCATGGGCATGTGCACCGGCCCCATGGTCTTCGAACTGGCCGAACTCACCGTACACGCCGCTGGCGACCTGGCCCTGGCCCACTGGTTGAATCGCTGCGGCCCGGGCGATGACGAAAGCCAGTGCGGCTTCATGCGTGCCACCGTGGGCTATCGTCGTCAGGGTGGCCAGTGGCAGGTGATCCATGAGCACTGGTCGGCGCCGTTCGACATGGAAACCCAGAAAGCCCTGTTCGATCTCAAGCCCTGAGCCGTTATCGCCAAACGCACTTTGCCAATGCCCTGGAGGCGACCATGAAATACCTGTGCCTGGTCTATTGTGACGAGGGGCTGCTGCACAGCCTGCCCGACAGCCCGGAAGACGCCGAATGCATGGCGTATGCCGAAGCCATCCAGGGCTCCGGGCGAATGCTGGCGGCCGAGGCGCTGAAGCCTGTGCAGACCGCCACCACGGTACGCCTGCGCAACGGGCACATGAGCCTGACCGACGGCCCGTTCGCCGAAACCAAAGAGCAACTGGCGGGTTTTTACCTGGTGGAGGCCCGCGACTTGAACGAGGCGCTGAACATCGCCAAGGGTATTCCTGCCGCACGGGTCGGTAGCGTCGAGGTAAGGCCCGTGCGCCAACTGCAACCCTGACAGCAAAGGAGCACAACAATAATGAGCCTTGCCCAACCTGCACCTGCCCAACACGAGTTGTCCATCAGCCGCTTGATCGACGCGCCCCCGGCCAAGGTGTTCCGCGCCTGGACCGAGCCCCAGTGGCTGATGCAGTGGTGGGGGCCGCACGGCATGACCACCCCGGAGTGCGAGATGCAGTTGTGGGCCGGCGGCCTGTTCCGCACCCTGATGCGCGCGCCGGATGGCAGCGAGTACCCGAACCAGGGTGTGTTTCTGGAAATTGCCGCACCACGGCGGCTGGTGTTCACCGATGCCTTCGGCCCCGGCTGGGTGCCCTCGAACAAGGCCTTCATGACCGCCGTGATCAGCTTTGACGAGGAGCAAGGCAAAACCCGCTACACCGCCCGCGCCTGGCACTGGAATGCCGCCGACTGCCGGGCCCATGAGGAGATGGGCTTTCACCTGGGCTGGGGAGAAAGCCTGGACCGCCTGGTGGAGGTGGTGACCCAGCGGATGCCCGACTGATGGCGGCACTGGCGCAAGTGCGCACCGAAGTCGAGGCGGTGTACCGGCGGGAGTCGCGGCGCATTTTGGCAACGTTGATCCGCTTGCTGGGTGATTTCGACCTGGCCGAGGAGGCCATGCATGATGCTTTCTTCATCGCCGTCGAGCGTTGGCAGCGCGACGGCATCCCCGAAAACCCAAGGGCGTGGCTGGTTTCCACCGGGCGCTTCAAGGCCATCGATGCGCTGCGCCGGCGCGCCCGTTTTAACCGCTCCCAGGCAGACCTGAGCATGCTGCTCGACGGGCAGGCACAGGACCCCAGCGAAGAAGAGTTGCTGGCCGATGACCGCTTGCGGCTGATCTTCACCTGCTGCCACCCGGCACTGTCCGCCGATGCCCAGGTACCGCTGACCCTGCGCGAAGTCTGCGACCTGACCACTGAACAGATTGCCCGCGCCTTCCTGCAAAGCCCGGCCACCATTGCCCAGCGCATCGTCCGCGCCAAAGCCAAGATTCGCGATGCCGGCATTCCGTACCAGGTGCCGGAGCTGAACGAACTGCCCGAACGGCTGGAGAGCGTGTTGCGGGTTATCTATCTGGTGTTCAACGAAGGCTATTCGGCGTCATCGGGCGAGGCGCTGCTGCAGCAGGAATTGAGTGACGAAGCCATCCGCCTGGCGCGGCTGCTGGTGCAGTTGCTGCCCGACCCGGAGGCGGTCGGCCTGCTGGCCTTGATGTTGCTGCAGGCGTCGCGGCAGCAGGCGCGAACCGATGCCCAGGGCAACCTGGTGGTGCTGGAGCAGCAAGACCGCAGCCTGTGGGACCGGCAACGCATTGACGAAGGCTGCGAGCTGGTGCGCCAGGCGCTGCAAAGCCGCGCGTTCGGGGCCTATACCGTGCAGGCGGCGATTGCTGCGGTGCATGCCGAAGCATCGACGGCAGCGGAGACGGACTGGGCGGAGATTGTCGGGCTTTATGACGTGTTGCAGCGGCATTGGCCGTCAGCCGTGGTGGAGCTGAACCGGGCGGTGGCGCTGGCGAAGCGGGATGGGCCGGAGGTTGGCTTGCGGGCGGTCGAAGGGATTCTGGCGCGGGGGGAGCTGCTGGACTATCACCTGGCGCATGTGGCGCGGGCGGAGTTGCACTACCAGTTAGGGCAGGTGGAGGCGGCGCGAGCGGCGTGGCGGCAGGCGCTGGCCTTGACTCGGCAGGCGCCGGAGCGCAGGCATATCGAGCGGCGGTTACAAGCCGTTGAGTGATGCCTGCTGTGCCGGCCTCTTCGCGGGTAAACCCGCTCCCACAGGATTGCATCAAGGCTGAATGCGGTGAGGTCCCTGTAGGAGCGGGTTTACCCGCGAAAGGGCCGGTACTGGCTAAATCAATCTTCAGCTGGCCACAAAATTCGGCGGCGACACCAGCTCGACAGTCTGCTGTTTGCGCGGTGCCAGAATTTCGGCCTCACCCTCGACCACCAGCTCATCGTTCTGGTTGTACACATTGGTGGCGATACGCACCTTGAACTTCGGCAGCTTCTCAAGAATTTCCAGGCGCACGGTCAGGGTGTCGCCAATTTTCACCGGCTTCTGGAAGCTCATTTTCTGGCCCAGGTAGATGGTGCCAGGGCCGGGCAGGGTACAGGCCACTGCAGCACTGATCAATGCGCCGCTGAACATGCCATGGGCAATGCGCTCGCGGAACATGCTCTTGGCGGCGAACTCGGCGTCCAGGTGCACCGGGTTGTGGTCGCCGGACATGGCGGCGAACAGCTGGATGTCGCGCTCTTCAACAGACTTCTTGTATTCGGCCTTCTGGCCGACTTCGAGGGCTTCGTAAGGCGTGTTGGTGACCTGGGACATCGGGGCTTCCTTAAGCGGTGGGCGAGGGCGGCTATCATTCACTGCGCACAGGGCGGCCAAGGGCCAGCGCCTGTTCAAGCCAGCCGAGAATATCGGCGGTGACCTCGTCACGGTTGGTTTCGTTGAGCACTTCGTGCCGCGCCTCAGGATAGACGCGCAGCTGTACATGTCGATTGCCGGTCGCGCGCAGGGCGTCGGCCAGATGGGTGAGACGCTTGCCGGCACTGACGGGATCACATTCACCACCGATCACCAGCATCGGCAGGTTCGGATCGATCTGCGCGAGGTTACTCGGCTGGCTGATCTGCGCCAAGCCTTGTAACAGGTCGAGCCACAGCTGGTTGCTGCAACGAAAGCCGCACAACGGGTCGTTGACGTACAGGTCGACTTCGGCCGGGTTGCGGCTAAGCCAGTCGAACGCCGTGCGGTTGGGCTTGAAAGCCTTGTTGAACGAGCCGAACGACAACCACTCGATCAGTGCACTTTTGCCCAACGGCCCCTGACGCCAGGCCTCCAGCCGGGCAATCTGCCGGGCCACGCGGTAAAGCGTCGCCGGCTGGTAGTTGGAGCCACTCAGGATGGCCCCGTGCAGGCTGGCACTGTGGTGCAGCAGGTAGGCCTGGGCGATGTAGCTGCCCATGCTGTGGCCGAACAGGAACAGCGGCGTGCACGGGTATTGCTGACCGATGTGCTGGGCCACTCGGCCGAGGTCGTTGACCACGGCATTCCAGCCATGATCGCGGGCGAACAGGCCGAGGCTGCCCTGTTCGGCAGTGCGCCCGTGACCGCGCTGGTCGGCCGCGAACAGGGCAAAGCCGGCCTCGCTCAAGGCCTGCCCAAGGCGTTGGTAGCGCCCGGCATGCTCGGCCATGCCATGGGCCAGCAGCACCACGGCTTTCACCGGTTTGGCCGGCAGCCATTGGTGCACATACAGGCTGCAGTGCTCGCTGGCGGGTAGCCAGAAGGCGTTGTGAGGCATGGCGGGTCCTTGTGCGCACAGGTACCCGAACAGTGTATGCACAACCGGCCGGATTGCAGGAAGGGCACAAATAAGATTCACAATGTTAATGGCGGCACTTGGCGTATATGCCACCTTGGACTTACCTGTTAACGTCGGATCAACGCCTTTTCGCCGGCTGGCGATCAGGTAATGGACTAAAGGACGCAGTGCAGGTCCAGGCAGAGGAACAATAATAAATGCAAGCCGACTTCTGGAATGACAAGCGCCCGGCGGGCGTGCCTTCCACCATCGACATCAATGCCTACGCCTCGGTCGTCGAGGTGTTCGAGCGCTCTTGCAAGCGCTTTGCCGACCGCCCGGCGTTCAGCAACCTGGGCGTGACCCTCACCTACGCCGAGCTGGAGCGCCATTCAGCCGCCTTCGCCGGCTGGTTGCAGCAGCACACCGACCTCAAACCGGGTGACCGCATCGCAGTGCAGATGCCCAACGTGCTGCAGTATCCCATCGCCGTCTTCGGTGCCATGCGCGCCGGCCTGATCGTGGTCAACACCAACCCGCTGTACACCGAGCGCGAAATGCGCCACCAGTTCAAGGACAGCGGCGCGCGCGCACTGGTGTACCTGAACATGTTCGGCAAGCGTGTGCAGGAGGTGTTGCCCGATACCGGCATCGAATACCTGATCGAGGCGAAGATGGGCGACCTGCTGCCCACCGCCAAAGGCTGGCTGATCAACACCGTGGTCGACAAAGTGAAGAAGATGGTGCCGGCCTATCACTTGCCCCAGGCGGTATCGTTCAAACAGGTGCTGCGCCAAGGGCGCGAGCTGTCGCACAAACCGGTGCCGCTGAGCCTGGACGACATCGCCGTGTTGCAATACACCGGCGGTACTACCGGCTTGGCCAAAGGCGCGATGCTCACCCACGGCAACCTGGTGGCCAATATGCTGCAGGTGCTGGCCTGCTTCTCGCAGCATGGCCCCGACGGGCAGAAGCTGCTCAAGGACGGGCAGGAGGTGATGATCGCGCCGCTGCCGCTGTACCACATCTATGCCTTTACCGCGAACTGCATGTGCATGATGGTCACCGGTAACCACAACGTGCTGATCACCAACCCACGGGATATCCCGGGCTTCATCAAGGAGCTGGGCAAGTGGCGTTTCTCCGCACTGCTGGGGCTGAATACCTTGTTCGTTGCGCTGATGGATCACCCGGGGTTCCGTCAGCTGGACTTCTCGGCGCTGAAGGTCACCAACTCCGGCGGCACGGCGCTGGTCAAGGCCACCGCCGAACGCTGGGAAGACCTGACCGGCTGCCGCATCGTCGAAGGCTACGGCCTGACTGAAACTTCGCCGGTGGCAAGCACCAACCCCTATGGCAAGCTTGCCCGACTGGGCACGGTGGGCATCCCGGTGGCGGGTACC
>NZ_LUVY01000003.1:0-105044 GCF_002992185.1 Pseudomonas sp. LLC-1 | reverse complement strand
GACGGCAACGAGATGCCGCTGGGCGAGCGGGGCGAGTTGTGCATCAAGGGCCCGCAAGTGATGAAGGGCTACTGGCAGCAGCCCGACGCCACGGCCCAGGCCCTGGATGCGGACGGCTGGTTCAAGACCGGCGATATTGCGGTGATCGACCCGGACGGTTTTACCCGCATTGTCGACCGCAAGAAGGACATGATCATCGTCTCGGGCTTCAACGTTTACCCCAACGAGATCGAGGATGTGGTGATGGGCCACCCCAAGGTCGCCAACTGTGCAGCCATCGGTGTGCCGGACGAGCGTTCCGGCGAGGCGGTGAAGCTGTTCGTGGTGCCGCGTGAGGGAGGGCTGAGCGTTGACGAGCTCAAGGCCTACTGCAAGGCCAACTTTACCGGCTACAAGGTGCCCAAGCACATTGTGCTGCGGGAGTCGTTGCCGATGACGCCGGTGGGCAAGATCTTGCGGCGGGAGCTGCGCGACATAGCTTGATACCGGAGGCTTCTTCGCGGGCTTGCCCGCGAAGGCCTTTAAACGGCTCTAACAGGCTTGTTACAGCCTGATCTGCGACATTTTGGTTAAAAACTCTAAAAATGACTTGTATTGTTCATTGAGTCATTTTTGTGACTATAAGGCCTGTTTTGGCCTCTAGGCGACCCCAGGCAAAGCTGTTACTCTCGGCCCGCTTTCAGACGATCCGGTTTGCAACGAACCGCCGTCTCATATCAATAATAAGCGCATCGACGCGCCAATCGAACTTCGCTGTTGCTGAAGGAGTGGGCTTCCATGATCGAACATTTTTGGAAGGATAAGTACCCAGCCGGGATTACGGCGGAAATCAATCCTGACGAATTCCCCAATATCCAGGCAGTACTCAAGCAATCCTGCCAACGCTTTGCCGACAAACCGGCCTTTAGCAACCTGGGCAAGACTATCACTTATGGCGAGTTGTATGCGCTGTCGGGGGCGTTTGCGGCCTGGCTGCAGCAGCATACCGACCTCAAGCCGGGTGACCGCATTGCCGTGCAACTGCCCAATGTCCTGCAATACCCGGTCGCGGTATTCGGTGCCATGCGTGCCGGGCTGATCGTGGTCAACACCAACCCGCTGTACACCGTGCGGGAGATGGAACACCAGTTCAACGACTCCGGCGCCAAGGCCCTGGTGTGTCTGGCCAACATGGCCCACCTGGCTGAAAAGGTGGTGCCCAAGACCCAGGTCAAGCACGTTATCGTCACCGAAGTGGCCGACCTGCTGCCGCCGCTCAAGCGCTTGCTGATCAACAGCGTGATCAAGTACGTGAAGAAGATGGTACCGGCCTACAACCTGCCGCGTGCCATACGCTTCAACGACGCGTTGGCATTGGGCAAGGGCCAGCCGGTAACCGAGGCCAACCCGCAGGCCAACGACGTGGCGGTGCTGCAGTACACCGGCGGCACCACGGGCGTGGCGAAGGGGGCGATGCTGACCCACCGCAACCTGGTGGCCAACATGCTGCAGTGCCGGGCGCTGATGGGCTCCAACCTGCACGAAGGCTGCGAAATCCTGATCACGCCGCTGCCGCTGTACCACATCTATGCCTTTACCTTCCATTGCATGGCGATGATGCTGATCGGCAACCACAACGTGCTGATCAGCAACCCGCGTGACCTGCCGGCCATGGTCAAGGAACTGGGCAAGTGGAAGTTCAGCGGCTTTGTCGGCCTCAACACCCTGTTCGTTGCCCTGTGCAACAACGAGGCGTTCCGCGCCCTGGACTTTTCGGCGCTGAAAATCACCCTGTCTGGCGGCATGGCCTTGCAACTGAGCGTGGCCGAACGCTGGAAGGCCGTTACCGGCTGCGCCATCTGCGAAGGCTACGGCATGACCGAAACCAGCCCGGTGGCGGCGGTGAACCCGGCAGAGGCCAACCAGGTGGGTACCATCGGTATTCCGGTGCCTTCGACCCTGTGCAAGATCATCGACGACGCCGGCAACGAGTTGCCGTTGGGTGAAGTGGGCGAGCTGTGCGTCAAGGGCCCGCAGGTGATGAAGGGCTACTGGCAGCGCGAAGACGCCACCGCCGAAATCCTCGACAGCGAAGGCTGGCTGAAAACCGGTGACATCGCCCTGATCCAGGCGGACGGCTACATGCGCATTGTCGATCGCAAGAAGGACATGATCCTGGTCTCGGGCTTCAACGTGTACCCCAACGAACTGGAAGATGTGCTGGCGGCCTTGCCGGGCGTGTTGCAGTGCGCGGCCATTGGCGTGCCGGACGAGAAGTCGGGTGAAGTGATCAAGGTTTTCATCGTGGTCAAGCCGGGCATGACCCTGACCAAGGAGCAGGTGATGGAGCACATGCGTGCCAACGTTACCGGCTACAAGGTACCGCGCCAGATCGAGTTCCGTGATTTGTTGCCAACTACCAACGTGGGCAAGATCCTGCGTCGCGAGTTGCGTGATGAAGAGCTGAAGAAGCAGGGCCTGAAGAAGATCGCCTGATAGATCTCACTGGTCTCTTCGCGGGCACGCCCGCTCCCACAGGTATCGCGCTGAGCCAGAGGGCTGCGCTGTAACTGTGGGAGCGGGCGTGCCCGCGAATGCTTTAGCGCAGCTTTTCAAGCATCTGGTAGTACCACATCCCCGCCGCCAGCAGCGGGTTCCCCAGCAAGTCCCCCATCGGCACCCGCACATGCTTGCACTGCGCGAAGGTGTCGAACTTCTCCAGCGTCCCGGTCAACGCCTCGGCCATGATCTCGCCCATGATGTGGCTGGTAGCAATGCCATGCCCCGAGTAACCCTGGCAATACCACACGTTGTCCGACAGCTTGCCCAACTGCGGAATGCGGTTGACCACGATGCCCATGGCACAGCTCCACTGGAACTCGATCGGCACGCCCTTGAGCGCCGGGAAGGTGCGTTCGATGCACGGGCGCAGTTCGCCTTCGATATCGCGTGAGTCCTTGCCCGAGTAATTGGCGCCGCCACCAAACAGCAGGCGTTTGTCGGCGGTCAGGCGGTAGTAGTCGAGCACGAAGCGGCAGTCGTATACAGCCAGGTCCTGCGGGTTGATCTGCTCGGCCAGCTCACCCAGCGGCGCGGTGGTGACGATGCCGCCCATGGCCGGGAAGATCTTGCCTTTGAGCTGGCGCTTTTCCAGCTTGTGATACACATCGCCGGCCAGCATTACCTGGCGCGCTTCGACCCGGCCATGGGCAGTGACCACTGCCGGGCGCGGGCCGTGAACGATGTCCAGCACCTCGGAATTCTCGAAGATCAGTGCACCCAGGCTGTGGGCCGCACGGGCTTCACCCAGGCACAGGTTGAGCGGGTGCAGGTGCAGGTTGCGCAGGTTTTTCAGTGCGCCCAGGTACAGCGGGCTTTGCAGGTGCTCCGCCACTGCCGCACGGTCCAGCAATTGCACCTGCTCGCCCATGCCACGGCGGCGGGCCTCGGCCTCGAAGGCGCGCAGTTCGTCCATGTGCGAAGGTTTCATTGCCGCATGCAGGTGGCCGCGCTTGAGGTCGCAGTCGATGCCATAGCGCGCCACGCGCTGCTCGATCACCTGGTGACCGCGCCAGCGCAGGTGCCAGATGAAGTCGTCGACTTCGCCACCCAGGTGGTTGCGCATCTGCGAGCGCATGGCCTCATCACCCGACAGGCTGCCGGTGACCTGGCCACCATTGCGTCCGCTGGCGCCCCAGCCGATGCGGTTGGTTTCGACGATGGCCACCTTCAGGCCACGCTCGGCCAGCTCCACCGCTGTGGCCACGCCGGTAAAGCCGCCGCCGATGATGGCCACATCCACCTGCACCGTGCCCTTGAGCTGCGGGTACTCGGTGTGGTCGTTGAGGGAGGCGGTGTAATAGGACGGCGCACGCTGCGCCGGGCCTTTGTTCAATGCTGCGTTCATGGGTGTTCCTTGTTAGGTAGGGGCTCAGGCCTGGTGCAGGTACCAGCGCCAGTCCTGCTCGCTGACTTCGGCCATGAACTGGCGGTACTCGGCACGCTTTACCTTCAGGTACACGCCAAGGAAGTCGGCGCCCAAGGCTTCGCGAGCCCAATGGGAATGCTGCAGGGCATCGAGGGCGGTCAGCCAGTCGGTGGGCAGGTGCTCGGTGGCTTGGGCATAGCCGTTGCCTTCCACCGGTGCGCCTGGGTCCAGCTGTTCGCGGATGCCGCGATGGCTGGCGGCGAGGATCGCTGCGGCAGCCAGGTAAGGGTTGGCGTCGGCGCCGCAAATGCGGTGCTCTACATGCCGGCTGTTGGCCGGGCCGCCGGGCACGCGCAGGCTCACGGTGCGGTTGTCCACGCCCCAGGTCGGCGCCAGCGGCGCATAGCTGTTGGCCTGGAAGCGGCGGAACGAGTTGGCATTGGGGCAAAACAGCAGCAGCGAGTCGCGCAGGTGGCGCAGCATGCCCGCCACGGCCTGGCGCAGCAGCGGGGTGCCGGCCTTGTCTTCACTGGCGAACAGGTTGTTGCCCGTGCTGTCGGCCAGGCTCAGGTGCATGTGCATGCCGGTGCCGGCCAGGTTGGCAAACGGCTTGGCCATGAAGCAGGCCTGCATGCCGTGGGCGTGGGCCACGCCCTTGACCAAGCGCTTGTAGCGCACGGCCTGGTCCATTGCCTGCAGGGCGTCGCCGTGTTCGAGGGTAATTTCCACCTGGCCGGGGGCGTACTCGGAAATCGCAGTGCGCGCCGGGATGCCCTGCGCCTTGCAGGCGGCGTACAGGTCGGCGAGGAACGGTTCGATCTGTTCCAGTTCACGCAGGCCATAGACCTGGGTGCTGCGCGGGCGGCCGCCATCATTGTCCAGCGCCGGTTGCGGGCGGCCCTGGGCGTCACGCTTCTGGTCGAGCAGATAGAACTCCAGTTCGCAGGCCATCACCGGGTGGTAGCCGTCGGCTTTCAGCGCTTCGATGGTGCGTAGCAGCACATGGCGCGGGTCGGCGATGCTGGCTGGCAGGCCTTCGCTCGGGTGCATGCTGACCTGTACCGCGGCGGTCGGCACCCGGCGCCAGGGCAGGCGCACCAGGCTGCCTTCGAGTGGGTAGGCGCGGCAGTCGATGTCGCCCACGTCCCACACCAGGCCCGAGTTTTCCACGTCGTCGCCGTTCAGGGTCAGGCCAAGGATAGTGCTGGGCAGCGGCCGGCCGGTCTGGTACACGGCCAACAGTTCATCACGGTGCAGCAGCTTGCCGCGTGGTACGCCGTTGGCGTCGAGGATGAACAGCTCGAACAACTCGATATCGGGGTTGTCAGCCAGGAAACGGGTAGCCTGCTCTACAGGTGCAAAGTGCATGATGAATTCGCTCACAAGCGCACAGGACATTCGCGCAAAAAGCGCGGTCCGGTTGAGTCAAACGGCCAGACGATGGCCGGGTTTGGTCACAAAGGCGTGAGCGAGCAGTCCGGTGGGCGCGCGTGGCGGCAGTGCCACAGTGCCCAGAAGGCGAGGATGATGTGCACCAGCGGATTTTCCCCGGCACGGCTCCGGGCCTTCGGTAGCGAAGGGCGGGAAGACGGTGGGGCGATGGGCTGGGCGGGAGTCATGCTTTTGATACTCACATGCGGCGTAAGGTTGATTAAAGCAGTGAATGGCAACCTTTACATCGCGGTTGGCTAAACATTATCCGGAAGGCAACTCGTTCAATGTGGGAGCGGCCTTGTGTCGCGAAAGGGCCGCAAAGCGGCCCCAGGTTATTAGCTTCAGTGCAGAGATTGCTGGGGCCGCTGCGCGGCCCTTTCGCGACACAAGGCCGCTCCCACAGGGATTGTGCAAGCAGCAGAGAATCGGCAAATCTGCGACAATCGCCCGACTTTCCGAATGCCGATCATGAAAAAGCAGGCTCACCTGCATCACTAAAAAGCCCCATGACTGACCACGCCATCGACAAACTGCTGCAAAACCTCGACCACGCCATGATTGCCGACCGCCATCGTCTGCGCCGGCAACTGCACGAACTGCGCAAGCGCCCCGACGAGGCGAAGCTTTCGCAGTGGGTGGAAAAGGTCCAGGCGTCCTGCGCCCAGGTCACTGCACGTCAGCAGAGCGTGCCGACCGTGCGCTACGACGACAACCTGCCGATCGCCGCCAAGCGTGACGAAATCAAGAAGGCCCTGGCCGAAAACCAGGTGCTGGTGATCGCCGGCGAAACCGGTTCGGGCAAGACCACCCAGTTGCCGAAGATTTGCCTGGAACTGGGCCGTGGCAGCCATGGCCTGATCGCCCACACCCAGCCGCGCCGGATCGCCGCGCGCAGCGTGGCCGCGCGGGTTGCCGAAGAACTGGGCACTCCGCTGGGCGGGCTGGTCGGTTACCAGGTACGTTTCGAAGACCAGAGCGATGCCAATACCCTGGTCAAACTGATGACCGATGGCATCCTGCTGGCCGAAACCCAGCACGACCGCTTTCTTGAGCGCTACGACACGATCATCGTCGACGAAGCCCACGAACGCAGCCTGAACATCGACTTCCTGCTCGGCTACCTGAAGACACTGCTGCATCGCCGGCCGGACCTGAAACTGATCATCACGTCGGCCACCATCGACCTGGAACGCTTTTCCAAACACTTCGATGGCGCGCCGATCATCGAGGTGTCCGGGCGTACCTTCCCGGTGGAAACCTGGTACCGCCCGCTCACCAGCGAGCAGGACGAGGAAGGCAACCAGATCGAGGACGACCTCACCGTCGACCAGGCCATCCTCGCCACCCTGGATGAGCTGGCGCACCACGAACGCAGTGAAGGCAAAGGCCCGGGCGATGTGCTGATCTTCCTGCCCGGCGAGCGGGAAATCCGCGATGCCGCTGAAATCCTGCGCAAGGCGCAGTTGCGCCACACCGAGATTTTGCCGCTGTACGCACGCCTGTCGCCGGCCGAGCAACAGCGCATCTTCCAGCCGCACACCGGGCGCCGCGTGGTGCTGGCCACCAACGTGGCCGAAACCTCGCTGACCGTGCCGGGCATCCGCTACGTGATCGACACCGGCATCGCACGCATCAGCCGCTACAGCTACCGCGCCAAAGTGCAGCGCCTGCCCATCGAAGCTGTGTCCCAAGCCAGCGCCAACCAGCGTAAAGGCCGTTGCGGCCGGGTCGAGCCGGGCATTTGCGTACGTCTGTACAGCGAAGAGGACTTCAACAGCCGGCCGGCGTTTACCGACCCGGAGATTCTGCGCACCAACCTGGCGGCGGTGATCCTGCAGATGTTGCACCTGCGCCTGGGCGCGATCGATGCGTTCCCGTTCATCGAGCCGCCGGATGGCAAGGCCATCAGCGATGGCTTCAACCTGTTGCAGGAACTGTCGGCGGTCAACCGCGAAAACCAGCTGACCCCGATTGGCCGCCAACTGGCGCGCCTGCCCATCGACCCGCGGCTGGGCCGCATGCTGCTTGAAGGCGCCCGACTGGGCAGCCTGCAGGAAGTGCTGATCGTTACCAGCGCACTGTCGGTGCAGGACCCGCGCGAGCGCCCGCCAGAGCGTCAGCAGGCGGCTGATCAGGCCCATGCGCAATGGAAGGACGTAGACTCCGACTTCGCCGCGCTGGTCAACCTGTGGCGCGGTTTTGAAGAACAGCGCCAGGCGCTGACGGCCAACCCGCTGCGTAACTGGTGCCGCAAGAATTTCCTGAATTACTTGCGCCTGCGTGAGTGGCGCGATGCCCACCGCCAGCTGGCGCTGATCTGCCGTGACCTGCAGTTGACGGTGAACAAGGAACCGTCCGACTACCAGAAGATGCACAAGGCCATCCTCAGCGGCCTGCTCAGCCAGATCGGCCAGAAGACCGAAGAGGGCGACTACCAGGGGGCGCGTCAACGGCGTTTCTGGGTGCACCCGTCTTCGGGCCTGGGGCGCAAGCGACCGCAGTGGGTCATGGCCGCCGAACTGGTCGAGACCACCAAGCTGTATGCGCGCATGGTCGCCAAGATCGAGCCGGACTGGATCGAGCCGCTGGCCGGCCATCTGGTCAAGAAAAACCACTTCGAACCGCACTGGGAGAAGAAGCGCGGGCAGGTGGTGGCTTATGAGCAGATCACCCTGTACGGCCTGATTCTGGTCGGCCGCCGTCCGGTACATTTTGGCCCGATCGACCCGGTCACTTCGCGTGAGCTGTTCATCCGCGAGGGCCTGGTGGGTGGCGAAATACAGTCGAGGGCCAAGTGCCTGGCGGCCAACAAACGCCTGCTCGAAGAACTCGACGAGCTGGAGGCCAAGGCCCGCCGGCGCGACATCCTGGCTGACGAGGAAACGCTGTACGCCTTCTACGAAGCGCGCCTGCCGGCGGAAATCCACCAGACCGCGACCTTCGACAGCTGGTACCGCATGGGCAGCCAGAAGGACGCCAACCTGCTGATCATGCGTGAGGAAGACGTGCTGGCCCGTGAGGCTAGCGAAGTCACTGCAGCGCAGTACCCCGACAGCATGCAGGTCGGCGAGCTGCGCCTGCCGCTGAGCTACCACTTCGAACCCGGCCACCCGCGTGACGGCGTGACCGTGCGGGTGCCGGCACCGTTGCTGCCAAGCCTGCCCGGCGAGCGCCTGGAATGGCTGGTGCCAGGCCTGCTGGAAGCCAAGTGCGTGGCGCTGATACGCAACCTGCCCAAGGCCCTGCGCAAGAACTTCGTGCCGGTGCCGGACTTCGTCAAGGCTTCGCTGGCGCGCATGACTTTTGGTCAGGGCGCACTGCCGCAGGCCTTGGGTCAGGAGTTGCTGCGCATGACGGGTGCGCGGGTGTCCGACGAGGCCTGGGACGAGTCGGTCCAGCTGGTCGAGGGCCACCTGCGCATGAACATCGAAGTGGTCGACGGCCAGGGCAAGTTCCTTGGCGAAGGCCGCGACCTGGCCGAGCTGACCGCGCGCTTTGCTGCTGCCAGCCAGGCTGCCCTGGCGGTGCCGCGCACTGAAAAGAGCGAGCAGCCGGTGCAGGCCAAGGCTTTCAGCGAAGTGAAGCAGACTGCCCAGCAGAAGATTGCCGGCCTGTCGATGACCGTGTACCCGGCGTTGGTGGAAGAGGGCGGTAGCGTGCGCGAAGGGCGCTTCTCGACCCAGGCCGAAGCCGAGTTCCAGCACCGCCGCGCCCTGCAGCGCCTGTTGTTGCAGCAACTGGCCGAGCCGGCCAAGTACCTGCGCGGCAAGCTGCCGGGCCTGACCGAGCTTGGCCTGCTGTACCGTGAAATGGGCCGGGTCGAGGCACTGGTCGAAGACATCCTGCTGGCCAGCCTGGACAGCTGCATCCTTGAAGGCGAACAGCCGTTGCCGCGTGATGGTGCGGCCTTGGCCGGGCTGGCTGAGCGCAAGCGCGGCAGCTGGGCCGAACATGCCGAGCGGCTGGCGCGCCAGACGCTGGAGGTGCTGAAGCTGTGGCATGGGCTGCAGAAGCGCTTCAAGGGCAAGATCGACCTGAGCCAGGCGGTGGCGCTGAACGACATCAAGCAACAGTTGGGCAACCTCGTGTACCCGGGCTTTGTGCGTGAAACGCCCGGGGTTTGGTTCAAGGAGCTGCCGCGTTACCTCAAGGCGGTGGAACTGCGCCTGGAGAAGCTGGGTTCGCAGGTGCAGAAGGACCGGGTATGGAGCGGTGAGCTGGCCAATTTGTGGGCACAGTACAAGGCCCGTGCCGACAAGCATGCCCAGGAAGGCAAGCGCGATGAGCAACTGACGTTGTACCGCTGGTGGCTGGAGGAATACCGGGTGTCGCTGTTTGCCCAGCAGTTGGGCACAAAGGTGCCGATTTCCGACAAAAGATTGAGCAAACAGTGGAGCCAGGTGGAAGGCTAACCTGCCCGATTTGTGGCAAACTTCAGGGAGTTTGGGGCCGCGTTGCGGCCCTTCGCGGGCGAGCCCGCTCCCACAGGGGGCACGTACGCCCCTGAATTGGTACTAAAGTGCCACTAAATTGTCATATTCCCAGCCAGCGCCCTGTGGCGATGGCCTTTGACCAGAGGAACGACCGTGCATAACGTCGTGATCAGCGGCACCGGCCTGTACACCCCGGCCCAGAGCATTTCCAACGAAGAACTGGTGGCTTCCTTCAACGCCTGGTCGCAGCAGTTCAACCAGGACAACGCCGCTGCCATCGAGCGCGGTGAAGTTGAAGCAGCGCCGCTGTCCGATGCGGCCTTTATCGAAAAGGCCTCGGGCATCAAGAGCCGCTTCGTGATGGACAAGGCCGGCATCCTCGACCCGCAGCGCATGAAACCACGCCTGCCCGAGCGTTCCAACGACGAGCCCTCGGTGCTCTGCGAAATGGCCGTGGCCGCTGCCCGCCAGGCCCTGGAGCGCGCCGGCCGCACGGCTGCCGATGTCGATGGCGTGATCGTCGCCTGCTCCAACCTGCAGCGCCCGTACCCGGCCATCGCCATCGAAGTGCAACAGGCGCTGGGCATCCAGGGCTTTGCCTTCGACATGAACGTGGCCTGCTCGTCGGCCACCTTCGGCATCCAGACTGCCGCCAACAGCGTGGCCCTGGGCCAGGCGCGTGCGGTGCTGATGGTCAACCCGGAAGTGTGCACCGGGCACCTGAACTTCCGTGACCGCGACAGCCATTTCATTTTCGGTGATGCCGCCACCGCGGTGTTGCTTGAGCGTGCCGACAAGGCCACCTCGGCGCACCAGTTCGACATCGTCAGCACCAAGCTGTGGACCGAGTTCTCCAACAACATCCGCAACAACTTCGGCTTCCTCAACCGGGCAGCGGAAGAGGGCGAGGGCGCCGCAGACAAGCTGTTCATCCAGGAAGGCCGCAAGGTGTTCCGTGAGGTGTGCCCGAAGGTGGCCGAGCTGATCGGTGAGCACCTGCAGGAAAATGGCCTGCAACCGAGCGATGTGAAGCGCTTCTGGCTGCACCAGGCCAACCTCAGCATGAACCACCTGATCGTCAAGAAGCTGCTGGGGCGTGAAGTGGCCGAGGAAGATGCACCGGTGATTCTGGACCGTTACGCCAACACCAGTTCGGCGGGGTCGGTGATTGCCTTCCACCTGTATCAGGATGACCTGGCCAAGGGGTCGTTGGGCGTATTGAGCTCGTTTGGTGCGGGGTATTCGATTGGTAGCGTGATTCTGCGCAAGCGCTGATCCTCTGTCAGCCTGTACCGGCCTCTTTGCGGGTTTACCTGCGAAGAGGCCGGTACAGGCTGACAGGCAAAAAAAAAGCGGGAAACGCCGGATGGGGTCGGCATTTCCCGCTTCAGGTGAAGCAGAGGAGGGTTTTGCTTAGAACTTGGCTTCCAGGTCCACCTGCAGCGTGTCTACATCAGCATCGCTGTTCGGCAGGTTGGAGTAGTCGGTCTTGGCCATCATGTAGGCCGCGCCCAGGGCGAAGTTCTTGTCGATTTCGTAACCCACCTTGAACTTGTGGCCACGGGAACCGGTAAAGCCGTTACCGAAGTCGGAGTCGGTGAACAGGCTGACAACACCGTTACGCTGTACGTCGCGGTAGTTGTAGTCCAGGCTCCAGGCGCCGATCTTGCTCTTCAAACCAGCCAGCCAGGCCTTGTCCTTGCCATCGGTGCTTTCGGTGTTCTTGACGAACTGGCCGTAAGCCGACAGTGGAATGGCGAAACCGGTGAAATCGACCTGACCGAAGCCTTCAACCAGGTTGAACTCGTCGGTGGTGTTGCCCAGCGAGCGCAGAGCAGCCGAGGCCTTGTCGTTGTCGTAGCCGTATACGCTGCCGCCAACGGTAACCTTGACGGTGTCAGCCGCGTTGAACTTGGTACCCAGCTGGGCCGCGTACAGTTGCGCGTCGTGCTTGAACTGCACGCCGTCGCCGTCGACGTTGTCCTTCAGGTTGTAGTGGCCGATGCTGCCGAACACTTCGGCCGGGCCGAGGTTGGTCTTGTAGGTAGCTGCCACGCCTTCCGGGTTGATGTCGCTGTCCCAGATGATGTCGCCCATGCTCACCCATGGCTGCATCATCTTGCCGCCGATCAGGTGCAGGTTAGGTACGGCAGTCGGGTGCCAGTCGAGGTAGGCCAGGTCGACCCACAGCGATTTCTTCTCGAAGTAGTTGTCCAGGCTCTGGTTGGTCGAACGGGCATCGGCGCTGCTGCCGGTGGCCACACGCACGCCAGCGTCAACCTGCGGGTTGATCTCGCTGTAGAAGCCGACACGGGCACGCACGCGCTCACGGTCCTGGTTGCCGCTGCGGGAGATCGGGTTGTCAACGTTGACGTCTTCGTAACGCAGGCGCACATCACCCTTGATCTGGGTCTTGGCGGCCCATGCCACTTTCTGTTCGAAGTTGCTCATCCGTTCAGATTGAGCTTTCTGGTCGGCCCTTTCCTTGGTTTCTTTTGCCAGGTCGCCCTGCAGTTCGTTGTACTGCGCCTGGTTGATCGAGCCGTTGGCGCGGAGCATTTCGAGCAGCTTGGCGTCGACAGCAGCACTGGCCGGGGCGCTCAGAGCCAGCATCATGCCGGTGAGGCTCACTCCGGTAAGTGTAGAAACAAGACGCATAAGGTTCTCCCTACTGAAAAAAATGGGGGAGGCTCAAGCGCCTGCCCCTGCGTTGGCATGTCTTCGGAAAGGGCCTGACTAGACAGGTTCTGAGGTTCCGGAAAACAGGCGCAAGTATTGCGGGGGCCAATGACAGATTAATGTCTAATTAGTGGCACTGCGGTTAAGTAATTGAGAATAAAAGGATCAGCCCGGCGTTCGTCATTTGAGTGCCGGGCCTTCCTTGAGGATACTGAAGGCCTTCACACAGCGAGCCGAAACCGTGACCAGCCTGTACAGCCTTGCCCATTTGCGTGATCTTCCGGCGGCCACCTGGGACGCCCTGGTGCCAGCAGGCCAACCGTTCCTGCGCCATGCCTTCCTCAGTGCGATGGAGGACAGCGGCAGCGTGCAGCGCAGCACGGGATGGGCTGCCGAGCACCTGGTGCTGGAGCGTGACGGGCAGGTGAGGGCGTTGTTGCCGGCTTACCGCAAGTGGCATTCGTTTGGCGAGTACGTTTTCGACCATGGCTGGGCCGATGCCT
Source organism: Pseudomonas sp. LLC-1 (assembly GCF_002992185.1). NCBI lineage: Bacteria > Pseudomonadati > Pseudomonadota > Gammaproteobacteria > Pseudomonadales > Pseudomonadaceae > Pseudomonas > Pseudomonas sp. LLC-1. Next base: position 92,088 of record NZ_LUVY01000003.1, on the reverse strand, counting down.
GTGAACGGGCAGGTATTGCCTACTACCCCAAGCTGCTGGGGGCAGTACCGTTCAGCCCGGTCAGCGGCCCACGCCTGTTGGCGGCGGACCCTGCCGACGGTTTGATGATGCTGCAGGCCCTGCCCGAGTACCTTGGCAAGGGCGGGTTATCCGGTGCGCACATCAACTTCACCGACCCGGCACTGGACACACAGCTGGCAGGCCTGCCGGGCTGGATGGAGCGCCTTGGTTGTCAGTTCCATTGGCGCAACCGGGGCTACAGGGACTTTCAGGACTTTCTCGACAGCCTGAGTTCGCGCAAGCGCAAGCAGATGCGCAAGGAGCGTGAGCAGGTGGCCGGGCAGGGCATTGATTTTCGCTGGTACCGTGGCGATGAGCTGGACGAGGCGCAGTGGGATTTCGTCTTCCTGTGCTACGCCAACACCTATGCGGTGCGCCGCCGTGCCCCCTACCTGACCCGCGCATTTTTCAGCCTGCTGGCCGAGCGCATGCCCGAGGCTGTGCGGGTGGTGATGGCGCGTCAGGGTGGGCGCGATGTGGCGATGGCGCTGAGCCTGGTGGGGGGCGACAGCCTGTTTGGTCGTTACTGGGGCTGCCTGGATGAATTCGACCGGTTGCATTTCGAGACGTGTTTCTACCAGGGCATGGACTTTGCCATTGCCGAGGGCTACCAGCGTTTCGATGCCGGGGCGCAGGGGGAGCACAAGCTGATACGCGGGTTCGAGCCGGTGTTGACGCGGTCGTGGCATTACCTGCTGCACCCCGGGTTGCGGCGGGCGGTGGAGGATTTCCTGGCGCAGGAGCGGGAAGGGGTAAGGGGGTATGCCGAGGAGGCACGGGGGATGTTGCCCTTCCGCCAGGAATGATGCCTTCGGTGATGCAGGTTGGCTTTGGTGCGCTTCTAATCTAGAAGCTGACCGAAGCCGACAGCCGAGCCGTACGTGGCGCCCCCTGGAACAGGTAGTTATCCCCCAGGTAATCCCCTACATCACGCCAGTAGCGTTTGTCGAACACGTTATCAACGGTCAGCCGTAGCACCGTGTCATACCCGGCAATACGCGTCCGGTAGCGGCTGCCAAGATCGAGTACCGCATAGCCGCCAACCTCCACGTTCCCCGCCTGGCTCGCAGACTTGCTGGCGCTGTAGCGCGCCCCGCCCAGCAACGCCAGGCCTGGCACCGGTAGTGTGTATTCTGCCTGCAGCGCTGCCCGGAACCTGGGCACGTTGATCGCCTGATGGCCTTCATAGGCCTCGGTGCCGCTGTTTTGCACCCGCGCCCGAATGGCCGCAGCGCTGGCTTGCACCTGCAGGTTGTGGGTCACCCAGCCGCTGGCGCCCAGTTCCAGGCCAGTGTTTTTCTGCTGGCCTTGCTGCACATAGGTGAAGTTACCGGCGCCGTCCGGGCGTGCGTACTGGTAGGCCTGGCGGATCTGGAACAGCGCGGCGCTGAAGCTCACACCTTGCCAATCGTGCTTCAGGCCCAGTTCCAGTTGGTGGGAGGTCGTGGGGGCAAGGATTTCGAATTTGTTCAGCGCAAACCACGGCGCTGTGCCGCCGGCCGACAGGCCTTTGGAATAGCTGGCGTATACCGTGGTATTCGGCTGCGGCTTGTAGATAACCGCAGCATTGGGCAGTAACGCGTATTGGCGGGTATGGCGCCCGGCAACACCGTTCTCGTCCCAGGTCTTTTCATCCAGGCGCACTTCGCGGGCGCCCAATACGGTTTGCCATTGCTCGTTGAAACTGATGCGGTCGCTGACGAACAGGCCATACTGGCGGCTGTCCAGGCGGCGCTCGCTGGCGCCAACGGGTTTGTCGGAAGGTGGTTGAGCTGGGGAACCTGTGTAGATATTCCCGGGGAGCTCCAGAAGTTCGTTGTAGTAAGGGCGTTGATCCAGCGTCCGACGTTGAGCGCTGGTACCCATGGTCAACTCATGGCTGATACCGGCAACGTCAAACCGTCCGTTGACCATCGCCTGTGCCTCATCGACGCGCCGGGTGTCGTCAGGGCTGCGAAAGTCATAGATGTCGTAGTCACCTTCCGGGCTGAAATGAGACTGCCAGCCATCTTCGCTTCCCCAGGCAAACGCGCTGTAGTCGTCGATCACCACCTTGCTGCGCGAGGCACTCAAGGTGCCGGTCCAGGCCTCGTTGAAGCGATACTCGAAGCGCCCGCCCAGGTTCAGCGAGTCGTTCTGCACCGGTTTGGCCCAATCCTGGTAGGCCAGGCGGTCATCCGGGTCGATGCCGTGGGGCACTTCGGTGCCGCCCAGTAATTGGTAGCCCGGCACCGAGCGCTGTTCGCGGTGCTGGTATTCGGCATCCAGCTGCAGGGTGGCATCCGGGTTGATCTGCCAGTCGAACGCCAGCGAGGCGAAGTCGCGCTTGCCGTCAGCGTGGTCGACGTAGGAGCGGATGTCTTCATGGGCCAGGTTGGCGCGCAGGCCAAACTGTTTTTCGCTGCCGAACCAGCCGCCCAGGTCGGTGGCCAGGTAGCGTTCGCCTTGCTCGTTGGTCGATACGGTGATGCTGCGCACGTCTTCGGCACGCTTGGTCACGTAGTTGATCAGGCCGCCCGGCTCCGACACGCCGCTCTGCAGCCCTGACAGGCCCTTGAGCAATTCCACCTGCTGCTTGTTCTCCAGGGCCACGTTCTGCTCGCCGGCGATGGTCTGGCCATTGATGCGGTAGCTGCTGGCGGCATTCAGCTCGAAGCCGCGCACATTGAAGTTTTCGTAGTAGCCGATGGGGGCATAGCTTTCGCCAACCGAGGCGTCACTTTGCAGCACTTCGCTGAGCTTGCGCACCTGGCGGTCTTCCAGCAGTTGCTGGGTGAATACGCTGACCGAGGCGGGCGTATCGAGCAAGGGCGCGGGCTGCAAGCCACCCACCGCGGCCTGGCGTGCCTGGTAGCCATCGTTGGCATAGGTGTCGGACACCTGCAGCGGCGCCAGCACCACGCTGTCTTCGGCAAGCGCATGGGGGCAATGCAGGGCCAGGCCCAGGCTGAGCAGGCTCAGGGGAAGACGGGGGTGATGCGGTGGCATGCGGGGGCTCCGACCATGAAAAAGGCGGCATCTTAACAGCCGCCTTCTGCATAAAACGATCCGGGCCCCGCGATATTCAGTCCTGGTTGGCGGGCCGCTTGTGCTGCCGCCAGCTGTCATCGATCTTTGACCAGGTTTTGCCGTCGGTTATCGCCATGAGCTTGCGCCCATCCTTGAAGGTGGCCAGGAAGGTGGCTTCTTCCTCCTTGCCACCCAGCCACAGCCCGGCCAGCAACCCTACCGGGCCCGCCACCAGAGCGCCGGCCACACCCCAGCCCAGGGCGCTGCCTAGGCTGCGGCTTGATTCCAGGCTGGCCAGCCTGAGGTCGCTGATGCGCGCGAGTGAAATCCGCTCGCCCGGGGAGGGGCTGCGCGGGGTCTTGAGTGTGAGCGATCCGTTGCGATACTCGCCTTCACCTTGCAAGAAATCGCCGGATTGCACCGTGAGTCTTGTCATAAAGTCGTCCTGTCAGGGAAAGGGCATTGACCAGCGCCTACTGAGCGCTGCCCGGGCAGGCAAGTCAACGCCAATACGACGGAGGGTAGTGCGGTGCGATGTCGCCCCTGTGTCAATCAAGCGGCCTTTCGATTGGCCAGTCCCCACGCCAGCAGCGCCAGCCCGCCTATCACCAGGCCTGCTACCACAATGCCCATCCAGCCCTGGTGCTGGAACAACTGTGTGCCCAGCAGCGACCCCAGCGCCCCGCCAATGAAGTAGCAGGTGATGTACCCGGCATTCAGCCGCGTGCGTGCCTCGGGCCGCAGGGCAATCACTGCGTTCTGGTTGCTCACGTGCACCAGTTGCACTGCCAGGTCGAGCATCAACACGCCCAGTAGCAAGGCCAGCAGCGACTGCTGGGCAAACCCCAGCGGCACCCACGACAGCAGCAATACGACCAGGCCCACAGTGGTACCCAGCGAGCCTTTGCCACGGTCGGCCAGCCGCCCGGCCCAGTTGGCCGACAGCGCACCCGCCGCACCAGCCAGGCCGAACAGGCCGATCACGGCGTCCGAATAGTGGTAGGGGCCTTGTGCGAGCAGAAACGCCAGCGGTGTCCAGAACAGTGCGAACAGGCTGAACGCCAGCAGCCCAAGCAGTGAACGCAGGCGCAGCACGGGCTCTTCGAAGAACAGGCGGAACACCGAAGCGATCAGCGCCGGGTACTTCAGCCCGGCATGGCTGTGGTGCTGTGGCAAGCTACGGTACAGGGCCAGGGCGGTAATCGCCATCAACACGGCGGCCAGCACATAGATGCTACGCCAGCCGCCCAGTTCGGCCATGAAGCCGGCTGCGGTGCGCGCCAGCAGGATGCCCAGCAGCAGGCCGCTCATCAGCGTGCCGACCGCACGGCCGCGCTGATGTGGCTCGCTCAGGGTCGCGGCCATGGGGACCAGGATCTGCGCCACCACCGAGAACAGCCCGGTCAGCGCCGTGCCCAGAATCAGCCAGGGAAGGCTCGGCGCACAGGCGCTGATGACAAGGCCCAGCGTGGAAATAGCGGTCATTACGGTGATCAGCCGGCGCTGCTCGAACAGGTCACCCAGCGGCGCGAGCAACAACAGGCCGGCGCCATAACTGAGCTGTGCGGCAATGACGATGCTACCGGCGCTGGCAGTGCTCAGGCCGAACTGCTGGGCGATGCTGTGCAGCAGCGGTTGGGCGTAGTAATTGCTGGCCACGGCCAGGCCGGTGGCGGTGGCCATCAGCAGGATCAGGGCGCGGCTGAGAGTGGGGGAGGTCATGCGTGGCTCGCGGCGGGCAGAGGAAAAGGGGGATTATCGGGAAGTGTCGGGCATGACATCAATCTATTGTGCGGTGTAGAGGGGCGCAGATAGGTTGAACCTGTGCCGGCCTCTTCGCGGGCTTGCCCGCTCCCACAGGGATATCACTGCCCTCAAGCCTTGTGATTTCCCTGTGGGAGCGGGCAAGCCCGCGAAGGGGCCGGCACAGGCGACCTTTCAATCAGGCAGCAAACCCACCATCCACAGTCAAACTGGCCCCGGTGATGTACCCCGCCTCCGGCCCCGCCAGGTAAGCCACAAAGCTGGCAATCTCATCCGCCTCGCCATAGCGCCCAATCGCCATCAGCGGGATCAGGCTCTCGGCAAACTCGCCGCTGGCCGGGTTCATGTCGGTGTCCACCGGCCCTGGCTGCACGTTGTTCACGGTAATGCCTTGCGGCCCCAGGTCGCGGGCCATGCCGCGGGTCAGGCCAACCAGCGCCGACTTGCTCATGGCATAGGGTGCGCCACCGGCAAACGGCATGCGTTCGGCGTTGGTGCTACCGATGTTGATGATGCGCCCGCCCTGGCCCATGTAGCGTGCGGCGGCCTGGCTGGCGACGAACACGCTGCGTACATTCACCGCCAGCATGCGGTCGAAGTCGGCCAGGTCGAATTCGGCTACCGGTGCCACCGCCAGCACGCCGGCATTGTTGACCAGGATATCCAGCCGGCCGAAGGCCTTCACGGCGTCATCCACCGCCAGCTGCACGGCTGCTGCATCGGCACTGTCGGCCCGCAGGGCCAGGGCCTTGCCGCCGTTTTCGATAATTTCCTGGGCCAGTGCTTCTGCCGGGCCGGCAGAGCTGACATAGGTAAAGGCCACGTGTGCGCCCTCGCGGGCCAGGCGCCGCACGATGGCCGCACCAATGCCACGGGAACCGCCCTGTACCAGGGCCACTTTGCCTTCGAGTGTAAGTTGCTTGGACATGCTGATCTCCTGCTGGAAGCCAGGCCGGAATGCCTTGGATGGGCGCAGTATCGGCGCTCGATTACCTGCTGATAAGATGGCAATCACTATCAGCAGAGTAAACCTTTGGTTGCCAATCATGGCCATGGAATCGTTCAACGCGTTGGAGTGCTTCATCCGCAGTGCCGAGGTCGGCAGCTTTGCCGAGGCTGCCAGGCGCCTGAGCATTACCCCGGCCGCTGTGGGCAAGCATGTGGCCCAGCTGGAGGCGCGCCTGGGGGTGCGGTTGTTCCAGCGTAGTACCCGCAAGCTGACTTTGACCGAAGCGGGGCAGCGTTTTCTCGGTGAGGTCAGTGACAGCTTCCGCACTATCCAGTACGCCGTGGCCAACCTGGCCAGCGCCGAAGGCCAGCCGGCCGGGCTGTTGCGGGTAAGTATGGGTACGGTGTTCGGGCGCTTGTACGTGTTGCCGTTGCTGAGTGAGTTTTTGCGCCGTTACCCGGCCATTACCCCGGACTGGCATTTCGACAACCGCCAGGTCGACTTGATTGGCCAAGGGTTCGATGCGGCGATTGGCGGTGGTTTTGAACTGCCGCCGGGGGTGGTGGCGCGCAAGCTGACGCCTGCGCACCGGGTGTTGGTGGCGGCGCCGGTGTATCTTGAACGGCATGCGCCGATTGCAGACCCAGAGGTGCTGCAGCGGCACGACGGCATCCTGATCCGCTCACCGCAGACCGGGCGGGTGCGTTCGTGGCCGTTGACCAGCCGCTGGCAGGCGCAACAGCCGTTGCAACTGCGCCAGGCGATGACCATGAGCGATTCGGATGCGGCGTGCGCGGTGGCCGAGCAGGGGCTGGGGATTGCCCTGGTGAGCCTGCCGTTTGCCGTGCCCTACCTGCAGGGTGGGCGGCTGCGGCGGGTGTTGCCGGACTGGTATGTGGACGACGGGCACATCAGCCTGTATTTCGCCGAGCACAAGCTGTTGCCGGGCAAAACCCGGGCGTTCATCGATTTTGTGGTGGAGAAGTTTGCCGAGCAGGGGTTGGCGGGGCGGTTTGATGCCTTGCAAGACCATTAGATTTGTATTGCCCATACTGGCCCTATCGCCGGCAAGCCAGCTCCCACAGAGACCGCACAGCATTCAGGCCTGTGGTAATCCTGTGGGAGCTGGCTTGCCGGCGATAGGGCCCGGTCAGGCAATACCCGTAATGAACAATGTCTGCGCCCCCACGCTTACCTCATCATCCACACGCTTGCCCATCAGTTGCTGCCCAAGCGGCGAGCGCGGGGTAATTACAGTTACCAACCCATCCCCCTCGCCAATTTTCAGCCCTGCCGCTTCAGGGCCGATGAACACCCGCCGCTGCCCGCCATCCTCATCCTCCAGTGTCACCAGGTTGCTCACCTGCACACCGCGTGCGGGGTCATAGTCGCGCAGCAGTAGTTGCTGGTAGATCAGCAGGGCCTGGCGAATCTCTGCACTGCGCCGGGCCTGGCCGGTGGCCAGGTACGAGGCTTCCAGGCCCAGGGTGTCGTACTTGTTCTCGGCGATGTTCTCTTCGGCGGTGGCGGCCTCGTAGGCGGTTTGCGCCGCACGGGTCAGCACGTCCAGATCATGCGTGAGGATGGCGACGATCTGCGCCAGCAGGTGGGGCTTGTCCATGGTCAGTAACAGAACTCCAGCACATTGGCCTGGCTTTTGTCGGTGGGGGCGGTGCGGTTCTGCTGCAGCCAGAACTGGCACTTGGGGCTGTTGAGGTTGCGCGGGTTGCCTTGGGCGGCTTCGGCGGCCTGTTGCTGTTCCTGCTTGTGCAGGATGTCCTTGTAGCGGTCGAACATCTCGGCCTGGGCATCCGCTGGCGGGGCTGCTGCCGGCGCCGCTGCTGGCGGGTAGACGCTGGGGGGCAGGGCCTGGGCCAGCGGCTGTACCTGCTGCGGCCACACCGACAGGGCTAGCCAGGCGCTCGCCACGATGGCCACCGCGCCCAGCCAAAGGCCAAAGGCAACGCACAGGATCAACGGCAACGGCTTGAGGGTGATTTTCAGTTCACGCTGGCGGGGCATGGCAGCCTCCTGGCAAGGTCGGTCGGGGTGCATTGTCGCATGCACTTGGGCATTTTTCCGCGCAGGTGCTTTTGTCGGCGACAATTTATGCGCAGAATTCGCGGTTTTTGCACCGGTACGGGAGGGGCGCATGAAAGCCACCTGGGACATCTTCTGCAGTGTCGTCGACAACTACGGCGATATTGGCGTGACCTGGCGCCTGGCTCGGCAGCTGGTGGCTGAGCATGGCCTGGCGGTGCGCCTGTGGGTGGATGACCTGAACGCCTTCACGCCCATGTGCCCCGGCGCCGATGCCACTGCTACGCAACAGTGGCAGCAGGGTGTGGACGTGCGCCAATGGCCGGCAGCCTGGTTGCCGGTGGATCCGGCTGATGTGGTGATCGGCGCATTTGCCTGCCAGTTGCCGGCACCTTATGTGGAGGCCATGCGTGCCTGCGCCACGCCGCCGCTGTGGCTGAACCTGGAATACCTCAGTGCCGAGGACTGGGTGGAGGGCTGCCATGGCTTGCCGTCGCCGCAGCCCAATGGCCTGCGCAAGGTGTTTTTCTTCCCCGGCTTTACCGAGAAGACGGGTGGACTGCTGCGCGAGGGCTCGCTGCTGGCGCGGCGTGACGCGTTCCAGCAGGGGGCAAGGCAGGCCTTCTTGCAGGGGCTTGGTGTAAATCCCGAAGCAGGGGCGTTGCTGGTTTCGCTGTTCGCCTACGAAAACCCGCAGCTGGGCAACTGGCTTGATGCCCTGGCCACAAGCGAGCAGCCTTGTCACCTGCTGGTGCCGCAGGGGCGCGTTGTCGCGGGGCTCAGCCAGTGGCTTGGCGAGGCGCCGCTACCCGTGGGCAGCGTGCGCAAACGAGGGGCACTGACCGTGCAGGTGCTGCCTTTCGTCAGCCAGGACGACTACGACCGGCTGCTGTGGAGCTGTGATTTCAACGCCGTGCGCGGCGAAGACTCGTTCGTGCGTGCACAGTGGGCCGGGCAACCGATGCTGTGGCACATCTACGTACAGGACGAAAACGCCCACTGGGAAAAGCTCGAAGCGTTTCTCGGGCATTATCGACGCGGCCTGTCAGACGATGCCGATGCCGCACTGCTGGGCCTATGGCGTGCCTGGAACATGGATTTCGACATGGGCCAGGCCTGGCGGGCGGCCCGTCAGCATTGGCCAGAACTGCAGCAGCATGCCCGGCGTTGGGCTGCGCAACAGGCCGCTCAGCCGGACCTTGCCACAGCGCTAGTACACTTTTACCGAAATTCGCTATGATACGCGGCCTCGATTTTTATAAATCCATCCAGATTCGGATACTTCGTAATGAAAACTGGTAAAGAACTGAAACCCGGTACCGTCCTGCGGATCGACAACGACCCGTGGCTGGTTCAAAAAGCTGAGTTCACCAAGTCGGGCCGTAACAGCGCGATCATGAAGACCAAGCTGAAGAACCTGCTGACCGGCTACAAGACCGAAACCGTATACGGTGCGGACGACAAGCTGGACGACGTGATCCTGGATCGCAAAGAAGCGACCCTGTCGTTCATCAGCGGTGACTCGTACACCTTCATGGACACCACCGACTACACCATGTACGAACTGAACGCCGAAGACATCGACGCCGTTCTGCCGTACATCGAAGAAGGCATGGAAGACATCTGCGAAGCCGTGTTCTTCGAAGGCCGCCTGGTATCGGTTGAACTGCCGACCACCATCAGCCGTCAGGTTGTCTACACCGAGAACGCTGCTCGCGGCGACACCTCGGGCAAGGTCATGAAGCCTGCCAAACTGAAGAACGGTACCGAGATCCAGGTTGCCGACTTCATCCAGATCGACGAGTGGATCGACATCGACACTCGCGACAACAGCTTCAAAGGCCGCTCCAAGAAGTAATTCTTCTTGTGAAACGCAAAAACCCGGCCTTGGCCGGGTTTTTTTGTGCCTGTGATTTACACGGTCACGTGCAGGCGTACATCCACATTGCCGCGGGTAGCGTTGGAGTACGGGCACACCTTGTGCGCTTTTTCCACCAGCCCTTCGGCGTCGGCCTGGGCCAGGCCCGGCAGGTTGATGTGCAGGTCGATGTCCAGGCCGAAACCACCCGGGATCTGGCCGATACCCACCTTGGCGGTGATCGATGCATCGGCCGGCAGGGCTTTTTTCTCTTGCCCGGCTACAAATTTGAGGGCGCCAATGAAGCAGGCCGAGTAACCGGCGGCGAACATCTGCTCGGGGTTGGTGCCGTCACCGCCGGCGCCGCCCAGTTCCTTGGGGGTGCTCAGGCTGACGACCAGCTTACCGTCGCTGGACTTGGATTTGCCGTCGCGCCCACCGGTAGAGGTAGCTTCTGCGATGTACAGCGGAGTGACCTTTTGCATCTTGAGCCTCGCTAATGTGCTGTGCGCTCCCGTTTGCAGGAGGGCGCGGGTTGGTGTGGGATTTAAATTAGCGCGCAATTAGTTTGTGCGCAAGATAAATCGTCACCGCTCATCCGAACGGCCACTGCACAGCATAGCTTTCAGAGGTTTTTTTGCAGGTTCTCGCGCAGGTTCAGCAGGTCGGCCTGCAGTTGTTGCAGCTGCGCCAGGCTGTACCCACTGGCCTTGAGGATGCACTGAGGCACCTCTTTGGCCTGCTGTTGCAGGGCACGGCCCTTGTCGGTCAGTTGCACCATCACCACCCGTTCGTCCTCGCGGCTGCGGTTGCGTTGCAGAAGGCCTTCGCTTTCAAGGCGCTTGAGCAGCGGGGTCAGCGAGCCCGGGTCGGTGAGCAGGTGCTGGCTGATCTCGCCCACGGTCAGGCCGTCGCGCTCCCACAGCACGAGCATGGCCAGGTACTGTGGGTAGGTCAGGCCCAAGGCCTGCAGCAGCGGTTTGTAGACCTTGGTCATCAGCAACGAGGTTGAGTGCAGGGCAAAGCAGACCTGGTTGTCCAGCAGCAGCTCGTCACAGGAGGCTTGGGTGTCGGCGTTCATGCAGGTCCTTGAAGGCAATAATGGGGAATTCTGGCTCGCTGATCATTAGTGCGCGCATTACTCGCGCAGTTCACTGCGCAAGGCCAGGTCCCAGGGGGGAACCGGGCTGAAGCGGCTCTTGAGGAATTCGAGCAGCAAACGGCTGCGAGAGTTCGTTTTGTGTTCCAGGCGTAGCGCATAAATACCGCTGGTTTCGGCTTCGGGCAGGCCGCCATCGCAAAACAGCGGGACCAGTTCGCCGCGCAAAAGGTATTCGCTGATCAGCCAGGTGGGCAGGTGGGCAACACCCAGGCCGGCGAGGGCGCCGAACAGCAGGGTTTCTGCATTGTTGGCGGCCATGCGCATGCGCGCGGGGCGGTACAGGCGGGTTTGCCCGGCTACGTTGAAGCGCCAGGCGAACGGCGGTGCCAGGCCGTCCCAGTCCAGGCCGTCGTGCCCGGGCAGTTCGCTGGGGCAGGTAGGGATGCCTCGGCTGGCCAGATAAGCCGGGCTGGCGCAGGCGATGCGTACCATGTAGGCCAGCGGCGTAGCGACCAGGCGGGTGTCGGCCAGGGGACCGGCACGCAGTACCAGGTCGACCTCGCCCAGGTGGCTGCCATGCAGGTCAACGAAGCTGTCGATCAGGCGCAGTTGCACGTCCAGGCCAGGGTAGGCCACCAGGAAGTCGGCGATGGCCGGTGCAAGATGGCGGCGGCCGAACGCGGCGGGGGCGTCGATGCGGATCAGCCCTTCCGGTGCGTTGCTCAGCGATACCGCTTCGGCACGGGCCAGGCGCAGTTCCTCGATGATGCGCCTGGCCCGTTCGGCAAACGCATTGCCCGCAGGGGTGGCGCGCACGGCGTGGGTGCTGCGGGTGAACAGACGGCTGCCCACGGCGGTTTCCAGGTTGTCGATGCGTCGGGCCACCGCAGACGGGGTCAGCGGATGGCGGCGGGCAGCGGCTGAAAAACTGCCGGTCTCCAGCACATCGAGGAACAGGCTCAGCTGGTCGGTGAGGGCATCGGGGCTCATGGTTGCCTTGCTTTTGCGAAATGCGCACAGCCATTGTGCGCTGCTGTGCGTTTCCCCGCCAGCCCGCAATCGTTAGCATGCTCGCAATATCTGTACAGGCGGACGAGGCCCTGATGATCGAGTGGTTGTTGTATATCGTGCTGGGCGCTGCCCTGGGCACCATGGGGGGCCTGTTCGGCATTGGCGGCGGGCTGATCGCCATTCCGGCGCTGGGCGTGCTGTTCGGCCTGGACCAGCAACTGGCGCAGGGTACGGCGCTGGTGATGGTGGTGCCGAACGTGCTGCTGGCGCTGTGGCGGTATCACCAGCGCAACCGCATCGAGCTGCGCCATGCCGTGCCGCTGTCGGCGTGCAGCTTCCTGTTTGCCTGGCTGGGGTCGATCTGGGCAGTGGGGCTGGATGCGCATTCCATGCGCCTGGGTTTTGTCGGCTTTCTGGTAGCGCTGGCGGTGTGGAACGTGGCACGGATGTTCATGAAAGTGTCGCCGCCGAGTGCCGAACTGCGCTATGCCTGGCCGTGGCTGGGCGTGCTGGGCAGCTTTGCCGGCACCATGGGCGGGTTGTTCGGTGTCGGCGGGGCGGTGGTGGCGACGCCGATCCTGACCAGTGTGTTTGGCACCACCCAGGTGGTGGCTCAGGGGTTGTCGCTGGCGCTGGCGGCGCCGAGCACCTTGGTCACGCTGGTGACCTATGGCGTGCACCATAGTGTTGATTGGGGCGTGGGGATTCCACTGGCGGTGGGCGGTTTGCTCAGTATCAGCTGGGGGGTGAAGTTGGCCCATGCGCTGCCCGAGAAGGTATTGCGGGCGATGTTCTGTGTGTTTTTGGTGGTGTGTGCGGTGATGCTCGGGTTTGAACTTTGAGATTGTGGGGCCGCAAAACGGCCCCCAATTACTTGAACCCTTCGACGATGTAATCGGCCATGCAGTCGGTGATGGGGGACTGGGTCTGGGTGTTGCGCAACAGCATCACATTGGCCATGGGCAGCTGCGGCAACCCGTCCTGTTCGCCCAGGATGCGGATGTTCCCGCCAATCAGGCTCTGCAATTGCGCCGTTACCGCCAAGCCCGCCGTGACAATGGCAAAGATCGCCGCCAGGCTGGGGCTGGTATAGGCGATGCGGTAGTCGATGCCCTGCGCTTCCAGTGCATTGCACGTCCAGGCTCGGCAGAAGCAGTCGGTATTGAACAGCGCCACAGGCATCGGCCGCTGCTCTTGCGGGCAAAAGCCTTCGGCGGCGGCCCACACCAGGCGTTCCTGGCGCAACAACTGGCCAACCTCGTTGCCCGGCTCGCGCGTGACGATGGTCAGGTCCAGGTCCTGGCGCAGCATCAGCTGTTTGGACGAGTCGCAATGCACTTCCACCTGCACCAGCGGGTAGGCCTGGGCAAAGCTCGACAGAATGTTTGGCAGAAAGCGCATGGCGTAGTCGTCTGGCGTGCCGATGCGCACCATCCCGACCATGTGCGGCATGCGCAAGGTATTGAACACCTCGCCATGCAGCTTGAGGATGCGCCGGGCATAGCCCAACAACACCTGGCCTTCGGCGGTGAGCCTGACCTGGCGGCCGTCACGCTCGAACAGCTGACGCTGCAGAATGTCTTCTTCCAGGCGTTTCATTTGCATGCTCACCGCCGACTGGGTGCGGTTGACCACCTCACCGGCGCGGGTGAAACCGCCTTGCTCGGCGATGGCGACGAAGGTGCGCAGCACGTCTGCATCGAGGCTCTGGTACTGGGACATTGCATCAATCTCCGAGATGCATAGCATCAGAAACATTCGTTGGATTGATCTTAAGCCCGGCGCGAGACTGAGGCCATCCAACACGGAGGGCTTCACGATGAAAGGTCATGTCAGCAGCATCCAGCAACCTGCCTTCTCCCTGAACCACCTGTGGCATGTGGCCCTGCAGCGGCCGGTGCGCTGGCTGGAGTTGTACCGCCAGCGGCGAGAACTGGCCGCCCTCAGCGATGCTACCTTGCATGATTTGGGGCTGAGCCGGGCGGATATCCAGCAAGAGGCCGAGCGGCCTTTCTGGGATGACCCGCTGCGAAAATAGGCTACGTTTGTCGGTGGGTTTACTGGCCCTTTCGCGGGCTTGTCCGCGAAAGGGCCGGAACAGCAACAACAAGGAGTTCAAGCTTGCCCCTCCAGCTGTCCATCAACCAGGCCCGTCGTCTGGCACTTTCTGCCCAAGGTTTCGGCAAGCCGCCGGAAGCCGCCCCAAGCCTGGCGGCCCTCAAGCGCATGTTGCATCGCCTGGGTGTGTTGCAGATCGATTCGGTCAACGCCCTGGTCCGCTCGCACTACCTGCCTCTGTTCTCGCGCCTGGGCGACTACTCGCCAGCGACCCTCGATCAACTCGCCTGGGGCCAAGGCCGTCAGCGGCAGTTGTTCGAGTACTGGGGACACGAAGCGTCATTGCTGCCGATGAGCCTGTACCCGCTGCTGCGCTGGCGCATGGCGCATGCCGCCGATGGCCGAGGCATCTACCGCCAGCTGGCGCAGTTTGGCCGTGAACGCCAGGACGTGATCGCCCGTGTGCTGGCCGCCGTCCGTGAGCAAGGCGCCCTTGGCGCAGGCAGCTTGTCTACCCGTGAGGAACGGGCCGGGCCATGGTGGGACTGGAGCGAGGAAAAGCACGCGCTGGAGTGGCTGTTCGCTGCCGGCGAAGTGACCGTGGCGGGCCGGCGTGGTTTCGAGCGGCTCTACGATGTACCGGACAAGGTTCTGCCCCGGGCGGTTCTTGACCAACCATTGCCCCGGGAGGCCGAGGCGCATCAGGGTTTGATGCTGCACGCAGCTGCTGCCCTGGGTGTGGCCACCGAACGCGACCTGCGTGACTACTTCCGCCTGGAACCCGGGCAAGGCAAGGCGGCGCTGGCCGAACTGGTGGCCGACGGCCGTTTGCAAACGGTTGAGGTGCAGGGGTGGAAGCAACCTGCTTACTGCGCCGGCACGCCGCGCATCCCCCGGTGCATCGAAGCCAGCGCGCTGCTGTCGCCGTTCGACTCACTGGTCTGGGAGCGTAACCGCACCGAACGCCTGTTCGACTTCCGCTACCGCCTTGAAATCTACACCCCGGTACATAAGCGGGTGTACGGCTACTACGTGCTGCCGTTTCTGTACCGCGAACGCATCGCCGCGCGGGTGGACCTGCGCGCCGAGCGTGCCCAGGGCCGGCTGGCGGTGCATGCCGTGCATGTCGAGCCGCCGGGGCTGGACGAGCAGGGTTACCAGGCCCTGGCCGGCAACCTGCTGCGCCTTGCCAACTGGCTCGGGTTGGCGAGCGTGCAACTGAACTGCCCGCGCACGGAGGGCAGCCAGTTGCGCCTGGCGTTACTCAGCGCCGCACCTGTTTGAGCGTTTCGGCAATCAGGAATGCCAGCTCCAGCGACTGATCGGCATTCATCCGTGGGTCACAATGGGTGTGATACCGGTCAGACAACGCATCTTCAGTGATCGGCCGGGCGCCGCCGATGCATTCGGTGACGTTCTGCCCGGTCATCTCGATATGAATGCCGCCGGCATGGCTGCCCTCGGCCTGGTGTACCTGGAAGAACTGCTTCACTTCATCCAGGATCTGCGCAAAGTCGCGGGTCTTGTAGCCGGTGCTGGCCTTGATGGTATTGCCGTGCATCGGGTCCGAGCTCCACAGCACCTTTCGCCCCTCGCGTTCGACGGTGCGGATCAGCCCCGGCAGGTGGTCGCCAACCTTGCTCGCGCCCATACGCACGATCAGGTTCAGGCGCCCGGGGTCGTTGGCCGGGTTGAGCGTGTCGATCAGGCGGATCAGCTCTTCAGGGTTCATGCTGGGGCCGACCTTGACCCCGATCGGGTTGTGCACCCCACGCAGGAACTCCACATGGGCACCGTCCAGTTGACGGGTGCGGTCGCCGATCCACAGCATGTGCGCCGAGCAGTCGTAGTAGTCGCCGGTCAGGCTGTCCTGGCGCACGAAGGCTTCTTCGTAGTTCAGCAGCAGTGCTTCGTGGGCCGTGAAGAAGCTGGTTTCACGCAGTTGTGGCGCGCTGTCCAGGCCACAGGCGCGCATGAACGCCAGGGTTTCGTCGATGCGGTTGGCCAGCTGGTGGTACTTGTCTGCCAGCGCCGAGTTGGCAATGAAGTCCAGGTTCCACTTGTGCACCTGGTGCAGGTCGGCAAAGCCGCCCTGGGCAAAGGCGCGCAGCAGGTTGAGGCTGGCGGTGGCCTGGTGGTAGGCCTGCAGCAGGCGATCCGGGTCGGGGATGCGGCTTTTGGCATCGAAACCGATGCCGTTGACGATGTCGCCACGGTAGGCGGGCAGGGTGATATCGCCGATGGTTTCATCGCCCGAGGAGCGCGGCTTGGCAAACTGGCCGGCCATGCGGCCTACCTTGACCACCGGGCAGCCGGCGGCAAAGGTCATCACGATTGCCATTTGCAGCAGCACCTTGAAGGTGTCGCGGATTTTCGCCGCCGAGAACTCGGCGAAGCTCTCTGCGCAGTCGCCTCCCTGCAGCAGGAAGGCGCGCCCTTCGGTCACCTCGGCAAACTGGCGGCGCAGCTCGCGTGCCTCGCCCGCGAACACCAGCGGCGGATAGCTGGCCAGGGTTTGTTCAACCTTCAGCAAGTGCGCGGCGTCGGGGTAGGTCGGTTGCTGCTGGATCGGCAGGGCGCGCCAGCTGTCAGGGCTCCACGGTTGGTTCATCTCGGGCTCGGTCTTGTCGGTTGTAGGCTATGGGCCATGGTAACAGTTGGCGCTGCGCTTGTTGCATCGAGGGTGTTGACGGACAATGCGCGTTTTTGCGCGGGCGGGTGGTAAGCATGACGGCGGAACGGGAAGAGCGGCTACTGGCACGGGTAGAGGACGCGTTTGGCGTCATCAGCGTGTACGAAGTAGACGACTACCGCTTTCTGGAATTCGGTGATGCCATCGAGCAAAGCTGTGTGTTCACGGCCGACCCGAGTTGGCTGGAGTACGACTACACCCGCGCCATGCTGGTGGGGGCGCTGTGCCACGAACAGCCCGAGAGCGCGCTGTTTCTTGGCCTGGGTGCCGGCACGCTGACCCAGGCCTGCATGAAGTTCCTGCCGCTGGAAGACATCGAAGCCATCGAACTGCGCCCGGACGTGCCGCGCCTGGCCATGGAGTACCTGGGGCTGGATGACGACCCTCGGCTGTATGTGCGCATCGGCGATGCCCTGGAGTTGCTGCCCACGGCGGAGAAGGCTGACCTGCTGTTCGTCGACCTGTACACCGACCACGGGCCGGGCGTGGGGCACCTGGCGTGGAACTTCCTGGAGAACTGCCAGCAGCAGCTGAACCCGGGCGGTTGGCTGGTGATCAACCAGTGGGCCACCGATGATGGCAAGCCGCTGGGTGCGGCGTTGCTGCGTGGGTTGTACCACCGGCATTACTGGGAGCTGCCGGTGAAGGAGGGCAATGTGATCTTGCTGGTGCCGGCTGATCTGGAACAATCGCTGGACCTGGAAGGGTTGCGGGCGCGTGCCGAGGCGCTGGCACCGCGGTTGGGGTATAGCCTTGAGGGGCTGATCCGCGAGATTCGGCCGGCTACCTGACCGCGTCAGTCTTCAGGGAAATAACGATTCAGCTCCCGCTAACTGATGGCCCGACAATGGCCTTTCACTGCGAAAATATTCCTCACGTCCCCGCACGATTTCGGGTATAGTACGCGCCGGTCTTTTAGCGGACCTCAAAATCAGGTGGTGCAAATCCTCCGAGTCCAGCTTCGGCTGCACGTCCGCTAGGCGGACCTTCCCACGTTTTCTTTTTCAATCGTTTTCGCAAATCCCCGCCGCCAAAGCTGCCTGGGTGACCTGACGGTCTTTCAAGGCATGTGCAGCTTTGGAGCATGGGTCTTTGCGGATGCACCTAGAGGCAGACCCATGACCCAGGAAACCGGCGGCTTCGCCGCTCTCGATCTTAATCCGAATATTGTTGCTGCCGTTCTGGCGACCGGCTACGAAGAGCCGTCCGCCATTCAGCAACAATCGATCCCGATCATCCTCGCCGGTCACGACATGATCGGCCAGGCGCAGACGGGCACCGGCAAGACCGCTGCCTTCGCCCTGCCGATCCTCAACAAGATCGATGTGAGCAAGCGCGAACCGCAAGCCCTGATCCTGGCGCCAACCCGTGAGTTGGCGCTGCAAGTTGCTACCGCTTTCGAAACCTACGCCAAGCAGATGCCAGGCGTGAACGTGGTTGCCGTGTACGGTGGTGCCCCGATGGGCCCACAGCTGCGTGCAATCCGCAACGGCGCGCAAATCGTGGTGGCCACCCCGGGCCGCCTGTGTGACCACCTGCGTCGTGACGAAAAAGTCCTGTCGACCGTGCAGTACCTGGTACTGGACGAAGCCGACGAGATGCTGAAGCTGGGCTTCATGGACGACCTCGAAGTGATCTTCGACGCAATCCCGGCTACCCGTCAGACCGTACTGTTCTCCGCAACCCTGCCTTCGTCGATCCGTTCGATCGCCGAGCGCCACCTGCGTGAGCCCAAGCACGTCAAGATCCAGAGCAAGACCCAGACCGTTACCGCGATCGAGCAGGCCCACCTGATGGTCCACGCCGACCAGAAGATCCCGGCTGTGCTGCGTCTGCTGGAAGTGGAAGAGTTCGACGCGCTGATCGCCTTCGTGCGCACCAAGCAAGCCACCCTGGACCTGGCCGCCGCGCTGGAAGCCAAGGGCTACAAGGCTGCCGCGCTGAACGGCGACATCGCCCAGAACCAGCGTGAGCGCGTGATCGACTCGCTCAAGGATGGCCGCCTGGACATCGTCGTCGCCACCGACGTCGCTGCACGTGGTCTGGACGTACCGCGCATCACTCACGTGTTCAACGTTGACATGCCGTACGACCCGGAGTCCTACGTACACCGTATCGGTCGTACCGGCCGTGCCGGTCGCGATGGCCGTGCGCTGCTGCTGGTCACTCCGCGTGAGCGCCGCATGCTGCAGGTGATCGAGCGTGTGACCGGTCAGAAGGTAGCGGAAGCCCGCCTGCCGAATGCCCAGGCCGTGCTGGATGCCCGCATCAAGAAGCTGACTTCGAGCCTGGCGCCGCTGGTAGCCGAAGCCGAAGCCACCCACGGCGACCTGTTCGACCGCCTGACCACCGACCTGGGTTGCAGTGCCCGTGCCCTGGCTTCGGCCCTGCTGCGCAAGGCCACCAATGGCCAGGCGCTGGACCTGGCAGCGGTAGAGCGTGAGCAGCCGCTGGTGCCTAGCTTTGCCCCGCGTGGCGAGCGTACCGAGCGCGGTGAGCGTGGCGAGCGCCCAGACCGTGGCGACCGTGAGCGCCGTGCGCCGATGCCGCTGGCCGAAGGCCGTGTGCGTTGCCGTACTGCCCTGGGTGCCCGTGACGGCATCGCTGCCAAGAACCTGCTGGGTGCGATCCTCAACGAAGGTGGCCTGGCCCGTGACGCCATCGGTCGTATTCAGGTGCGCGACAGCTTCAGCCTGGTCGAGCTGCCGGAAGATGGCCTGGAGAAGCTGCTGTCCAAGCTCAAGGACACCCGCGTGGCTGGCAAGCAGCTGAAGCTGCGTCGCTATCGCGAGGATTGATCCTGGCGCAATGAAAAAATCCCCGGCCTTGGCTGGGGATTTTTTTTGCCTGTGGGATTTTGGGGCTGCTTTGCAGCCCATCGCGACACAAGGCCGCTCCTACAGGGGTACGCGATCCATTGTAGGAGCGGCCTCGTGTCGCGAAAGGGGCGCAAAGCGCCCCCGGCTATCGTCAGTCGAACCGATAAATGTCCATCCCTAGCGCCCCTAAGGTGAACCCTTGGTACACCACCCCAAACTTGCCCTCAGCCCCCAAGGCAAAGAACAACGGCAGCAAATGCTCATCACTGGGATGGTTGCGCACCGCATACGGCGCCTGCTGCCGGTAATCCAGCAGCGCTGCCTGGTCATCTGCCTGCAACCGCTCCACCACCCAATCCCTGAACGCCAGCGCCCAGGGCTCGATCACATCCGGCCCGGCGTGCCAGTCCAGCTCGCCCAGGTTATGGGTGATGCTGCCCGACCCGATCAGCAGCACACCTTCGCCACGCAGCCCCGCCAGCGCCTGGCCTACCTTCACCTGCAGCGCCGGCCCCATGCGGCTGGGCAGCGATACCTGCACCACCGGAATGCTCGCATCCGGGTACATCAGCGACAGCGGCACCCAGGCGCCGTGGTCGAACGGCCGTTGCGCATCCAGCCGGGCCGGCAGGCCGGCGTTCGTGAGCCGTTCGCTTACCTTGGCAGCCAGCGCAGGCTCGCCCGGCGCCGGGTACTGCACGGCGTACAACGCCGGCGGGAAGCCGTAGAAGTCATGCCAGGTTTCGGGTTGCGCGCTGCTGGTCACCAGCAGTTCACGGCTTTCCCAGTGCGCCGACACCACCACGATGGCCTTCGGCCTTGGCAGGCTGTTGGCCAGCCCGACCAGGGCCGGCCCGCTGGCACCGGGGTGCAGGGCGAGCATAGGGGAACCATGGGAGATGAACAGGCTGGGCAGCATGGCGAGGTCCTGAAGGTTAAGATGCACTCATCTTCGATCAGAAACTGATCGATATCCATCGCAAGTTTTACGCGTTTTCTATCGGTTTACTCGATAAACAAGGAGCAACCATGGAGCCAGCGTTCTGGCACAAACGATGGGCCGACAACCAGATCGGTTTTCACCAGGGGCAGGTCAATCCTTATCTGCAAGCGCATTGGCCAGCACTGGGCCTGGCGCCAGGCAGCCGCGTGCTGGTGCCGCTGTGCGGCAAAAGCCTGGACCTGGCCTGGCTGGCGGGGCAGGGGTATCGCGTGTTGGGCGTGGAGCTGTCGCGGCGGGCGGTGGAGGATTTTTTCCGTGAGCATGGGCTTGAACCCGAGGTGCGTCAGCAAGGCGCATTCGAGGTATGGCGCCAGGGTGACGTCGAGCTGTGGTGTGGCGATTTCTTCGCATTGCGCGCGCAGGACATTAGCGATTGCGTGGGGCTTTATGATCGGGCTGCGCTGATTGCGCTGCCGCCGCAGATGCGTGCGAAGTACATGGAGGCTTTGTCTGCATCGTTGCCGATGAGCTGTCGGGGGCTGCTGGTGACGCTGGATTATGACCAGGCGCTGCTGGACGGGCCGCCGTTTTCGGTGGGGGATGAAGAGGTGCGGCAGGGGTTTGCCAGGTGGCAGGTGGACGAGCTGGGGGCTGTGGAGCTTATACAGGAAAGCCCGAAATTTTCGCAGGCCGGGGTTTCGAGTTTGTTGGAGCGGGTGTACCGCATTATCCGCTGACAGATGCGTAGCCTTCGCCGGCCCTTTCGCGGGCAAGCCCGCTCCCACAGGTACTGCATAGCCTTTGAAAGCTGTGGAGTACCTGTGGGAGCGGGCTTGCCCGCGAAGAGGCCGGTACAGGCAAACGCAAAAAAGGGCGACCGAAGTCGCCCTTTTTTGCATTGCCAGGTGGATCAACCGCGGCGGCGCAGGGCTTCGATACGGTCTTCCAGTGGCGGGTGGCTCATCAGCAGCCCGGCCAGGCCGTGCTTCAGGCCGCCGTTGATGCCGAAGGCCTTCATGGTGTCAGGCATGTGCACCGGCAGGCCTTGCTCCACGCGCAGGCGCTGCAGGGCGCCGATCATGGCGGAAGTACCGGCCAGTTGTGCACCGGCTTCGTCGGCGCGGTATTCGCGGCGGCGCGAGAACCACATCACGATCATGCTGGCCAGGATACCCAGGATCAGCTCGGCAACGATGGTCGCCACGTAGTAGGCAATGCCCTGGCCTTCTTCGTTCTTGAAGATGACCTTGTCGACGAAGTTGCCGATGATGCGGGCGAAGAACATCACGAAGGTGTTCACCACGCCCTGCACCAGCGCCAGGGTGACCATGTCGCCGTTGGCCACGTGGCCGATTTCGTGGGCCAGCACCGCACGCACTTCATCGGGCGAGAAGCGCTCCAGCAGGCCCTGGGACACGGCCACCAGCGCGTCGTTGCGGTTCCAGCCGGTGGCGAAGGCGTTGGCCTCGTACGCCGGGAAGATACCCACCTCGGGCATTTTGATGCCGGCTTCACGGGACAGCTCTTCGACCGTTTGCAGCAGCCACTGCTCGTGGCGGGTGCGCGGCTGGCTGATGATCTGGGTGCCGGTGGTCATCTTCGCCATCCACTTGGAGATGAACAGCGAGACCAGGGAGCCGGCAAAGCCGAACACGGCGCAGAACACCAGCAGGCTGCTGAGGTTCAGGTCGACCCCGTTGGCCGCCATGAACCCGTTGAAACCGAACAGGCTCAGGGTAATGCTTGCAACCAGCACCACCGCGAGGTTGGTGGCCACAAACAACAGAATGCGCATCATGGTTGTTACGTTCTCCTGACGGATGAATTGTCGCTTACTGCGGGGTATATAAGGGGCCAGCCGCGCCGATTCAATCGGGCGACTATTTCAAACTGTGTACGGCGGAGTATGGCAGAGGATGGCGCGGGGGCTGTGGGATAGAGCGTTGCAGGATGTAAGAAATGGTGTTCGCCTATAGAATTGCGGCGTCTGTGAGACCGAGCGCCGCAGGTGTTCGCCGAAACATTTGCAGCGCCTATGAGATCGAGCGCCGCCCGCGCGGCGCATCGCGGATAAATCCGCTCCTACATTTGTTGCAACGTGCCGAACCTGTTGCGCCATGGTCGCCTGCCTTGGTGCATGTCTTGAGTCTTGCAAACCGCTGACAACCATGGCCACACAGGCATGGCCACGTTGCAACAAATGTAGGAGCGGATTTATCCGCGATGCGCCGCGCGGGCGGCGCTCGATATCCGCGCCACCACCAACCCCCCGTCGAACCCTCTCGCTCCCCCCCCCGAACCCTACTGCGAATAGCCCTTCAGGAAATTGCCGATCCGGCCAATCGCCGCTTCCAGGTCATCCACCCGCGGCAAGGTCACCACGCGGAAGTGGTCCGGCCACGGCCAGTTGAACGCTGTACCCTGCACGATCAGCAGCTTTTCCGACAGCAGCAGGTCAAGCGCGAACTTCTCGTCGTTGAGAATCGGGCACACTTTCGGGTCGATACGCGGGAACGCATACAGCGCCCCCATCGGCTTCACGCAGCTCACGCCCGGGATGTCGTTGAGCAGCTCGTAGGTGCGGTTGCGCTGCTCCAGCAAACGGCCTGGCGGCAGCACCAGGTCGTTGATGCTCTGGTAACCGCCCAGCGCGGTCTGGATGGCATGCTGCGCCGGCACGTTGGCGCACAGGCGCATGTTGGCCAGCATGTCGATGCCTTCGATGTAGCTTTGCGCGTGGTGCTTGGGCCCGGAGATGATCAGCCAGCCGGAACGGAAGCCCGCCACCCGGTACGACTTGGACAGGCCGTTGAAGGTCAGGCACAGCAGGTCGGGGGCCAGCGAGGCGGTGCTGATGTGCACGGCTTCGTCGTACAGGATCTTGTCGTAGATCTCGTCGGAGAACACCACCAGGTTGTGCTGGCGGGCCAGCTCCAGCATGCCCTGCAGCAGCGCTTTGGAGTACACCGCGCCGGTCGGGTTGTTCGGGTTGATGATCACCAGGGCCTTGGTGTTCGGGGTGATCTTGGCCTTGATGTCTTCAAGGTCGGGGAACCAGTCGGCCTGCTCGTCGCACAGGTAGTGCACCGGCTTGCCGCCGGCCAGGCTCACGGCGGCGGTCCACAGCGGGTAGTCGGGCGCCGGGATCAGCACTTCGTCGCCGTTGTTCAGCAGCGCCTGCATCGACATGACGATCAGCTCGGACACGCCGTTACCGAGGTAGATGTCCTCGATGGTGACGCCTTCGATTTCCTTTTGCTGGCAGTACTGCATCACCGCCTTGCGTGCGCTGAACAGGCCCTTGGAGTCGCTGTAGCCTTGCGCGGTGGGCAGGTTGCGGATGACATCCTGGAGGATTTCATCCGGCGCCTCGAAGCCAAACGGCGCCGGGTTGCCGATGTTCAGCTTGAGGATGCGGTGGCCTTCCTCTTCCAGGCGTTTGGCGTGCTTGAGCACTGGGCCGCGAATGTCGTAGCAGACATTGGCGAGCTTGTTCGATTTGCTGAACTGCATGATGGGATCCCGATATGAGAAAACACGCCACCCACGCCGAAAGGTTTGAAACGGCAGGAAGCGGGTGCCAGACTGAACGCCTGGCACACGAAGCCAACTAATATACGTGCCACCCGCGCCCCGGAAAAGACGGTGCGGGGTGAAATTAAGCCTGCCGAGGTTCCTGCATGAAAAAGATCGAAAAAACCCTGGATGAATGGCGGTCGATGCTCGACCCCGAGCAGTACCAGGTATGCCGCCTCAAGGGCACCGAGCGGCCGTTCAGCGGCAAGTACAACAGCGAGCGCCGCGATGGCATCTACCATTGCATCTGCTGCGGCCTGGCGTTGTTCGATGCGCAGACCAAGTTCGATTCCGGCTGCGGCTGGCCAAGCTTTTACGCACCGATCGAGGACAGCGCGATGATCGAGATCCGTGACACCTCCCACGGCATGATCCGCACCGAAGTTACCTGCGCCCGCTGCGACGCGCACCTGGGGCATGTGTTCCCCGACGGCCCGCCACCGACCGGCCTGCGCTACTGCATCAACTCGGTGTGCATCGACTTGCGCCCACGCGACTGACCGGAGCCCGACCATGGCTGGATCGATGCTGGACATCCCCTGCGTAACCCTGGGCGGCGAGCACAAGAAGCTTGGCGACTTCCCGGGCAAGGCGCTGCTGGTGGTCAATACCGCCAGCCAGTGCGGCTTTACCCCGCAGTACAAGGGCCTTGAGCAACTGTGGCAGGCCTACCGCGCGCGCGGCCTGGTGGTGCTGGGCTTTCCGTGCAATCAGTTCGGCAAGCAGGAGCCGGGCGATGCACGGGACATTGCGCAGTTCTGCGAGCGCAACTTCGGCGTAAGCTTTCCGCTGTTTCGCAAGATCGAGGTCAACGGCCCGGGCGCCCACCCGCTGTTCGTCGAGCTCAAACAACGCGCTCCGGGCATTCTGGGTAGCCAGAAGATCAAGTGGAATTTCACCAAGTTTCTGGTCGACCCCGCCAGCGGCCAGGTCACGCGTTACGCGCCCACCACCAAGCCGCAGGCCCTGGAAGCGGACATCGAGCGTTTGCTCAGCCGTTGAAGGGCACCCAGTGGTCGACCAGGGCCAGTAGCTCTTCGCGGCGGAACGGCTTGGCCAGGTAGTCGCTCATGCCTGCCGCCCGGCAGCGTTCGCGCTCTTCGGGCATGGCGTTGGCGGTGAGCGCAACGATAGGCAGGTGTGGCCAGCGGCCGCTCTGGCGGATGCGCCGGCTGGCTTCATAGCCGTCCATGACCGGCATGTTGCAGTCCATCAGTACCAGGTCGAATTCATCTTGCTCCAGCATTTCCAGGGCCTCGGCGCCCTGGGTGGCCAGCTGCACCTGGCAGCCGAGCTTGGCCAGCATGCCTTTGGCCACGAGCTGATTCACCGGGTTGTCTTCTACCAGCAAAATCCGCGCTCGCCCTTGCTCCAGGCTAATGGCCGGGGTGGCCAGTGGGTGTTCGGGCTCATGGCCTTGCAAGGTGCGGCGCAGCGTCTGGTACAGGGCGTTACGTGCCAAAGGCCGGGCCAGTTGATGCAGGGGTGCCAAGGCCAGCGACTGCTCGTTGGGCAGGAAGTTGCCGTAGGCGGTTACCAGCAGAATCGGCGTTTTCAGTGCCGGGCGCAGTTCGAACAGGTGGTCCACGTCGTCGGTGATCAGCAGGTCGATCGCTGTGGTGTCCAGCGTGGCGCTGCTGTCATGGCGCTGGTAGGTCAGGCCCCAGGCGGGCAGCAGGTTCTGCAACAGCTCATTAAGCCCGCTACCGGCTGCACTTAGCGCGGCCACCCGGCCATGCAGCGGTGTCGGCGGGATGGCTTCGGTGTGCACCGGCAGTGGCAGCTCGGCCGTGAAGCAGCTGCCGAAGCCCGGCTCGGAGCGAATGTGCAGGTGACCTTGCATGGCCTTGCACAGGTTGCGTGTCAGCGCCAGGCCCAGGCCGGTGCCACCGTACTGGCGGGTGATGCCGGCACCGGCCTGGGTGAATGGCTGGAAGATCCGCGCCTGGGCTTCTTCGGGGATGCCAATGCCGGTATCACGTACCTCCAGGCGCACGCCGCCGACGATCGTCACCAGGCGTATGTCGACACGGCCGAAGCGGGTGAACTTGAGCGCGTTGGACAGCAGGTTGCTGACGATCTGCCGTACCCGCGTGGGGTCGCCGAGCACGCTGCTGGGGAAGTCGCGGGCGATCAGGCAGGTCAGCTCTACGCTTTGCGCGGTGTTCTGCGACAGCAGGTTGGCGGTGTCTTCCACCATCGAGCCCATGTCGAACGCAATGCGTTCCAGCTCCAGCTGGCCGGCATCGAACTTGGACAGGTCGAGGATATCGTTCAGCAGTTCCACCAGCACCTTGCCCGAGTCGTGGGCAATCGCCAGTTGCTGGCGTTGCTCGCTGGGCAACGGGTTGTCCAGCGCCAGGGCGATCATGCCGAGCATGCCGTTGAGCGGGGTGCGGATTTCGTGGCTCATGTTGGCCAGGAAGGCGGCGCGTGCCTGGGCCATGTCCAGCGCGCGGCTGCGGGCCTGTTCCAGCTCCTGGTTGGACAGGCTCAGGCTGCTGTTGCTGGCTTTCAGCTCGTTGGTGCGTGCCGAGACGATGTCTTCCAGCTCGTTCAGGTACTGGGTCAGGCGGTTTTCCGCGGTGCGCCGTTGCTCGATCTCGGTGGCCATGCTGACGAACTGCTGGTTGGCGACCTTCACCAGCACGCCGATTTCGTCGTGTTCGTGCCCATGTGGGCATTCAAGGCGGGTTTGCCGGGGTTTGCGCGGGTCGCTGCCGCTGAGTGCGCCGATCACCGTCACCAGTGGCTTGGTCAGCATCATGTAGAACAACGCCAGCAGGATGCCGGTCAGCACCAGGCTGCGGGCAAAGCCGTTGAGGAGGGTGATTCCGGCGCGGTCGAGGAAGCGGCTGCCGAAGGCGTAGGTGTCGACGTCCAGGTACAGGGTGCCGAGGTATTCCTCGGGCATGTGGGTGAGGTACAGGCGTTCCTTGAACTGGCGCTGTTCGCCGAACAGAAAGTCGCTCAGTGGCCGGTAGCGGTCCTCCAGCCTGGGCCGCTCGACGTCGGCCAGCACCGTTTCGTTGTTGTCGATCAGCCGCGCGCGGATGATGGCCGGCGACTGCAGCAGGCCACGGGTCAGCTCCAGCGCCAGTTCCGCGTCGATGTTGTAGGCGATGCGCGAGGCCGGGTTGTGGCTGATTTGCAGCAACGCGCGCACTTCGCGGTTGATGGACGCGTCTTCGCTGGCATAATCGATGCCGATCTGGATGAGACTGAGCAATGTTCCCAGGATGAAGCCGACCAGGACTGTCAACCGGGCTTGCTTGTATGACAGGCGATTGGTGAACTTGATATCCATGAGTCCCGAGCCGGTTTCACGTCCCTTGCGCTGCGCAAGCATAGCCGAATAGCCCCGGCAGCTGGCGGGCCTGTCACACATTCAGCTGGAAATCTCACCTGTCTTGTTAGGAGTCGTCATGGACGCTCGCTTGATTGCTTTCCTGGACCGCGCCGAATCGGTACTGGCGCGCCTCGAACCCCTGTTGCCGGCACAGCGCCCGAATATCGACTGGGGCGTCACCCTGGCCGCCCGCTGGCAGCGCGATGGCCGCAGTGGTTACCTGCTGCCGCTGGACGTCAGCCTGGATATCCGCCTGACCGACCTGATCGGTGTCGACAAACAGCGCGACCAGCTAGGCCGCAACACCCACCAGTTCATCAACGGCCTGCCGGCCAACCACGCATTGCTGTGGGGCTCGCGCGGTACTGGCAAGTCGTCGCTGGTACGTGCCTTGCTGGCCGAACATGCCGGCGCCGGCCTGCGCCTGATCGAAATCGAACGCGACCACCTGGCCGACCTGCCACGGGTGGTCGAGCAGCTGCAGAAGCTGCCGCAACGTTTCATCCTGTTCTGCGACGACCTGTCGTTCGAAGCGGGGGAGGGCGACTACCGGGTGCTTAAAAGCGTGCTTGACGGCTCGCTGGAACAGGCCCCGGACAACGTGCTGCTGTACGCCACCTCCAACCGCCGCCACCTGGTGCCGGAGAAAGAGAGCGACAACGAGAACTGGAAGCGCGTGGACGGCGAGCTGCACCCCAGCGAAGCCGTGGAAGACAAAATCGCCTTGTCTGACCGCTTTGGCCTGTGGCTGTCGTTCTACCCGTTTACCCAAGACCACTTCCTGAATGTGGTCGAACACTGGATCGGCCAGCTGGCGCGCCCTGCGGGCCTTGCCTGGCAGCGTACAGAAGAACTCGACATCCTCGCCGTGCGCTGGGCCACCGGCCGCGGTAACCGTAATGGCCGTTGTGCCTATCAGTTCGCCCGCTACTGGGTCGGGCTGCAATTGCTGGAGCAAAAGTAAATGATCGACCTCAATGCCAGTGGCGCCGGCCTCGACGGCTACAACCTGCTGGCGGCGCAAGTGCAGGCGCTGTTTGCCGACGAGCGTGACTTCATCGCCAATGCCGCGCAGTTTTCGGCGTTTCTGTACAACCAGGTGGACGACCTGAACTGGGCGGGGTTCTACCTCAACCGCAACGAAGAGCTGGTGTTGGGGCCGTTCCAGGGCCAGGTGGCGTGCGTGCGCATTCCGTTCAGCAAGGGTGTGTGCGGGGCAGCGGCGGCCACCCGGCAGACCCAGCGGGTGGAGGATGTGCATGCGTTCCCCGGGCACATTGCCTGTGACAGCGCGTCCAACAGCGAGCTGGTGATCCCGTTGGTGAAGGAAGGCAGGTTGATCGGGGTGCTGGACCTGGACAGTCCGAAGGTTGGGCGGTTCAGTGAGGCGGATCAGGCGGGGCTGGAGCGGTTGGCGGCGATCTTCCTTGAGCTGACTGACTGCTGATTGTTGTGGCCTGTACCGGCCCTATCGCCGGCAAGCCAGCTCCCACAGGTTTGTCTCAGGTCTGGAGGCTTGTGCAGTACCTGTGGGAGCTGGCTTGCCGGCGATAGGGCCATCAAACCCGACGCATGATTCAGGCTTAGTCGTACATCACCTTCTTCTTCCAGGTCTCTTCCTCATCGGTCTTGAGCCCGTCTGTCAGTGCGTTGTGCTCATCCTCCGCCGGTGCCATGCGGTCCAGCACCTGGGCGTTGGCCCGGGCCAGCAGTTTCTCCAGGTACGTCAGCTGCTCTTCATACACCTTCGGCTCCGGCTGCTTGCGCAGGTATTGCACGCCACGCTCGAACGCCAGGCGCGCCTGGCCCGGCTGGTTCTTTTGCAGGGCCTGCTGGCCAAGGTTGTTGAAGAACTCGATATGCAACAGCACCAGGATATGGCGGATTTCCTTGACCCAGTGCTTGGCCTCGGGTGCTGGCAAGAAGCCTTCCTGGGCGGCGCGGGTTACCTGGTTGTGCATCGCCTCCAGCAAGAAGCGCACGTCCTTGGCCTTGACCTCGGTGTGGATCGGGTTGGGCGGGTTGTTCACCGGTATCTTGTCGCCCTGGGCAATCAACCCCTCCAGCTCGGCGATGCGCGCCTTCAGCTCGGGGTTGTGCTTGTCCACCGCCAGCTGGCGCTGGTTGAGGTTCAGCTCCAGGCGGGTCAGCAGCAATTTGAGGGCCGGGGTCATGAACTGCCCGGGGAAGGTCTCGGTGATTTCGCCACAGCGGCGCAGGCGGTCGGCCAGCTCGATCCTTGTCCGGACGCGTTCGATCTTGCCGTTCTCGACCACATTGTTGAGGTAGCCGATCACGATCAGCAACGCGATGCCCGCCACGATGAGCAGGGTGATCAGAAGTGGTGTCACCGTTAATGCCTCATTGAAGAAGAATTACAGCTTTGAGTGTAGTGAGTTCGCCGGAGGACGAACAGCGGCTATATGCCGGCACTGGCTTCTCTCTATATCGACAAGCCGCCCCGCATCTGCACCTCCACCCACCCGGAAGTCATTGATTTAAATAAATTTCTACAAAGGGGTTGACGCATCTCTGAACCATCCCTAGAATGCGCGCCACTTGCAGCGTAAAGCACACAGCGAAACGCGGCAGGGAGTGAAAGCAGGCAGCGATGCCAGCAGCGTGTCCCCTTCGTCTAGTGGCCTAGGACACCGCCCTTTCACGGCGGTAACAGGGGTTCGAGTCCCCTAGGGGACGCCAAATTGCGGGAATAGCTCAGTTGGTAGAGCACGACCTTGCCAAGGTCGGGGTCGCGAGTTCGAGTCTCGTTTCCCGCTCCAGTTTCTCCGGCAACGCTTAACGGCGGGGCAGGAAAAGAAAATCCAGGGTGAATCGTGAGGTTCAAGTCTGGTGCACTGAAAAGTGTTGTGTGTCCCCTTCGTCTAGTGGCCTAGGACACCGCCCTTTCACGGCGGTAACAGGGGTTCGAGTCCCCTAGGGGACGCCATTTGCGGGAATAGCTCAGTTGGTAGAGCACGACCTTGCCAAGGTCGGGGTCGCGAGTTCGAGTCTCGTTTCCCGCTCCAGTTTAAATACTGTGGCGTCTATGCGGTGCAGTGGTGGTGAAGGTCTTCATGGCGCTTCACGCCGAAAGCGGTAAAAGTTTCAAAATGCGGGAATAGCTCAGTTGGTAGAGCACGACCTTGCCAAGGTCGGGGTCGCGAGTTCGAGTCTCGTTTCCCGCTCCAAACATAGAAACGAAGAAAGGGACGAAAGTCCCTTTCTTCGTTTTTGCATGTCTGAAGTTTTTCCCCGTCCATGCGCCCTATGCTGGGTAGGGCGCGATGGGGCGTGCTCAGCGGTAGCTGATGGTGAAGTGCAGAGCACCTTGGGCTAACCCAGGTGTTACCTTGGGGTCGAGTTGGTAAAATCGCGCCCTGAAGTCCAGCTGAGTAATCCCCACTTGCAAGGGTTTGACCGATACCACTTCCTGTAGGGGTAGCTGCCTGCCATCGCCATGCAGGATCTGAATGCCAAAGCCCGCTGCAGTAGAGCCGGAGCCAAGGCTGAAGATACCGTTCTTGGCATCCACGACAGTGGAGCCTTTTGTACCATCCAGTTCGATGTGGGCAAAAGCTGTACCCGCTGCGCTGTCATCCTCGCAATCACTAAGCCGAATACTGAATGGCGTGTCCGTGCCGACCGGGCCGGGGCCTGTGAAGTCGGCCAAGGTGTAGTCGCCGAGCTTTACCGGGTCGGCGCTAACGGGGTTGCCCAACAGCGTGCATTGCGCTTGCTTGACTCTCGCCTTCAGGGTGTAGTCCAGAACCCGGCCTCTGTCATTGGTGACACCGTGGAACATCTGCTTGTCGACAATGTGTTCCCCAGGGGCAATTGGCCCGGTCTTGACCAAGGTCACGCGCCCCCTCAGAACGCCGAGTGGCGCAGCGAAACCCGTAGCGGTAAGCATGGTGCCACTGTAGGGCACGCTCTGCGTGCCATCGTCGGAGGTGAACGCATTGGGAGCAGACCCATCATAGGGGAACCCCAGGGTAAGGATGGCACCGATGCCATCGACGTTGGTGCGTAGCACGCTATCGGCAGAACGTTGAGCGCGGACGGGTATTCCCGGCACCAGGGCGGTGCTGGGTATCATGCTCGCCGTGGTGGGAGGGGTTGCGTCGTAGAAGCACTGCAGGTTGCTGCCCTCACGGTTACGCACCGCCAATGGCAAGTCGGCAATGACTCGCCCTATTTCAGCATCACGAGGTACCCAAAGGCTGCCCAGATCGTGCTCGAACGTCATGTAGGTGGGCAGCCCGCCATCCCACTCGCACCGAGCGTACGCCGGGTTGCTCGACAGCCAGATGGCCAGGCTGCAAGTCACTACGGCAAGAGGCCGCAAGGCTGTGGGGGCGAATATGCTCATGATGCTGCTTCCTGATTCGTGCTTGTTTCAGAAGGTGTGCCGGCCTCGCGGGGGTGGCACGCCAGCGTTTGAATGCGATAGCCGTTGACTGCGGTGATGTTCTCGGGGGTCAGCATTACCTGGCACTCGCGGGTACCTTGGTCCAGCCATTGCGCCTGTAGCTGCTGCTCACCTTGATGCTCGGTGGCTACCAGTGCCTGGCCGGCTTGCCCAACCACGGCCACCGCTTGCCCTTGTGCATCCGTCAGTTGTGTACCGAACGGCAGCGGGCGGCCGTCGGGCAGTTGAAGGGTGAGGACCAGGCGCATGACCTGTCGGCTTGGGAACGTAGCCTTGACGATGGCCCCTCGGCGCGGTGCTACCCGCTGCACGGCATTGTCGATGATGAACTCGGGGGGCAAATCGTCGGTGCGCAGTACCAGCGGGTTCAGGCGGTAGGGCCGCAGGTTCGGTGCCAGCAGATAGCCGCCCTTGTTGGCCTGGCTTGCGGGTGCATTTTCCAGTGTGATACCGGCAGCATCCGGCACGTGGACCAATGCACTGGTTTCGCTCAGGTAGGGGCCCAGTACCAGGCCGCCGCCGTGGGCCAGCAGCGCGCCGCTGGTATTGAGCGATACGCTGCGGTAATCGGTGCCTTCGGTGTAGCCGGCGCCATAACTGGCATTGGTGCCTTGGTAAGCGAGCGACAGTGCGCCGCTGCTGCGCTGCTGCTCGTCATGGCTGAGCGAGACCTGGTAGCCCAGCCGGTTGTTCATCAGCCCGCCGTTCAGGCTGGCCCGCTGGCTATTACGCCCGTCCTGGTGCTGCAGGTCGAAGGTGGTGTTGTGCCGTTGACCGAAGTCCAGTGGCAGTGAAAGGCTCAGGCCAAACAAACGGCTGTCCCCGCCACGTTCTGCCAATGCCTGGGAGGCGAACAGGTTGATGCCCAGGTCACCCCAGCGTGTGTTGTATTGCACTTGGTAATTTCGGCGCTGGCCGCTTCTGTTCCAATAGTCATCCTGCGAAAGCGTAAGGCTCACCGAGCTTTTACCGAAGTTCTGGTAGATCGAAGCTTCCAGGCGGCTGCGGCGGTTGCCCAGGTAACGGTCCGACTGGTTGCGATCCTTCACCGCTTCATCGAAATCACGGTAGCCCTCGGTCGAGTAGCGGTAACCGGCAAAACGCAGGTTGGTGCCGGTCTGGAAGCTTTTGCCATAGCGCATGGCAAAACTGTGGCCCTGTACCTGGCCGGCCAGGCCGCCCAGATCGGTGCGTGCCTGGGTTGCATCGAGCGACAGCGCTCCAAGGCCGGCAAAGTCGCGGGCCACGCCAAGGGCGCCGGCGTGGTAGTAGTCGCTGGCGAACGCGCCACCGTACAGCGTACTGTCCCAGATCCCCCCACGGGCCAGGGTCGCTTGCCAGAACACGGGCCGCTCAAGATCTTCGGCGCCGTTGTAGCGGCCGACCGTGGCGCTGTAGCGCCATACGCCTTCGCGCAGCAGGTTGGCCAATGACGAGTAGGGTTGGGTGAAGCGCCGCACCTGGCCATCGGCCTCGGTCAGGATCACCTCCAGTTCGCCGTGGCCAGCGCCGACATTGAGGTCGTCGATGGCATAGGGGCCGGGGGCGACGTAGGTGGAATAGATGGGGTAGCCATTGTGCAGCACTTCGAGCTTGGCGCGCGTCTGGGCTACGCCGCGTATGACCGGGGCATATTGCTGCTCGGTATCGGAGTGCATGTCCAGGTCGGATGCCACCTGTGCGCCGATGAACGGGACGCTGCGAAACACCTCGCCACCGGTGAAGGTTTCACCCAGTGTGAGGTTGGCGCGCAACCCAGGGATATCACGCTGCGCATAGGTGTCGCTGCGGCTCCAGTCGGTCTGGCCATCGGCATTGTCGCGCAGCGCCTGGTTGCTGCGCAGTCGCCAGCCTGCGATGTTGATGCCGCTGTTGAGGTACAGGTCGTGGCTACTGCGGTTGCGGCCGTTGTGGCTTTGGTAATGTTGCGTGGACGCCTGGTAGTTGATGAAGGCGGCATTGATGCCGGCGTCCCATCGCGATTCGGCGATCGTGTCGGACGGTTGTCGGTGTAGCGCTATCTGTGGGATGGACACCGACAAGCGCAGGTTCGACGGGTCGAAGTCGGCGTAGGCGTGGGGTACCAAAGCGGCCAGGTCCAGGCAGCGATCGTTGTTGGGCAGGGGCGCTTCCAGCGCTTGCTCACGCAGGCCCAGGTCGCGCAGCAGGTCACCCGTCAGGCAGGCTTGCAAACCTTGGCCGTCGTTGTTGCGAATGTCCACTTCGCGTGCGTCCAGCGGTGTGTGGTTGACCAGTAGCTGAACGCGGTAACGCCCGGCCGCCAACGGTTCCTGTTCCGCCAGGGCCTGCAATGCCAGCGCGCCGGCGTCGCTGGCCAGGCCGGGTGCCTGACGCATGAACTCGGCCTGGAAACGAGGCGAAGAGGGGGTGGCGAGCGCGGGTGTGACTAAGAGCAGGATCAGCGGGCTGCCAAGCAGCGCGAATCGGGCAGGGCGCGGGCGTGACGACACGGGCCTGCGCCAGTGGAGCTTAGGCATGGAAGGAATCCTGGGGCGTTATCGCTTGCAGCTGGAGGCGCAAGGGAGGCTTGGTTGCGTGCTTAGGGTGGCGTGCGCCAGGCGCGTGGCTGACGGGGCCGTGTTGCGGGGGTAGATTAGGGGCGGGGGGAGAGGGGGGCTGTAGGAAGAGTCTTGATAACGGGCCGGTGGTTTCGATAGTGGGAATAGAGCTGGGGTGTCAGGCGACACCCCAGCACGTGATCAGCCCAGATTATACTCCCCCTGGTTGAAGTCCATGCCATTCATCAGAAAGCAGTCTTCCATCTCCGGAGTATTTAGTAGGTGCAGGAGGCTTTGGCGGCTGCAGCATTAGAGATGCTTCATGGTGAACAATTGTTACTTGGGGTTCACTGACTGTCATTTGCCCTCTGCGGCTCCTGAAAACAGCGGCTCCTAGATTTTCTCGCCTCAGGGGTGGGTTGGCGCTAGAAGATCTACTCGAACTTGAAAGCTCCGTTTGCGTACTACTATTAACAAAACTGGGGGAGGGGTTTGACTGTAGACCCATGCCTGTGGGGTTTGTCGGTATGTCGCCCAAGCCTGGCTGACTCGTCGCCGCGACAAGCCGATTGATCGCCTGCAGATGCGCGCCTCCCTTCGTCGCTGCAGCAACGCTCGCTTTAGCTGCCGCTTTAGCGGCACTGGCCGCTTTGCCTAGTCCCCAAAGTTTGTAGAGTGATGCCCCACCTACCATACCCGTTAAAACCTGAACCCCGTACCCTATGCCCGATAGCGTATTCGAAAGTTCTGGGTCACTGTTGTAGACAACTGCCGCACCTATCTGCAAACCCAGAGCAACAGCTTGCCCGATAACCGTGATTGAGGCTTTCACGAGGGTGGCGGTCGACGCGATCGTGGCCGCGCCCGCCGCCAGAGGCACTGCCATCATTCCGGCCGATACCACAAGCGCAATCGCCGCAACCGCCACCCCGATCCATGCTGCAATGGGCGTCTTGGCTTTAGGCGGTGGGTCCACGTAATCCGGTGGTACATCTCCACCGGCCACCGAACTAACCCTATGGCCGGTAGGGTCCCGCCATTTCACCGGGTTGCCCAGTGCATACACATAAGGATTGGGGCCTGATACCTCAGGCGGCAGCGAATCCGGGCTGTGGAAGCGCATCAGGTTGGGGTTGTAGGCACGATAGCCGCTGCCAAGCAGGTACCAGCCCAACCCCGCTTCACGCAGTTCACCATTGAACGCCAGCAGGTTGCGCAAGCCATTGTTTTCGGGCTGTTCACCGTACGCGCTGTAGCTGGCATGGCGGGTGCCATCACTGTCTACTTCTGCAACCACGCTGCCGGCAGTGTCGGTCAGCAGCAGCTGGTTGTCGTTCTGGTTCGCGCGTTGCACACCCACTGCCTGGCCATCACCGTACAGGTACTGGGTGAGCAGGTCATTTTCTTGGGTGCTGTCCAGGCTATTGCCCAGATAGCGCCTTTGCACCTGGGCCTTGCCAGCCTGCGTGGCGGCGAACAACTGGTCGTGGCCATCGTACAAGTACTTCATCAACTCGGTGTCGTTGGCATCCAGCACACGCTGCAAGCGGCCATGGCTGTCATATTCCAGCTTGCGCCCTTGTTCGTCGTTGAGCATGTTGCCCCGCGCATCGTAAAGGAACGTCTGCTCTGCGCTGTAATCTGCGAGTAAGGTATGGGTCACCTTGGTCAACTGGAAGCTGGAGTCCTCAGCGTAGGTGAAGCGCGCGGTATCACGTTCGCCATCGGCAAAATCAGTGCGGCAGCGGCTCAGGTTATCCAGTGCATCGAAGTCGAACGTTTGCGCAATGATCGAGCGGCCCGCTGCATTGCGCGGCAGTGCCTGCCAGCGTTCGCCGTCTGCTTCTTCACTGTCCCAGTCGCCTTCGTAGTCGTGAGTGGTCAGGCGGTCGAGTTCGTCATAACCGAACACTTCCTTGCGGATGAAAGCGTCTACATCGTCATCGTTGTCACGGTACAGGGTGCGCGACTCAAGGTTCTTGCCATCACGCCATTTCAGCACCAGCACCCTGATTTCGCCGTTGGCATTGAGCGTACGCCGATGTTGTCGGCCCAGCGGGTCGTAGGTCTGGGTTGTGCGCACATAACGCTCGGCATCGCGGGTGGTCGTGTGTTCCAGCAGCCCTTCGCTGTTGTACTCGAGTGTGCATTCCAGTTGGTCCTGGGAAATGGTCTGAAGCCGCCCAAGTGTGTCGTAGCCATAGTGGCAGGCAATACCGTCGCTGTGCTTGCGGTAAATCAACCGGCCATCCAGCGAGTGCGCATTGTGGATGTCGTACTGCGCTTGATCGTTCACCTTCCAATACTCATGGGCCAGGTAGCCTTGGTCGGTGTAACTGTAGGTACGGTTGCCGTTGCTGTTGGCAGCCGAGGAAATTTGCGCATCGCTTGGGAAGTAGTCGAAGCTGGACGCATCGGGCGCATGAGGCTGCGATACATCCTCGAACGTCGCTGCCACCTTGGAAGGTTGGGTGGTGAGGTTTGGCTTGTACTCGTAATGGGTGACGTGCGTGCGTTTGTCGGTGCCCTTGCTGTTACTGATGGAGCGCTTCTCGACCAGTTGTGTCAGCCCACGGTACTGGTATTTTTCCACGCGCGGTCCTACGGTCATGCGGGTCAGGCGATCAAGCCCGTCATACTCGCGCGAGCATACGGGCTGCGCCGGATCACCGCGGGTATCAAGCATTTCCAGCAGGGTAGTCAACTCGCTGACGCTGTGCGCCGCGAAGGTACGCAGGAGTTTGCTGCCGTCTGCCCGAACGGTTTCGCACATGCGCCCCCAGTTATCGTAGGTGTACTCGGTGACCAACGGTTTCTGCTTGCGCGTCTGCGCGGGGCTGAAGGTTTCCTTGATGCAGCGGCTTAGCCCATCGTAGGTGTAATCGGTGCGGTCGATCTCAACCCACGAGATGCCTTTTGTTGCTTCGTCTTCCACCGGCAGCAGCAGGTACTCATACACGGGTTTTTCGGATGTGTTGTATTCCACGACGCGCAGTTGTTGTTTGTCGCCGGGTTTGTCGGGGCTTACGCTCCACATCGTGGTTTTGTTGCCCTTCTCACCGAAAGGCGAGAACTCGGTGATTTCTTTCACGAGGTCCGGGCGGGTGACCTCGCAGCGCTGCCCCCAGGCATCGTAAGCGTAGCTGGATGTCAGCTCGACCACGGTTTCTGCAGGGGTGTCGCTGTCGGGAGGCGCGGGGAGGTAATCGAACTGTGTTTCGCTTGCCACGCGCCCGATGGAGTCATATTGGGTTTTGGACGTTATGCGGGTAATTGTCTTGCTGGGGTCATTCAGGTCTTTCAGTGTGCGCTCCACACGTACCGAGCGTTCGAGCCCGTCATGATAGGCGCGGGTGATGACCTTGTTGGGGTCGGTGATCTGGGCATACCAGAGCGAGCGCTTGTCCTCAATGACCTGGCCATAGTCATAAGCAACTGTGGCAGCATGATCCGGGTCATCTGGCGCCACGGTCTGTTCAAGCAGCCGGTTGAGTGAATCATAGCGGTAACGGGTGACCACGCCGTTGGCATCTTCCTCTTCGATGGCGCGGTTACGCAGCGA
Source organism: Pseudomonas sp. LLC-1 (assembly GCF_002992185.1). Taxonomy (NCBI): domain Bacteria; kingdom Pseudomonadati; phylum Pseudomonadota; class Gammaproteobacteria; order Pseudomonadales; family Pseudomonadaceae; genus Pseudomonas; species Pseudomonas sp. LLC-1. The sequence goes on along the minus strand of NZ_LUVY01000003.1, from coordinate 54,348 downwards.
CGAGTGTACAGAGGCCGACGTTTTCTCGATCGTACCGCCGTGGGGCGAGAACGTGGTTGTGGTCTTCAGGTAAGTTGGTTTTCCCTGCTCGTCGTTTATTTTTTCATAATGCCAGCGGGTTTTCGACGTGCAGGCGCCCAGCGTGGCAGTCTTTAGATCGGAGCGCCCGTGCAGCAAGACATTGTCTGGCATGTTCAGGTGGCTCATCTCGACCCGGCGCAACCGTTGTTCGGTTTCTTTGCCATCATCTTCCAGGGTAACTTCGAGGGTCTCCTCGCTGTCAGCAACCAACCAATAACTTGCCTGCTGCAGCGAGGCTGTTGCGCTCAACACGTCCATCGCTTTGTAGGTGTACCGGGTGCGAGTGATCGTAGCGGGCTTCCCGGTTGCTGCATCGTCAGCCGGGTAAACGGTAATACTTTCAAGGTTGCGCTTGAACCCCTCCTGGTCCGCCGGGCAGCCGTCACTTTTGGTGGCGGGATAATAGGTGCGGACCATGCGTATGCCACTGGCAGTCCGTTCCTCCTCCAGGTTGCCTGCCTTGTCGTAAATGAAGGTGACGAACTCGTCACGGCGGTCGACGGGATTACCAGAAACCGTCCAGGTCTTGGTCATTTTGCTCGGTAGTTGCAGGCGTTCATCCTGTTCTGCAAAACCGCCACTGCGCTCGTGGTACTCGGTTTTCAACGTCTCGGTACAGCCGGACTCTTCGGTGACTTGCTCGGCCAACAAATGGAAGCGGTTGAATGTGCGCGTGACGGTGCGGAGTACCTTGCCTTCGTAGTGGTGCTTGACGGTTGATGTGTAGTTGAATGTACTGCCGGTAAATTTGTACAAGTGGTCCTGGTTGTAGTTTTCATCCCAGACTACACCCGACGCGCCATAACCCAGGAAGTTATTTTTGCTAAAGTCGTATTCGGTCTTTATGAAGGTTGTTTCATCAAGCCGATCGGGCTTCACAACAAGGCTGGTTGCATAGGGGACAAACAGCTCCAGGCCGGGTAGTTGGTGCCCCTTTTCTTTGTAAACCAGCTCCTCTTCACCCCCCAGTGGGTTTACCAGTTTCTGCAGGCAACGCAAGGAATCGTAGGAAGTATAGTCAAACGTCCAGCTGTGCTGGTCGGTGGTGGGCATGACTAACGTGCGCAGTTCTTCACCCTCGAGCGCCAGGGTGAAAGACACATGCGCTTCAGTGCCAGGATGAAGGTCCAGCATGGCTTCATGGTCACCGTTGAACGTTACCGTAAGCAGTGTTAGCCCACTGTCGTCATGGATAGAAGCCAGCCGGCCTTTGCTGTCGTCGTAGGCCAATGTGATGCCGTGGCCCGATGGCGTCATGACCCGGGTTGGCAGGCAAACCCGGGGGGCGGCTTTCAGTGGCTCAAGTAGCTCTACCAGGCCCGCTTTATGGGCAATCCGGTAACGTTTGCCTTTATCGTTGCTGATATTCGCCACATGAAAGCTGTCAAATTTGCGCTCATGAACCACAACAGGTTCGTTCGGGCCGTTGTCAGCGATCGCAAAACTATCCCCCGTGTGCAGGTCCAGTACGCCACTGTCCAGGTCGTATCGGCTCAGTTTCAAAGACCAGCCAATACCGAAGCCTGCGTTCGATTCGTTCAAGGGGTTGAAATTCAGGCTCAAAGGCAGTTCCGGGCCCTGAAGGTCATTGGCGTTCAGGGGGGGGATTTCAATAGAAAATGTGTAAAGCCCCGTGCGGGGGTCGACACTACCCTGGGTGTAACTCATGAAGTTACAGGCATTGGACTGTATAGCCATGAATAGCGTCCTTATTCAGTTTCAGTGGTAGGTCGGCGGCCGGCGGATGTCTGCACGATGATTCTTCCCAGCGAGTCGCGTGTTGCCGGGTTTTTGGATTTGTCGACAACGAGGATGCCAAGTGCTGTAGGTATGAAGCTACCCTTGCCGTTGCGGTTTACATATTGGTCGATATCGTGCTGGTCGAGGTCAGAGGGCGCGTGCGTTGTCTTCAGCTTAATCCACCACTTAGGTGCATCTCCTTCCATGGCCTTTGATTGCAGTTCAATGGTGGTGGCCGATGGGATATTGATCATGTGTATCTTGCGTGCTGAAAAGCCACCCATTTCAAGCACTTGCCTTTTGTCGCTTCCCGCGCCTTCGACGATCAATGCTCTGGAGTCGCCGCCTCCCTCGTTGTCCACTTTTTCATAAACAGTAATGGTGCCAGTTGCTGATGGTGAATGTTGGCGTGACATAGTCATTAGCTTCCACTTAATTGATTGATGATTGAGGTATGCACGCGTCAGCGTATAGCGTGTCCAGGCAGGGTATGACGATATGGGGTGCCAGGCACCTAGCAGAAATGCCAGGTCCCCAGGTGACGGGGTGCGGTGCTTAGGGGGGCGTCGGGGACCTAGTATTTTTGCTAGTTGTTTGGGTTCGGTACCCACTCTATAACGGTATGCAGCCGTTGCCCGCTGAGCGTAGCGATGCAATCAATAGAGTAGAGGCCGACATTGCATGAAGACTAATGAAGTGGAGCTGGAGCAGCCGTCAATTTCAGGGCTGACTTCTAGTAACGAAATCGACCTGGATGAATTGGGTGCAAGTGATCTGCTTACGTATATAAAGTATACGGGTATGCAGCCTGACCATGAGGTGGTCATTAGCTGGTTAGGTGCCGACGCGGAAGGGACGGCGTTTGACGATGCAGGGTCAAAGTATTATGTCAGGCCGGAAGATCTTGAGAAAGGCGTAGAAGTAAAAATAGAAAATGCTGTTGTTCGAAACGCCGAAGGTGGACAAGCTTTTTATTCATACGTGGTAACTACAGTTGGCCAGTCACAGCGCAGATTCTGCCTCGTGGGTATCAGGGAAAAGGGTGATGGTGAAGGTTTAGCGGTCATTCAAGCTGTTCAGTCGCATGACCTGGTCATTAAGCCCGATGAGCTGGACAGCGCTGGCGTCATGTTCATCGTTATGCCCTATCAGGCGATGCAAGTCGGGGACGTGATTAACTTCACGTTCCAGGGCTTTGATGAGGATGGTTATGAAGAGGACCCGGAAACCGAAAAGTTGACGGTTAAAAAAGAGCATTTCGATAATCTACCCTTAATGTTCACCGTGGGTAAGAATATTTTTCGCTTCATTGATCCGGGCACTGCTAAAGTTTCTTACAGTGTCGACTTTGCTGACGGCGGGGCCCTGGATTCTCCCGTCCAGGACTTTGTCATCGATTCTGAGGCCTCGCTGCCAACACCTCTCCCGGCTCCGCGTATTGTGGGGTATACCCCGGGAAAACCGTTGGATCCTGGTAACTTCCGGGATGGATTGACAATCCATATTGACGGTTACCCCGGGATGTCGATTTCTGATCACGTCACCCTGTACTGGCGTAGCCCGGTACGTGAGCTGTTTACACACGTTCGTGTCGATGCCAGCACGCAATCCGTCGGCACCATCGTACTGCATGTGCCTGTCGATTTCGTGCTGGAGAATCAAGGATTAAACGTCAGCCTGTCCTACCTCTTCAGCCGTGAAGGGGCAGGTTTGCAATCGCAGCCGCTGAACGTGGCCATCGCTACCACGCGGGTGTTGTCCGTCCCCCTGATCGACCGCGCGACACCAGACGAAGGCAAGGATCATGGCACCCTGCCTGGCGCGAACGGCGTTGGCGGTGTTCGTGTTCGGGTACCCGATGTGCTGTTGCCGGGCGAACGTGCTGAAGTGCTTTGGCGTGGGTGGCCGGTATTTGGTGAGTACGTTGCCAATACACCCGAAGGGGCTGATCCGCTGGTTTTTCTTATACCAGAAGAATTCGTACCGGCAAACATCGGGCGCGGCTCGCGGGACCAGAGCAGGCGCTTTGAAGTGGCGTATCGCGTGCTTGGCAGTGGTTCTCCGCTGGACTCGGCGCCTTACCATTTAAGGATTACCCCGCCCGTTCCCAGTGGAGATCCGCAAATCCAATGTGAAGGTGTAGTTGGGCAAGCCTTGTCGCTATCGAGGGTGCCAAGTGGGGGGGCCAAATTGACGCTGGGCACCTGGAGATTTGGCCGGGTTGGTCAACTTCTTCATATTTGGGTAAGCGGCGTAGGGCAAGAGGGAGATCTCTCTGAAGACCTGCGGACTGCATCTATACCCGTGACTGAAGAGGAAGCGGATATGGGCGTTGAGGCTAAGTTGCCAAAACTGTTTTTGGAACAATTAAAGCTGAATGACCAGTTTACGTTGCATGTCGCGTTGAGCTTCGATGGCGGGGCGCTATATAGAGTGTTTCCGGAAATGAGTATCACGCTGGAATCTTGAGTGAAGTGCTAGTTAGCGTATTGTCAACGCAGTGTGAGTGTTATTTATGTTGAGGCTGCGTATTGTTAATTAATTTTAGAGTGTGACAGTTATGACCAGACCTACGTTTGAAAAATACATGAAATACCTCCGGGCAGAACCGCGTACTTTGGGGTGGGGGGCGCTACTGGTTTACGATCGATTCAGGGCTAACAGGCTGTTGGCGCAGGAGCATATTCAGCGTTTTGATGACAGTGAATGGCTGCCGCCTGTCAGTTTCAGGGCAAGTACGGAAAATGGTAGTTGGACCGAGGTTCGCGATCTCGTGATGGACAAGCCTCGTTTGTCGTTCGCGAATTCCAATATCGCCAGTTCCAAGGCGCGCTTGAGCATGAACGTCATCGGTGGCGTCATCACCCAGTTGCGCCAGTTGCCTGGAAGCAACCAGATGGAATTGGTGAGCTATACGGTGCTGAGCCCTTTAGGTGGGCCGACGGTCCGGATGGACATAACCCTGAATGAAACCAACAGCGGCAGTATTGATGACGAAGGCCGGGTGACATTGGATCTTTCAACGGGGCAGGGGTACACCTTTGAAGTTTCCAGTTGGAAGGAAATGAACGAAAAGCTCGGTGAGGCAGTTAAAGCTGAGTTTGAAAAATGGCCGAAGGAGGCCAGGGTATGGGAGCTCAATATCATCAAGCCGGTAGCGGGGGCGCTCAATCCTCAAGAATTTGCTGTTCGTACACATTCGCTGGCACGTTCACAACAGATGACCAATGCCACTCAAGAGGAGCAGGAGGAGGGCGCTGTTATCGTGGGGGTCTCGTTTGTTAAGGACAAGACAGGAACCTTTCCACCGAGCGATAAGGATATGCCCTATCTGTTGCCGTCGCCGGTGGATGCAGAAGATGATCCGTTTACAATGAATGTTCTTTTTGCTAATGAAGTCTGGGTCAAGGATCAATTGTGGCAGTTGGTGCGTGACATCCCTGGGTTGATAAATCTTAATATGGATCGTGATCAAAGTGGCTTTTTTTCCACTGTGAAGGCTGATGTCGGATTTACGGTGCAAGGGCGCACGGACAATACGATTCGTGAATATGAGCGTTATACGTTCATCACATACGAATGGCCGAATCTTGTTTTTTCGGGTTCTTTTAAAATTGTACATACTGATGATGTTCTGGTCGTTGAATGGGATGTGGCATGTCCCACTAAGGAGTTGGTTGTTATCTTTTACGACTCGGTTCAGACTCGTCGTCATGATCCGGATTTCAATGTTTCTATTTCGGTGAAAACAGAACTTCGAATTAAAATGGTGGATGAGGGGGGTAAGCGTGGTGATATAGAAATTGTGCCGGGCAAGGTGGAGGTTAACTATAATGCCCAGTTTTGGGGGGCGATCACAGCTACATTAACAGCTATGTTAAGGAATCGTTTGATGATTACATTAAGCCCCATATTGATCCCCAGGTGAATCAAATGGCCGCCAAGGTTGCTGTCATGGCGTCAGGGATCAAACCATTTAATGTTCTACGCCTTAACAGCCTTTTGTTCCGCAGTGATGATGTTGCCACGCCACGGTTATTGGTAACGCCTGGGGAACTTTCGCTGTTAGGGGATCTGGCCCCCAAATTGACAACCTTCGCTGTAGAGCCGCTTGAAGAAAAAGTGAGCGCGGCCCCAGGTAACACGGTTAAGTTTCATCTCGACCCTGCCATTGGCGGGACGGTTAGCTGGAGTGTCAAAGGTTTGCCAGATGGCTCAACTGACCCCGAAAAAGTAGGCGCTGTTGTGGATGGGGTCTATACACCTCCTGAAGTCGGGGCGCTAACCGACAGCTATAGGCGTGTCATCGTGACAGCCACGGCAAATGGCAACTCGAGCAGCGCATTGGTAACGGTCGTGGCGGACAGCGTTGCTATCTATCCCTATTTCCAAATTGCAAATTTCAAATCCGGCGATAACCGCCCACGCTACGTTTTGACAGGTGGCAATATAAAGGGTGACTTGAAATGGGACATGACCAGTTCAAGCAAAGGCACCGTACGTGAAGTGGAAGCCGGTGATTCCGATCTGGATATTCCGGTAGACAAAAATGTGCGGATCTATGAATCCCCGGAAAAAGCCGTCGGTGAAGCCGGCACGGTGGACGCGCTTGTTCATCTGGACGGCGTGGAGGTATCGGCGGGCGGGCAGACGGAAGTGATCGATATTGTCATCCCCTGGAGAACAACTACGGCGGGGCTCAGAACTACCGCGCAAGCAGGAGGTGGCTTAAAGCTGGCGCTGTACTTCGATAATGAAGAGACAGGAGAGGAGGACGAACTGACACCCGCAGAAACTCTTTGGAAAGTTTTCAAAGGCGCAGGTCAGATCAATCCCACTACTGGCATCTACACGCCAGGGCCGAACGAAGGCCCTTACATCATCGTTGCCGGTAGAGAAACACCAGCAGAGCGTACGCCCATCTGGAACTACGCGGTTATTCCGCTTTCGCGCGTCGAAGAATATGAAGCGTTCTGTGCGCATGTTCGTACCCATAATAAGCAAGGGGAGATTTGATCATGGCCACTCATTCCAAGCGCGAGTTGCTGGATGTTCTGAGCAAAGGCGATGCAATGTATGGTTGGGGGGCGATGCTTGCGCTCGGCCGTGATTCGGTCAACCAACTGCTTGAGGCGCGTTTCATTGAGCGTTTCAGGAACCAGGATTTTATCACACCCATCAGTGGCGAATATTACGGTGATGCGCAATCCACCGAGCTTGTGGTGCTGGATGGGCTGATGCTCGGCCCGCCCGCGCTGTCGTTCGAAAAGGCTTCGGGCCGCACCAGCACGGTGACCGTGGTCATGGAGCTGATTGCCGGCCGTTGCAGCGCGCAGGAGAAATCACCCGGAAGTGCCAGCCGCTTGCGCAGAAGCCATGAACTGACCCAGGGCATGGGTTACACGCTGCAGATGACAGCGAAGCTTGTGGTGGTACCTGTGCCAGGGAGCAATCAACAGCAACTGGCTATCGATCTTGGCCAGGCCACCGATCCGATCTGCAACCTTGCAGTTACCGATCAGGCAGCGCGCAAAATGGGCCAATTCATCCTGGGGCAGTTGCAGCAGCAACCGGCCTTCGAACCACTGTTCGGTTTTATCAATTTTTCCCCTATTGGCAACGATGTACTGACGATTGACAGGGTCGACCCTATTGCACAAAAGGCCCCTGAAGGCGCCGGGCAGGGCAGTCAGCCGCAAACAGACGGGGCAGTGCTGCTGCTGATGCAACTACGGGGTGACAGCGATGCGGGTGACATTCCGGATGCGTTTACGTATTTGCTGCCGCGAAAGGAAGCAACAGAGGTGAGCAACTACGGTGCCACGTTGTTGCTGGGCAAGCTAAGGGCAAAGTACAGCACATACCTTGCCTCCGGCCTGCTGGCGCAAGTGATCATGCCGGAAGGCTATATCGTCCGCTTCCTCGAAGATGAAGAGTTCGACCCGCATGACAAGGTCCTGTTTGGCGACATTCGGCCCGGTACAGGTACCTGCCAGCTTTTGCCCGCACTGAGCCATATCGGTGCTGGACAAGCCTTATCCTACCAGGTGAGTTGTGACACTGGCCTCTACGGCTGGCAGGCCCATGACATTATTAGCCCACGAGCAGCGGGTGCGATCAATAACGGAACCTACACTGCCAGGCCAAGAGGCCAGCTGCCGAGCGCTCAGCGTGTAGTGGTAGTGTCAGCGAAGGTTTCAGAGGAGGCAGATGCGGCTACCCGTTCAGCGTTGTTGATCGAATCTTCGGAGCCGCTGTCAATCTCGCCGCGGGTTGTTGTCTGGTATTCGGGCCAGGGCGCTATCACCTTTACCAGCAACGCTGCCGGTAATGTCGAGTGGAAACCGCTAGACGAGAAAATGGGAGAGTTGGTCAAGGATGCCGACGACCCCCGGCGGGCGGTGTTTACGCCAGACGAGGGTTCTGTGCCGCTGGTGCGTTTGCAGCGTGTGGAAGTCAGTGTTGGCGAGGCCAAGGGCCATGCAACGGTCGTGATGCTGCGCACGGAACCCAGATTGCAGGTCACGCCCCATTATGTACCCCGCCTTGCACCCGGCGCGGGCCGGCTATTTGCGCTTGATGACGACCCGGCAGATCGCTGGGAAGTGTTTGGGCCTGGAAACATCGACAAAGAGACCGGGGAGTATAAAGCGCCTGATCAGCCCGATGCTGAGGTCAGTGTAATCGCCGCGTTTTCCGGCCCCTTTGCGGGCGTTGCCATTGTTGAACATTACGCAGGCCTGTCTGCGCAGGCCATGGCATTGCAGGACCGTTGGAAAACACTCAATGAATTTAGCCTCAGCTTGAACAATAAAAAACGAAATATGGTGTTTGCAAATGGTTACCAGCAAGTAGGCATTGATATTGTCATTGGTACTCACAGTTTTACTGACCAAAACGGTGAAGACGTTTGGGACCCGGTCAGTAATGCTGAGCTGGCTACATTGGTGCTGCTTGACGAAATTGGCAATGAAATTCCTTATTTGACTGACGATCAGCATGGTATTCCAGGCGATAGTTTGGAAGTGTGGGCGGCGAAAAAGAAGCGTAACCATTTTGATTATTACCCCGTGGGCAGTTCGGATAGGGCGAGCGGGGTGCGAGGGGAAGAAGAGGGCAAGCGTTACGTCACTGTGTATGTGCATTCGAAGGTGGCGGAAGTGGCCAGGTTCACGGCCAAGTTTCAGGCTTATGATAGAGCGTGGAAATATTCGTACAGCGATGATAATCCAGACAAAGAGAAAGGTAAGATCGAATTGGAGGGAGTCAAGCTTCCCTTGCCTAACCTTGCCGCGTTCGTATGGCCAAACTCGGGCGGCAAACGGGTTTTTGAAGAGGATGGATCAAGTACGCCTACTGATACTTTCAATTACTGGCATCGCACCACAGACTATTGGTCACTGTCTGGAAACGGCATTCAATTGGTGGAGATGAATTTCGAATCCGCCTCGATGATTAAGTGGGAGTCGGAGCAGTTAGCGGAAAGTTTCGCCACTTATACCGGCATCGCCTTCAAGCCACGACGTCCTGAGGAGGCTCCCCTCATGCCAGAAGGCGTGCAGTATCAGGCCGAGCTGCAATTACTTTCTCAAGAGCCAGGTATTCAGGTGGCGCTTGATCCCGAATTCAAAGGGCAGGATAGGCCGTCTGAGGGGGCGATGTTGATCACACTGGACCGGGTTTCGAATTTCAATTACTGGTCTCCGGTAAAGTATCGAAATAAGCTCGATGGGGCAATGAACTTTACCGTAACCGATAATTACGGTACGACGCACAAGCTTAAAATTTTGTTTGGGGGCGGTACGAATGGTCGAAACTATCTGGAGCTGGGGCTTCAGTAATTGCCAATTGACTTTTTGATAGCGAAGATCCGAAAATGACAACACAATCATTCATTCATTCCAACGCATTCAATTTCATGAGCTTTGTGCAGGGCGGCGTTGATGAGCGTACAGGGCAATACACGCTCAGTATCGAACTGCCTGAGCTTCCGAGTAATGCCTTGGTTGGCCCGAACCTGCCATTGCGCTTGAGCTTCAGCCCACTGAACAACGTCAATAGCGGCTTCGGTAAAGGCTGGACGCTTCAGCTCAGCCAGTACAACCTGAACGACAACAAACTTGATCTGCATACAGGGCAGAGTTTCAAAATTTCCGATAACGGCCCCGGTGAGCCTGCTCCTGTACCCGAACGCAAGCTTGAACTCTTTCACTTTGAAAACAGGAGTGAAGGCAACACCCATCGCTACCGGATCGCCCATAAATCCGGCATCGTCGAATGGCTGCAACCGCAGCCATCGGACCTGCGACTGGCATTGCCTGTACGTGTAGAAGCCCCCTCGGGCCATGGCATCACACTGGCTTATCACCCCACAAAAAAAGGGTGCCTGCAGTCAATCGTCGACGATGCCGGCCGTACGTTGTTGAAAATCGAATATGTGGGTGATAGCAAGGTGGAACTCACATTCTTGCCAAACTCAGCCGCTTCCTCGTTGTATTCATTGCTGATTTCCGGCGATCGATTGACAGGGGTGACACTGCCTACGTCGAACGGCGCGGGGTGGACCATCGATTATGCGCAAAAGGGTGAGTCACTGTGCATCACGCAATTGGATACGCCGCTTGGGGCTACCGAACTGATCGAGTATCAAGAGCGTGGGCATCTTTTCCCGGGTAGCACGGAAGAGAAGGGCCGGGCGCTCTCCTACGTGAATCGCCATGTCATCAAGCCCGGCGCCGGGCAGGCAGACATGGAAACGACCTACACGTATTCTGCAAGCAATTTCCTGGGATATGGCTCGCTGACCAGTTGGGCGGATAATGGCGAAGACAATCTCTACCGGGTGGCTGACCGCACATTTACGTATGGCGCCATTGCCACGTTACATCGCGATGGCGAGCCAGTGCGCACGGTGGAGAAAATTTACAATCGCTTTCACTTGATGACTGAGGAAATCACGCGGGAGCAAGCCTGCACCCGGCGTATCAAAACGAAGTACCATGAGCGCGACAACGATTTTGCAGAGCAGCCCAAGTACTTCCAGATGCCGGCAACGGTGACCACCTCATGGGAGTTCGACTGCCCGGAAGCGCCTGTGCATCCGCGTAGCGAAACGGTGACTACCGAATACGATGATTTTGCCAACAACACGCTGGAAGTTCAGCCCAGCGGTCTAAGCATCGAGCGCACGTTTTATCCCCAGGATGATGACCCGGAGAAGTTCGTACGCCATGTTGAACAGGAGATCGTAAAGCCGGCCGAAGGTTACGAAGCGGGTGCACAAACGCTTCGCACACATTATCGCTACGCGCTGCATCCCTCTGTAAAGGCTGACGGACTGGGTTGGCTGGTTAACCGACATGAAGACAAGTACCAACTGCAGGGCGATGGTTCGCAGGCGGTGCTGCAAGAGATCAAGCGCACTTATATAAATAAGTCTACCGACCCCCTCACCCACGGTCGGCTGGAGCAAGAAATAACGACAAGGAATGGGCGGCAGACGACGATCGACTATGGCTACTCGGATACCCCCGAAAAACCGACGACTCATCCGGTTCTGGTAACTCAACAAGTCATCACCGGTTTCAACCATGGGGCCGAACACCATGCCCGCAAGGAAATTACCTTGCAGCATTCGTTGCTGATTGGCGAGCCGTTGCTCAACCGTGATGACAACGATGTAGAGATTGAATACGAATATGATCTGTTGCGCAGAGTGATACGCGAAACCGTCGCACCGGGAACGGCTTACACCGCATCGCGCCATTATCATTACGCGTTGGTTTCCAGCCCGGGTGGCAAGGCCACTCAAGAGCAGATAGACGTCAAAGGGGTTTCAACCTTGAGTACTGTCGATGGCCTTAACCGGGTTGTCGAGGCCAAGCGCATCGATCGTGATTTTGTGCAAAAAGGCCAGGAGCCGAACTATCGTCCAACCTACAAGGCCATGTATGACGGGCTGGGCGATTTGATCGAGGAAGTTGAGTTCGACTGGCACAGGGACGAAGATGTACCGTTGAAGACCACTTTCAGTTATGACAACTGGGGGCAGCGCTGTAAAACGGTGGGCCCTGATAAGGTTGTGCATCATGACCAGGTCGACCCCATCGGCACACCGGAACGGCTGGGGCCGGTGCGGCGTACATGGAGTGAGTCCGAGGACGCAGTGCTTGGCAGCGGCCAAACCATCACGTTCATGAACCTGTTCGAAAAACCAGTCAGAGTCGAGCGTTTGACAGCAAGCAGAAAGCCTTACAGCGTTCATCAGTACTTCTACGATGGCCTTGGGCGTTCAGTCAGGGAAAAAGATGCCGAGCAGAATGAAACGTGGTTTAGCTACGATGCGTTCAATCGGTTGGTAGATCACACGCTTGCCGACCGTGCGCTGGTTCATCGCGACTATGCTTTGCACAGTACTGGAGACCTGCCGGAACTGATTCAAGTCACTCGGCGGGGCGGTAGCGAACCGAGCGTGCTGGGCTTGCAGCGGTTCGACGGGCTGGATCGTCTGGTCGAGTCGACAACGGGTGGCCGTCTGCGAAGCCTGGAGTATGAGCCAGGCCAGCGTAAGCCCAAGGCGGTGATTACGCCCAAGAAAAAGCGTATCGAATATAAATACGTGCCGCAGTTGGGTGAAGAGGCTGTTGAGCGCAAGCAGGTCGACGCGGGCATTACAGGGCATTTTGATTATGACCCACAGAATGCACGCTTGCTGTCGTGTTCAGAGCACGGGGTTGCCATGACACGTGACTATTTCAGCACGGGTGAGCTGAAATCAGAGACATGTTCATTTGACGGTGGCAAGCCTTACGAAATGAAGTACGTGCATAGCTTGCAGGGTAAGATGCTGTCTTACATAGATGTGCTGGGTGCTGAGCAATCCTACAGCTACGACGGGGCTGCTCGCTTGAAATCGACGAGCCTTGGCACACTGCACAGTAACTTTGAATACGATGACCTGGGGCGCAACGATTTCTTCGAGACGATTGACAATACGCCGGGCGAGCCAGCTCGGCGGCTTGGCACCCAATTGAAATTTGACGATTTTGATAGAGAAATCTCGCGTACATTCGATTTCGGGGATGCGAAGCAAACCTTGAGTCAGCGATATGACAAGGCGGATCGAATTATCGGCAAGGTGTTGCGTCAGGGGAAAGAGCTGCTGCGCAGGGAAGTGTTCGATTACGATGAGCGGGGCCGTTTGGTCGAGTATACATGCGGTGGAATCGATGAATATTTGCCTGTGGATCCTTATGGTAACCGTATACGTCGGCAGACGTTCAGGTTCGATGCGGTCGATAATATCACACGTGTGCTCACCGCACATGCTCAAGGCGAAGTAGACGTTGTCTACCATTTCGCGAATCTGGCCGATCCTGCACAACTCACTGGTTTCACGGTCAGGGGCATGTCCGTGCAACCTATCGAGGTGCGGCTGGAGTATGACGATGACGGAAATATGGTGGTTGATGAACAGGGGCGTCAACTAGCCTATGACGCCTTGGGGCGCCTGGAGAGTGTCAATGGCTTTGCCTATGGATATGACCCGCTGGATCGATTGGTCTCTCAAGAGCAGCCTTAAGTCATCCTGGTAGAGTACCTTTAAAATAGGGCCGCATTGCGGCCCTTTTTTCATGGCTGGAAACTCATGAGTTTGTCACCTGGTAATAGTGCTAGTTGTTCAGAATGCCGGGATGGCTTTGAATGCTTTCAGCAGCGCAGCTACCCGTCAACCTGATAAACCAGAGGCGCATCATGAGTGACTCCAAGGCGTACAGTGCTTCCGAACGCGTGCGTAAGGCGTACCTGCGTTCGCTTGCAGACCATAAGCCCCATCTTGATCCCCGAATTCATTCGGGTATGGAAGACTTGGTAATTGATGGGAGTATGCTGGCCGATCCACCCAGTGGATTGGTCTACAGAAAATTTACAATTGAAGAAAGCGGCGGTCCCGCTGACCCTGCATTGCCCTTTGTATTGAGCGTGCCACTCTGGGTGAGGACACGTGAAGACACGCTTCGCATTGAACACTCCAGGGATGGTGCCACGTGGACGACGGTTTACGAAAAGGTTGGCGATTTTCGCGAACCCGGTACGCCTGATCCATATCCCGTAGTAATCCCTAAAGATCAAGACGCGCTGCGAGTGGACGGCACCCACCATTTCAGAAGTTGGGTCATGAATATCAATGGGGATACTTCCTGGTCGGGACCCCTGACGCTGATTTTCGACCGAAATCCGCCCTATTCGCATGCGGCGCCGCCCAAGTTCCCTGATATCCCGGTTGTGACCGATGAATCGTTGAAAGTGGGTGCCAAGTTGAAACTACCCGCCTATTCCAGCTGGGCAGAAGGCGATCAGGTCTTGGTGTACTGGATGAGTCGCCTTCCAGACAAGGTTGAAGACCTTGATCCACCGATCGTGGCGCTACCTACGACAGGTGCCGATCAGGAGCTATCGATTCCTGAAGATAAAATCCGCGCCGTTGGGGATGGCGGGGTGTATGCCCTCTACCTGCTGGTCGACAAGGCCCTCAACATCAGTGCGTTGTCTGTCTGGACCAGTATTCCTGTAGCGTTGGGCGAACTGCCTGCTACCTTTGATGACCCTGTGGTGCCGTTGGCCACTGCGGCTGACGGTTTTTTGATTGACCAGGCTGACGCTCATTTGGGTGTGGAAGTATGGGTCCCTTGGCAGGAACATATGAAAGCCACCGATACTGTGGTGGTGAGTTGGGGTGGCATAGCGTTACCGGCTGAAACGGTTGGGTCTGCTACTAAAGAGAATATCCCGGTAAAAGTATCCGATGAGGTATTGCTGCGCGCTTACGGTAATAACAAGGGGCCCCTGCCCACCACTGTCAGCTATGTCCTGATGCGTGGTACCCATCCGGTGGGCGGCGCTGATACTGATATTAACGTAGACTTCGAAACCATGGACCCAGGTGGCCCCGATCCAGAATGGCCACTGCCCATTCATCCCGGTTTAAAAGAAGTTGTAGTCAAGGGCAGGGGAGGCACGAGTGACGACAATGAATTGAATGCTGATGATGCGGGTTTAATTGCCGATCTGGAAATTGAGCTCTACAGCTTCGTCGAGGAAGATGATGAACTTGAATTCTATTGGGCAGGTGAGCCAGCGGCGACTTACACCGTGTCAGGCACCGACAGCCCAGGTGACACGGTATCGGTAGAGGTGCCTTGGGCTGTCATCGAAAAGGGTGGCAATGGCCCGGCTATACTTGTCGATTATTTGGCCTCACGCCCAGGCGTGCATAACCCTGTGCGCTCGAAAGTTACGCCTGTCTCCGTTGATGCAATCACTATTACACCTGTTGCCGCAACATTCGAACATTTGGTAAATGGCAGGGTTACTTGTACTTCGATACAACGCAGTAACGATCATGCTGACGGGCCCGCTGTCGAGGTGTTGATTCCGGACCTCACTGAGTATTATCAGTTCTCTCCATTTACGCAGATTCAAGCAAAGTGGTGGGTGTACAGAGGCGAGAGTGATGATTTAGGTTTCGATGAAATTGACGCTGTCACATTAGACATTCCGATCGCTATAGATAGTGAGCATCCGATCACGGGCTTTACCTGGCGGATCCCCTACGAGACCAATGTGCTTCCCACACATGAAGGGAACCCGGACCCAAGGTTCAATAGTTCTCGCGCAAATGTGCAATATACACTAAAGACGGCCAAGGGAGACATACCTTCGATTGAAGCCAAGGTGGAGCTTTCCTTTATGCCACCCTCTGGTGTTTGTGATCCTGAAGGTGGTGGCATCTGAATTAACTTATGCTGCGCGAAAAGGATGTCGCGCAGCGTAGGGCTATTCGCGCTAGTTTGTAAGGCTTTTCCTATAGTGGCTGGATTTATTTCCTGTAGCTTGTTCGCGATCGGCACCGACTCATGTGTTTCATTCACTCATTAACGTGCCTGCTTCTAGATCTGCATGAGATTTTGGAAATGAAAAGTAACTTCAAGAAATTTAAAGTTCGCAATGGGCTGGTGTGTTGCATGGCGGCGCTGCCGTTAAGCTTGTATGTAGGGGATGTGGCGGTGGCGCAGGTCATCGTCGACCGTGACACGGTCATCGATGGCAGTAATTTGCCTGATAGTTATCAGGTTCAGGGCGGTGCAAAGCTGACGGGCAACGGCGCCAGCACGGACCAGATCTTCCTGCGTGAAAGTGGGGCGCTGGAACTCAACGGTAGCACGGTGACATCGGCCAGGGACGGTGTGTTGATGGAGGGGAGCGCGCGCGCTGACATCAATGGCAGTACCATCACCAGCGATGAGCGTGGCGTTGTCTTGGGCCGCAGTAATGGCGTCGGCTCGCAGGCGTGGGTTACGGGCAGTAACATCAGCGGCAGGAAGGGTGGTGCGCTCATTGCCAGTGACTCAGAACTGCACCTCAATGGCAGTACGGTACAGGGCATAGGGCAGGGCAGTGCCGGCGTGCGCATGCTCAATGGCTGGCTCCAGGCGCAGGGCAGCACGATCGTCGGCGCACAGGAAGGTATTTTGGTAAATACCGATGGCCGTGCCGGCGAGGCCCGTATCGATCTGGATGGTTCGCAAGTCGTCGGGAAAGACGGTTCGGCCATACTGGTGGATGGGGAGACCGAAGGGGGTGCCACAGCCAAAATCACGGTCAGCAATGGCGCACAGCTTAGCGCTAGCAATGGCAACCTCCTCGAAGTGCGCAACCAGTCGAGTGCCGACCTGGCTGTAGTGAACGCCAACCTGGTGGGCAACGTAAAAGTGGAGGAGGGGTCCAGTGCAGCCATATCACTGGATCGGCAAGCTACGCTCACGGGCCAGTTGGAAAATGTCGGCAAACTGTCTATTGGCGATCAGTCACGCTGGACGATGGTTGACGACGCCAAGGTCGGCGATCTGGTGCTCGCTGGCGGGACCGTGCAGTTTGGCCAGCCCGATGCATACCATCGGTTGACGCTGGACAACCTGTCAGGTGAAGGCACGTTTGAAATGGATGCCAACTTCGCCACCGGGGAAACCGATTTCCTTGATATCACTGGCACAGCCACGGGCAGCCATAGCTTGCTGATCGGCAGCAGTGGTGCAGAGCCGCAAGCAGAAAACCAGCTTCAGGTGGTGCATACGGGCGGGGGTGATGCCTCGTTCTCGTTGGTTAACGGGCCTGTGGACCTGGGGGCGTTTTCCTACGAATTGGTACAGCGTGGTGACGACTGGTTCCTCGACGGTTCGAGCAAGATCATCAGCCCCGGCACCCGCTCGGTATTGGCGCTGTTCAATACTGCGCCAACCGTATGGTACGGCGAGTTGACCTCTTTGCGCAGCCGCATGGGCGAGTTGCGTCTGGATGATGGCAAGGCCGGTGGCTGGGTTCGGACCTATGGCAACAAGTTTGATGTTGCCGCAAGTTCCGGTGTTGCTTACAAACAAACCCAACACGGGTTTTCCCTCGGTGCAGATGCGCCGCTGCCGGTTGGTGATGGTCAATGGTTACTGGGTGTATTGGCTGGTTACAGCCGTTCGGACCTGAACCTGGAGGGCGGCACCAGTGGTGAGGTGGACAGCTACTACCTCGGGATGTACACCACCTGGCTTGACCGCGTCAGCGGGTACTACTTCGACGGCGTAGTGAAGTTGAACCGCTTTGACAACGACTCCACGGTTGCCTTGAGTGACGGTGCACAAACCAAAGGCCACTACGGCAACAACGGTGTTGGCGTGTCGGCCGAGTTCGGTCGTCACATCGAGCTCGATCAAGGGTATTTCGTTGAGCCATTTACCCAGTGGTCCACCGCTTATATTCAAGGTAAAGACTATCACCTGGACAATGACCTGCAGGCCCAAGGCGACGCTGTCCGGTCCGTGCTGGGCAAGGCTGGTGCGACAGTCGGGCGCAACTTCGAGATGTCAGCGGGTGGCATTGTTCAACCCTACCTGCGTGCTGCCTACGCTCACGAGTTCATCAACAACAATGATGTAAAGGTCAACGAAAACCGCTTCTCCAACGATCTCTCAGGCTCCCGCCTGGAGGTGGGCGCCGGTGTGGCTGTTACCGTAGCGCAAAGCCTGCAGCTGCATGCCGATATCGATCACAGCCGCGGCGAACATATCGACCAGCCCTGGGGTGTGAACCTTGGCGTGCGGTATAGCTGGTAAGTACTCATCAGGAGGCCCTAGGGCCTCCTTTTTAGTGGGAGTCACTAAATGAGCCAAATGTCAGACAATGAGTCGTTACTAAACAAGTTGTTAAAGTGGTTACTAAAGCCGTGGTCGAAGCTGTTGTTCAAGGAGCTACTAGAGGCTGTCACGGTGACTGACTTGCTTGACGACATCCCGGGTGGCGACATCAACCTGCTCCCCATCAGCGCTACCGAGAAGGATCTGGAGGTGATCGTACCCATGTGGCCGGTCAGTGATCCACGCCCTGGCAGGCCGGAACTGCTGAAATTGCTCTGGGATGAGGTAGAAGTGGATCAAGGGTCCTGGGAGGCCCCTGTGCAGCCTGGGGATCTGATCCTGAGTGTTCCCAAGGACAAGCTGACTGACGGCCCCCATGTGCTGCGTTACGAAGTAACCAATGCCAACCTTGACACGAGCCTTTCCAAGACGCTGGAGGTATTGATCGACTTGCAGGCGCCTGTATTGGGGGCAGGCCAGGGCCTTCTGACGGTCGTTGAAGACCCGGAAGAAATCGAACGTGACGGGCTTACGGAGCGCTACCTGAGGAACCACGATCAACGCCTGCGAACCCAGGTGCCTGGATATATCACGCCCAAAGCAGGTGACACGGTTATCTATTATTGGGATACCGAGCCCTTTGCGGAAATGGAGGCCGGTAAACATGAACTGACATTTGAAGACACTATCAGGCCGGTCTACATCGATTTCCCTGGCGCATTGGTGCTTGAACGAGGAGACGGAGACCGCTATGTGTACTATGCCATCAAGGATCGAGCCGGCAATATCAGTGTGTTCCCCAGGCCTTTTAAACTGAGTGTGTCGGCTGGCTTGCGAGCGCTGCCATTGTTGAGCATCGAGCAAACCACGGGGGATCAGGAAAACCTGCATTTGGCACTCAATGATCTGGCTCTACCCCTTCTCATAAAGGTACCGGCTGAAGCAGTTGTTTACCCCGATGAAACATTACGGGTGGAATGGGGCCAGCCCGGAGACCCAGGGTATTACTCGACCTCTACCGAATACCAGGGACGTTCGCGTCAATTCGAAATTCCTGAAGACAAGGTGGCTGCACAGGGCGCAACGACCATCCAGGTCAACTATGTCGTCTCGGGCGACAAGCGTCACGATTACCCTTCGCCGCCAGTAGGCCTTACTGTTGGTTCGTTGAGCCGGGGCCTACCGGTCGTTCAACTGGCTGGCGTGAGGAACGGGATATTCAAGTTGTCCGATGCGGATGAGCGTAACCGGGTGACATTGGGAACCTGGAAGTTCATGGCGGAAGGGCAATGGGTCGATATCTGGGTGACCGGGACCCTGAGCAATGGCCAAGAGGCGGAGCCGCACCAAGTTTTGAAAAACTATGCGATTGAGGCGGACGATGTTGAAAACGGCATCGGCGCACGTAACGATGTGGTGGTGCTGAAGTCGTACCTGTCAACACTGTTGCTTAATAACCCGTTCACGGTACATGTCAATGTAAGTTTCAATCAGGGGTACAGTTGGGTAAATTTCCCTGAAATGAGACCTCAGTTGCAGTCTTGACGTGGTTATCATGGGCCGGAAACAGGAGCTCTCATTTCGGCAGTGGTGCCCCCAAAGTCGTTGATGGTTGTGAAAGTCACGTGCATTTTGGGGGTTATTGCAAACGCTTCTACGGGGTAGGCCTGAGTGCCACCTGGGGCAACCATTTTATGGGCTTCAATGCGCTTGCGTGTGCTGCCGTTTTCCAGGTGCGCCTGCCTGAAGGTGTAATGATAGGGTGAGGGATTATGCACAACCAGTTGAGTTTTGCCGTCAAGTCGCTGTAAGGACCATTGCAGTTTTTTCAGGCCATCCTCAAGGGGTTCCTGCAGTTCGGCGGGGCGGTAAAGTAGTTTGATTCGGGTGCGCAGGGCAATGGTCAGTGTGTTTGACGGGTCACCATCGGTTTGCGGAATTTCCTGTACATTGAAGTAAAACAAGGATTCCTTGTCCTTGGGCAGATTATTCGGGATTTGATTGATCTGAACAGTCTGCTCACTGCCCGGCGCAAGGCGGAATAGCGCGGGGGTGGCAATGAGTGGAACGGCGGTAATATTGTCGTCAGCTTCGGTGTTGACCCAACTCTGTGCGGCAAAGGTTTGAGTGCTGGGATTGGCAACGATGATGGAACTGCTTTGCTTGTCACTTGCTTGAATGATGCGTGTAGTGCTGAGGGTAAGCGCGGCTTGGGCTGAGGCAATCATGCCGCTTGACAGGCCAGTGAGTAGAAGTAAACGGAAAATGAGTGAATTAGGCATTGAGGCAAGTCATGAATGAGTAAGAGAGCAAGCGCAGCAGGCTGCGCTTGTGCCATGGCGAGTTATCGAATATCGACCAGGAAGTTGACGCTGGTGGCAATGTGCCCTTCAGTTACCGACGCTGCAGTTGTGTGCAACTGGGCGGTAAAGTTCATATCGGTAACTTGTGTGTCGCTCAGTGCATATTCTACCGACTCTGCATCAGGGTCGAGCTGAGCGTTGCTCTTGTCAAAGATCGCCAAGGCCATACCGGAAGCATAACCGATGCCACTCTGCAGTTGATACAGTTTGCCGGATGGGTCAGCACCATAGTTGGCACTGTATGTGACTGCTGCAACGTCGCCAGCGGTGACGGGGCACTTCGCAGGGTCTACGCGAAGGGCAAACCTTTCGAGCCGGGTTTTTTGCCCGACTGCTGTGAAGTCTGAAGTTCTGAAGTCGCCCAAGTAGACTTTCGGCAGGCCAGGGCCGCCAGGCGTGACGACGTCGATCTGGCAAGTGCCGCCGGCACTTACAGTACCTTCGAAGTTGATGATACCCGTGTTGGCCATGGCTGAGCTGCAGCCAAGGCCGAAAGCCAGCAGTGCAAAAATACGTTTCATTGAGCGCTCCAGATTGAAGGTTAGTTGTTAGTTTTGTGCGCTTCAGCCGAGGCCATGGGGAGCGCCGGCTGATCGCGGAGAAGAGACTAACTGCGATGCGGAAACCAAATCTGTAGGTCAATTCGCTATAGAGTAGGGTGGAATGCGATTTTTGGGGGCTGCCACTCCCGTGATCAATCAGCCTGCCGCGAGGCGAGCAGTTGCTGTTTTTCCACGTTCCAGTCAAACGGCAGCCCGCGCTGCGTTGCTTCGTAGCGAAGCTCCTCCAGTTGCTGATACAGATCAAGCTCTGCGTCAGGCATGAAGTGCAGGCAGTCACCGCCAAAGAACCAGAGCAGATCACGAGGCACCAGATGAGCGATCTGGGGGTAACGCTGGATGACCTGGCACATCAGGTCTTGGCCAAGGTACTGGCTCTGTAACGGTTCTACGGGCAGCAGGGCAAGCAGTTCATCGAAGCGCTCCAAAAACAGCGCATGGCTTTCTTCAGGCAACTGCTCGGCGTTTTCAAGGGCTACGAGGATGCTGCGCACGTGCTCGAGCAGTTGCAGGTGATAGTTTTGGAAGGCGTTTGTCACGGATGTGTCCTTAGGCATGAGGCAATGCCGCCATTGTACCGCGTTGTGATCCATCGAGCAGTCGCGGGGGCTGACCTGACATTTTTGCCAGTATTCGAGGCGGGCAATGCCGGTCATGCTGGCATCGGGAATCTGATAGGGATTACAGAGGAGACGGGCAATGAGTACTGAATCGCAATCACCAATGTTTCTTGGGGCAATGGAAATTGGGACGAGCATGCTCAATACGCTTTGGCATGATCGTTACCCTGCATTGTCCGATGCCCCAGGGGAAATGATCAATCTGGACAGGCAAACCGGCCCCGGCACCAAGAAATTCAAACAGTTACAGATGGGGCTGCCTAAGTTGGCATACAGAAGCTCTGGCGCTACCTTGTTCCTTGACCTGGAGCAGCGGGCGCTGAGAGAAACGGAAGTCGCGCTCACTACAGACCCGGGCGCGAGCGCCCCCTGGATGAGCTATGTTCGGACAATGGAACGCCCCGGTCACTGGATGTTGACAATCAGCATCGCTTTTACAACTTACAATGAGCGCTTTAAAATCGTCTACTCGACACTGGCAGATAGAGCGGTGAGTCTGGTGTGGAACGGTGCAGTGGACTATACCTACAGCGGAAACGATAGCGAACAGCGGCTATTGGCTGAGCACTATAATGAGCAAAAAAAGGTAGTGCTTTATCACTTGCTTGCAGCTCCGGAAAACCCCTGGCTGCAAGATGTGGCATTAGTGCCCGCTGCTGCAATCTTGGAGGGTATCAATTATGGCCTTGTGTCGCCCTCAACCGCAGAGTTGGTGAGGGGCAGTGACATGTTGTCCACTGCCCTTGGATGGGGCTCCTTTCAGGGTTTTAGTGCTACCAGCCTTGCTACGGCCTTTCCGGAAATCCTGATTCCGCAGCGCCCCCTTGACAGCGAGTGGATGGCGTCCTTGATGGTGCCGGAAGGAACGGCCCTGGTAGACCCATCCCATGATGAAGCGGCATCAATACTCTTTAACTTTGGATACAAGCGTAAGCGCAGTGCAGCCATGGAAGATGCTGATATAGGCGTTGCAGGTGATCCGGTATCAGTAAGCCCGTTGATGTGCGTAGTCGGCGCGGGGTTTGAAAAAGAGCTGATGGAAATATCCGATTTGAAAAACGCCACGATAGTATTTGTTGGCGACCAGCATGGAGCGCTGGAGAAAAGCGATAGCGCTTGCTATTATGTGCCGCCGCCTTCTCAGGCGCCATCTGTAATATACGAAGATGTTCGGAAGACGTTGGAGAAGCCAGCGCAGGTGGAGACGGTCAGGGAACGAGCAGTGTTCGATGTCATCAAAGTAACGGTGAATGGTAATTCTGCCCTTTCTACATTTGTCACGTTATACGCCAGGCAAACGCACTATATTAAATACTCTGTTGTTAACGGTAGTTTGACCCTCCAGTTGTGGTACTACGATGTGGACGAAGGCAAGGATATGCCCGTGCCTGCTGGTGAAACGGAGTGGTCTACCCTCCATGGCGGCGGTTCGGTTTCCAACGCCGGGGTTTTCACCCCGGGAAACTCGGCCCCTTCGACCGTAAGCGTCATTGCAGGGCGCGATATGGACAGTAGCCGATTGTTGTACTGGGCGGTCACGGTTATTCCTGTCCCTCTATATTCAGCGACCCAAGCCGTTAAATTCTTCAATGACTGAAGCAGGCGTGCGAGCGCTGGCGCCAAGCGAGCACAGGGCCCGATTGGCGCCAAGTCAATTGATGTTTAGCGGATTCTGCCCTGTGTCAGCCTCAGCATTTCTTTGTCGAATGCATCCACATCGATCACCGTCCGTCGTGCCTGTTCCGCCGCGTGCAACCGGTGCCCCTCGTCAGCTTGCAGTGCCCCGCTCGCGACGGCGGCATCGATGGTTGACTGCCCGGGAGCAGGATAAGCGTTGCCCTCCTTAATCGCCTGATGCAGCACTTTGTGCAGTGGCGCAGCTTCGTCCAGAAGATCGCAGGCCCGCTGCAGTGCTGCCACCGGGTCGCCCTCGGCTTGTGGTCTAAAGCATCCGGCAAGCAATTCCTCCAGCGCCGGGTCGCCCTTGCTGCGGCCGATCAGTGCTGCCACCTCGGCATCCAGTTCATCGCTCGGCCCGGTATGGCGACGGCCAAAGGGGAACACCAGCACGCGCAGTGCGCAACCGACGAAACGGTTGGGGAAGTTGTCGAGCAGCCGGTCCAACGCCTTTTCCGCCTGGCCCAGGCTTTCTTCCAGGGCCCAGCGCAGCAGTGGCTGCATGTGCTCGGGTGAGCCCAGGTCGTGGTAGCGCTTGAGCGCGGCACTGGACAGGTACAGGTAGCTCAATACATCGCCCAGCCTCGCACTCAGGCGTTCGCGGCGCTTGAGTGCGCCGCCCAGCAGCATCATCGACAGGTCGGCGAGCAGGGCGAAGGCGGCGGCCTGACGATTGAGGGCACGGAAGTAACCCTGGCTCAAGGCATCCCCGGGTACTGGCTCGAAGCGCCCAAGGCCCAGGTTGAACACCAGCGTGCTGGCGGCGTTACCGGCCGCGAACATGATGTGTTTCATCAGCAGGTCGTCGAATTGTTTCAGTGCCTGCTCCCGGTCATCACGGCCAGCCAAAGCCATTTCTTTCAGCACGAACGGATGGCAGCGGATGGCGCCTTGGCCGAAGATCATCAAGTTGCGCGAGAGAATGTTCGCGCCCTCGACCGTGATGAAGATCGGCGCCCCTTGCCAGTTGCGACCCAGGTAGTTGTTGGGCCCCATGATGATGCCCTTGCCGCCGTGCACGTCCATGGCGTGCTGGATACATTCGCGCCCACGTTCAGTGAGGTGGTACTTGAGAATCGCCGACAACACCGAAGGCTTTTCGCCCAAGTCCACAGCTTTGGCCGTCAGCAGGCGGGCGCTATCCATTAGCCAGGCATTGCCGCCGATGCGTGCCAGTGATTCCTGTATACCTTCGAAGGCTGCCAGCGGCACGTTGAATTGCTCGCGGATGTTGGCGTACTGGCCGGTGACCAGGCTGGTGTACTTGGCCGCACCGGTACCCACAGCGGGCAGTGAGATGGAACGGCCAACAGACAGGCAGTTCATCAGCATCATCCAGCCCTTGCCGAGCATGGCCTGGCCGCCGATCAGGAAGCTCAGCGGCACGAAAACGTCCTTGCCGCTATTAGGGCCGTTCATGAAGGCGGCGCCCAGCGGCAGGTGGCGTTTGCCGATATCCACGCCGGGGGTTTCGGTTGGGATCAGTGCGAGGCTGATGCCCAGTTCTTCTTCCTCGCCCAGCAGGTGATCCGGGTCGTAGGCCTTGAACGCCAGGCCCAGCAGGGTAGCGACCGGCCCTAGCGTGATGTAGCGTTTTTCCCAGTTCAGGCGAAGGCCGATGACCTCTTCGCCGTTCCACTGGCCTTTGCAGATGACCCCGGTGTCGGGCATTGCACCTGCGTCGGAGCCGGCCAACGGGCCGGTGAGCGCGAAGCAGGGAATGTCATCGCCACGGGCCAGGCGCGGCAGGTAGTGGTTACGTTGTTCGTCGGTGCCGTAGTGCAACAACAATTCGGCCGGGCCGAGCGAGTTGGGCACCATTACCGTGGAGGCCAGGTCGCCGCTGCGCGTGGCCAGTTTCATCGCCACCTGGGAGTGGGCATGGGCAGAGAACCCTTTGCCGCCGTATTCCTTGGGGATGATCAGGGCAAAGAAGCCGTGGGATTTGATGTGCTGCCAGGCCTCGGGCGGCAGGTCCAGGTCCTGGCCGATCTGCCAGTCGCTGACCATGGCGCACAGTGCTTCTGTCGGGCCGTCAATGAAGGCTTGCTCTTCTTCAGTCAGCTTCGGTGCCGGGTAGGCCAGCAAAGTACGCCAGTCGGGGCGGCCGCTGAACAGTTCGCCGTCCCACCAGACCGTACCGGCGTCGATTGCCTCGCGCTCGGTTTGCGACATGGGCGGCAGGGTACGCTGGAACCAGCGGAATATCGGGCCGGTGAACACCTTGCGGCGCCAGTCCGGCAGTGCCACCAGGGCGATTTTCAATGCCAGCACCACCCAGATCAGGGCCAATAGCCAGCCGGGCGCACTGCTGAAAATGCCCATCAGCAGCACATAGGCCGCCATGATGCCCAGTATTTGCAAAGGCGCGAGGCGCCGGTGCGTGAGATATGCCGCGCCGATTACCAGCACCACCAACCACAACAGCAACATAATCGGTCCTCCTTGGAACCAGGGGGCTTTAGCCGTCCCAGACAGCTTAGACGCAACGCTGTGAACGGCAGGTTCAGAACAGTGACAGGGTGTGGCGGTGGGAGTTTCAGTTCTTTGTTTGCCTGTACCGGCCTCTTCGCGGGCACGCCCGCACAGGAGTAGTGAGTGTTTGATGACTGTGGTGATCCTGTGGGAGCGGGCGTGCCCGCGAAGAGGCCGGTACAGGCGGCGAAACTCTGGAGTAGACTGCACCACCTCCGCATTCATTAAGGACATTGCCATGCTGAAGATCTGGGGCCGCAAGAATTCGAGCAATGTGCGCAAGGCGCTGTGGATCGCCCACGAGCTGGGTCTGGACTTCGAATCCATCGACGCCGGCGGCGCCTTCGGCGTGGTCAACGAGCCGCACTACCGCGCCCGCAACCCCAACGGCCTGGTGCCGATGCTGGAGGACGGCGACCTGACCCTGTGGGAGTCCAACACCATCGTCCGCTACCTGTGCGCCGAATACGGCGCCGAGCAGGGCTGGTACCTGGAAGACCCACGTCAACGCGCCCTGGCCGACAAGTGGATGGACTGGACCACCTCATCCTTCGCTGCACCGTTCCGCCCGTTGTTCTGGGGCCTGCTGCGCACCCCGGAAGACCAGCGCGACTGGGTGGCGATCAACGCCGCGCACAAACAATGCGCCCAGTTGCTGGCCATCGCCGACGAAACCCTGGCCCAACAGCCTTACCTGTCCGGTGACCAGATCGGCATGGGCGACATCCCACTGGGCAGCTTCATCTATGCCTGGTTCGAAATGCCCATCGAGCGCCCGGCCATGTACCACCTGGAAGCCTGGTATGAGCGCCTGAAACAGCGCCCGGCCTATCAGGCCGCGGTGATGACCGCGCTCACCTGACCCTGCTTCGATAGTCATTATCAATAGATGTGACTGTACTTGTGCGGCCTGGCCTTGCACCATGGCCGCACTCACTGCGCCAGTGACTTTACCTGGCGTGTCCTGCACCTTTTTTTCGGTAAGTGACCCGCTATGAGTTCCGCCCTGTCCATCCGACAGCTCACCAAGACCTACGGCAACGGCTTTCAGGCCCTCAAAGGCATCGACCTTGATGTTGCCGAAGGCGACTTCTTCGCCTTGCTCGGCCCTAACGGCGCCGGCAAATCGACCACCATCGGCATCCTGTCCACTTTGGTGAACAAAACCAGCGGCACGGTCAATGTGTTCGGCCATGACCTGGACCGCGAGCCTTCGGCGCTCAAGCGCTGCCTGGGCGTGGTGCCGCAGGAGTTCAACTTCAACCAGTTCGAGAAAACCTTCGACATCGTCGTGACCCAGGCCGGCTACTACGGCATCCCACCCAAGGTGGCCAAGGAGCGCGCCGAACAGTACCTGACCCAGCTGGGCCTGTGGGACAAGCGTGATGTGCAGTCGCGTTCGCTGTCGGGTGGCATGAAGCGCCGCTTGATGATCGCACGCGCGCTGATCCACGAGCCGCGCCTGCTGATTCTCGACGAACCCACCGCAGGTGTGGACATCGAACTGCGCCGCTCGATGTGGAGTTTCCTCACCGAGCTTAACCAGAAAGGCATCACCATCATCCTCACCACCCACTACCTGGAAGAGGCTGAGCAGCTGTGCCGTAACATCGGCATCATCGACCACGGCACCATCGTCGAGAACACCAGCATGCGCCAGTTGCTGGGCAAGCTGCATGTCGAAACCTTCGTGCTCGACCTCAAGCAGGACCTGGCCAGCGCGCCGGTGCTGCAAGGCTACCCGTGCCGGCTGCTGACCCCGCACACCCTTGAGGTGCAAGTGGAAAAGGACATTGGCATCACCGCACTGTTCGGCCAGCTGGCGCTGCAGAACATCGAGGTGCAAAGCCTGCGCAACAAAACCAACCGGCTTGAGGAGCTGTTCGTGTCCCTGGTGGAAAAAAACCTGTCGAAGGTGGCCGTATGAGTGTGGAACTGCGCACCAACTGGGTCGCCCTGAACACCATCGTCTACCGCGAAGTGCGGCGGTTCTTGCGCATCTGGCCGCAAACCTTGCTGCCGCCAGCCATCACCATGGTGCTGTACTTCGTCATCTTCGGTAACCTGATCGGCCGGCAGATCGGCGACATGGGCGGCTTTACCTACATGCAGTACATCGTGCCGGGGCTGATCATGATGTCGGTGATCACCAACTCCTACGGCAACGTGGTGTCGAGCTTCTTCGGCAGCAAGTTCCAGCGCTCGATCGAAGAACTGATGGTGTCGCCGGTATCGCCGCACACCATTCTCGTGGGTTATGTGCTGGGTGGCGTGCTGCGCGGGCTGGCGGTGGGGGTGATCGTGACCCTCCTGTCGATGTTCTTCACCGACCTGCAGGTGCATCACCTGGGCGTGACCGTGGCTGTGGTGCTGCTGACGGCCACCATCTTCTCGCTGCTGGGCTTCGTCAATGCGGTGTTTGCGCGCAACTTCGACGATATTTCGATCATCCCCACCTTCGTGCTGACGCCGCTGACCTACCTGGGCGGGGTGTTCTACTCGATCAACCTGCTGCCGCCGTTCTGGCAGACCGTGTCGCTGGCCAACCCGGTGCTGCACATGGTCAACTCGTTCCGCTACGGCATTCTAGGGGTGTCGGATATCAGCATTGGCACGGCGATCACCTTCATGCTGGTCGCCACCGCAGTGCTCTATGGGGTGTGCGTTCGCTTGCTGGTCAGCGGCCGCGGCATGCGGGCCTGAGGCCTTGCACCGGCATTGGCGACGGCGCCACTGCCGGCCCACCCACCAGCGCCAGTACAGCATGGTGGCGAAGTAGCCGGCGATGCCCAGCACCACGCCGCACACCACCGAACCGAGCAGGAAAGGTTGCCACAGCGTCGACAGCTGGTCGGTGATCCATTGGAAGGTCAGCTCGTCGGGCAGGGTGCGCGGCGGCACCTGCATCAGCCAGGCGCCGGTCATGTAGGTGACGAAGAACACCGGCGGCATGGTCAGCGGGTTGGTCAGCCACACCAGGCTGACGGCAATCGGCAGGTTACCGCGCACCGGAATGGCCAGCGCGGCGGCCAGCAGCATTTGCGCCGGCATCGGGATCAACGCCGCAAACAGGCCCACACCCATGGCCCGTGCCACTGAATGACGGTTCAGGTGCCAGAGGTTCGGGTCGTGCAGCAGCTTGCCGAAAAAGCGTAAGGACTTGTGTTCCCGAATGCTGGTCGGGTCCGGCATGTAGCGTTTGAAAAGTCGGCGCGGCATGTAGGCTCCCGGAGCGTTGATCCGGGCAGTATGCCTTGATTCGGATTCAGCCTCGTTTAGAGTTTGTGACAATTGTTGAGCAAGGGTTGCCGGCAATTGGGCTATGCCTCAGAGGGTGATTTGCCTTCTGGAGCTCTACCTCATGCGCACAGGGATGTTTGCGCTCGCGCTCGGGCTGTTGTGCCTGGGCTTTCTCCCCGCATTGCCATCGGTCGGATGGTTGATCGCGCTGGCTGCCTGCGCTGTCGCCAGCCTGTTCACCCGCGTGTGGCCGTTGGGCTGCTTTCTGCTGGGCCTGTGCTGGGCTTGCGGGTCTGTCCAGCAGGCCCTTGATGATCGCCTGGCTGCCGGCCTGGATGGCCGCACCTTGTGGCTGGAAGGGCGGGTGGTCGGCTTGCCGGCCCGAACGGCACAAGGCGTGCGCTTCGAGCTGGACGCGGCACGCTCGCGGCGGGCCGAGCTGCCGCAGCGCCTGCAACTGAGCTGGTTCGGCGGGCCGCCTCTGCGGGCGGGCGAGCAGTGGCGGCTGGCCGTGACCTTGCAGCGTCCGGCTGGGCTGTCGAACCCGCATGGGCCAGACCGCGAGGCGCAGTTGCTGGCGCGGCGGGTGGGTGCCACGGGCACGGTCAAGGCGGGGCAGCTGCTGGCGCCAGTAACCGGTGGTTGGCGCGATGCGCTGCGTCAGCGCTTGCTCGCAGTCGAGGCCAATGGCCGAACGGCGGCGTTGGTGGCGCTGGTGTTGGGTGACGGGGCGGGCCTGGCCCGGGAAGACTGGCAGACGTTGCAGGCCACCGGCACGGTGCACCTGCTGGTGATTTCTGGCCAGCATATCGGCCTGGTCGCCGGTTTGCTGTATGGCCTGGTTGCCGGGCTGGCGCGCTGGGGGTTGTGGCCTGCACGGCTGCCCTGGTTGCCCTGGGCGTGTGGCCTGGCCATGACCGCAGCACTGGCCTACGGTTGGCTGGCCGGTGCGGGCGTGCCGGTGCAGCGCGCCTGCCTGATGTTGGCCGTGGTGTTGCTCTGGCGTCTGCGTTTTCGCCACCTCGGTGCACTGTTGCCGCTGTTGCTGGCGCTGGTCGTGGTGTTGCTGGTCGAACCGCTGGCGGCGCTGTTGCCGGGGTTCTGGCTGTCGTTTACCGCAGTCGCCACGCTTATCTATTGCTTCAGTGCCCGGCTAGGGGGCTGGCGGCCCTGGCAAGCCTGGACACGGGCGCAATGGGTCATCGCCATCGGTTTGCTGCCAGTGTTGTTGGCGACTGGCCTGCCGGTGAGCTTGAGTGCGCCGTTGGCCAATCTGGTAGCGGTGCCGTGGATCAGCCTGGCGGTGTTGCCGATGGCGCTGCTGGGCACGGTGCTGCTGCCATTGCCCGGGGTAGGGGAGGCGTTGTTATGGCTGGCGGGCGGGCTGCTGGACCTGTTGTTCCGAGGGTTGGCGTTGGTGGCGCAACAGCGCCCGGCCTGGATGCCGGCGGCATTGCCAGTGTGGGCCTGGTTACTGGTTTGCCTGGGGGCGCTGTTGGTGCTGCTGCCTCGGGGCGTGCCGTTGCGTGGGTTGGGGGGCGTGATGCTGTTGGCCCTGTGGGTGCCGAGGGAGGCGGTGCCGCTTGGGCAGGTCGAAGTCTGGCAACTGGACGTCGGCCAAGGGCTGGCAGTGCTGTTGCGCACCCGCCATCACAACCTGCTTTACGATGCCGGGCCGGCCAAGGGTGACAGTGACCTGGGCGAGCGGGTGGTGCTGCCGACCCTGCGCAAGCTGGGGGTGGCGGGCCTTGACGTGATGCTGGTCAGCCACGCCCATGCTGATCATGCGGGCGGCGCTGCCGCCATCCAGCGAGGTCTGCCGGTGCGGCGGATAATCGGTGGGGAAGCGCTGAACGATGTTCCGTTGCAACCTTGTGTCAGCGGCGAGCGATGGGACTGGGATGGCGTGCGATTTTCGCTATGGCGTTGGGCCGACGGACAGAGCAGCAATGACCGCTCGTGCGTGCTGATGGTCGAGGCGCAGGGCGAGCGCTTGCTGCTGGCGGGGGATATGGAGGCCGGTGCCGAACAGGCCTGGCTGGCGGCCGCCGAGACGCCGAGGGTCGACTGGTTGCAGTCGCCACACCATGGCAGCCGCAGCTCGTCCAGCGAGGCCTTCATCCGTGCCACGGCGCCGCGCGGGGTGCTGATTTCGCGGGGGCGCAACAATAGCTTCGGGCACCCGCATGTGCAGGTGGTCGAGCGCTATCGACGGTATGGGATGGCGATACATGATACGGCGGTGGAGGGGGCGTTGCGGTTGGTGTTGGGCAGAAACGGGACGGTTGAAGGTGTGCGGGGGCAGCGGCGATTCTGGCGTGAGCGTAGCGATGGCTAAACCGGCCCCTTCTCAGGTGCCAGGCCAATTCCCTGACCTCCGGCAGATGAGCCCTCGGCGCGCCTATGGTAGAGTGGCGGCCTTTTTCCGAAGGGGCGTTTACTGTGTGGGAATTGGTCAAGTCTGGTGGTTGGATGATGCTGCCGATCATTCTGAGTTCCATCGCTGCCATGGCTATCGTCGTCGAGCGCCTGTGGACCCTGCGCGCCAGTCGCGTCACCCCGCCGCACCTGCTGGGCCAGGTGTGGATGTGGATCAAGGACAAGCAACTGACCAGTGACAAGCTCAAGGCCCTGCGCGCCGATTCGCCGCTGGGCGAAATCCTCGCCGCTGGCCTGGCCAACTCGCGCCATGGCCGCGAAATCATGAAAGAGTGCATCGAGGAAGCCGCCTCGCGCGTCATCCACGAGCTGGAGCGCTACATCAGCACCCTCGGCACCATTGCCGCCATGGCCCCGCTGCTGGGCCTGCTGGGCACCGTGCTGGGCATGATCGACATCTTCAGTGCCTTCATGGGCTCGCAGATGACCGCCAACGCCGCCGTACTGGCCGGGGGGATCTCCAAGGCCCTGGTGACCACCGCTGCAGGCCTGATGGTCGGTATCCCGGCCGTGTTCTTCCACCGTTTCCTGCTGCGCCGCATCGATGAACTGGTGGTCGGCATGGAGCAGGAAGCGATCAAGCTGGTGGAAGTGATCCAGGGCGACCGTGAAGTGGAAGTGGCCGGAGGCAAGGCGTGAAGTTCCGGCGCAATCGCCAGCGGGAGAACGTCGACATCAACCTGGCGTCGCTGATCGACGTGGTGTTCGTCCTGCTGCTGTTCTTCGTGGTTACCACCACCTTTACCCGCGAGACTCAGCTGCGTGTCGAGCTGCCCGAAGCCGCCAGCGCCGAGCAGGCGCCGGCCGACCAGGGCAAGCTGGTGGAAATCACCATCAGCGCCGAGGGCGTGTATTCGGTGAACAATCACCTGCTGCCCAAGAGCGACCTGGCCACCTTGAGCGAAGCCATCGAGCGTGAATCGGGCGGCGACAACAAGCTGCCGCTGGCCATCAGCGCCGACGGCAAGACGCCGCATCAGGCTGTGGTCACTGCAATGGATGCTGCCGGCAAGCTCGGTTTCAGCCAGTTGCGCATGACCACAGTCGAGGCGGCTCAGGGCACGCCTTGATGGCTTTCGCCGACCGTTTGCTTGCTGCCTGGTACGCCGGGCATCCGGCCTTGGCGTTGCTGCGCCCGTTGGAGGCGCTGTACCGCCGTGTGGTCACGCGCAAGCGGACGCGCTTTCTCAGTGGCGAAAGTGCCAGCTACCGGGCGCCGGTGCCGGTCATCGTGGTGGGCAACATCACCGTCGGTGGCACCGGCAAGACGCCGATGATTCTCTGGCTGATCGAACACTGCCGCCAACAGGGGCTGAAAGTGGGTGTGGTCAGCCGTGGCTATGGCGCCAAGCCGCCGCAGTTGCCTTGGCGTGTGCAGGCCGATCAAGCTGCCGGGCAGGCCGGTGATGAGCCGCTGCTGATCGTGCAGCGCACGGGCGTGCCGCTGATGATCGACCCGGACCGCTCCCGTGCCGTGCAGGCGCTGTTGGCCAGTGAACCACTCGACCTGATCCTGTGTGACGATGGTATGCAGCACTACCGCCTGGCCCGTGACCTGGAGCTGGTGCTGATCGATGCCGCCCGTGGCCTGGGCAATGGCCGCTGCCTGCCCGCCGGCCCGCTGCGTGAGCCGGCCGAGCGCCTGCAGGCTGCGGACGCGGTGCTGTTCAATGGTGCCAGCACAGACCGCGCCGAGGGTTTTGGCTTTTGCCTGCAACCGTCCGCGCTGGTCAACCTGCGCAGTGGCGAACGCCGGGCGCTTGATCACTTCCCCGCCGGCCAGCGTCTGCACGCGGTAGCCGGTATCGGTAACCCGCAACGTTTCTTCAATACCCTGCTGGGGCTAAACTGGCAGCCGGTGCCGCACCCCTTTGCCGACCATGCGCAGTTCAGCGCCCAGAGCCTGGCGTTCAGCCCGCCGCTGCCGTTGGTCATGACCGAGAAGGATGCGGTGAAATGCCGGGCCTTCGCCGCTGACGACTGGTGGTACCTGGCCGTCGAGGCGCAGCCCACCCCGGCGTTCAGCGCCTGGTTCGACAGCCAGCTGCAGCGCCTGCTGCGCAAGCCCTGAGCCCATTTTCAATTTCCGGCCGACTGGCCTAAAGGAAGCCTCCAATGGACACCAAACTGCTCGATATCCTGGCCTGCCCGATCACCAAGGGCCCGCTCAAGCTCAGCGCCGACAAGACCGAGCTGATCAGCAAGGGCGCCGGCCTGGCCTACCCGATCCGCGACGGCATCCCGGTCATGCTGGAAAGCGAGGCGCGCACCCTGACCGACGACGAGCGTCTGGACAAATGAGCCTGGACTTCACGGTAGTGATTCCCGCCCGGTTGCGCTCCACGCGCCTGCCGGGCAAGCCGCTGCTGGCGATTGCCGGCAAGCCGATGGTGCAGCATGTGTGGGAGCAGGCGCGTAAAAGCGCTGCCAGTCGCGTGGTCATCGCCACCGACGACGCCAGCATCCTCGAAGCGTGCCAAGGCTTTGGTGCCGAAGTGCTGATGACCCGCGCCGACCACGAGTCGGGCACCGACCGCCTGGCCGAAGTGGCCGCACAGCTGGGCCTGCCGGCTGACGCCATCGTGGTCAACGTGCAGGGCGACGAGCCGCTGATTCCGCCGGTCATCATCAACCAGGTGGCCGCCAACCTGGCGGCGCATCCAGAGGCTGGCATCGCCACCCTGGCCGAGCCGATCCATGAGCCGGAAACCGTGTTCAACCCCAACGCGGTCAAGGTGGTCAGTGACAAGAACGGCCTGGCCCTGACCTTCAGCCGTGCACCGCTGCCCTGGGCTCGCGATGCCTTTGCCAAGGACCGCAATGTGCTGCCGGAGGGTGTGCCGTATCGCCGCCACATCGGCATGTACGCCTACCGCGTTGGCTTCCTGCAGGACTTCGTCGGCTGGGGGCCATGCTGGCTCGAACAGACCGAAGCGCTGGAGCAGCTGCGTGCCCTGTGGCATGGCGTGCGCATTCACGTCGAGGACGCCATCGAGGCGCCCGCCGTGGGTGTGGATACCCCTGAAGACCTGGAGCGCGTACGGCGCTTGCTGGAGGCCTGATGCGCGTTCTGTTCGTGTGCCTGGGCAACATCTGCCGTTCGCCCACTGCCGAAGGCGTGCTGCGCCACCAATTGCAGGCCGCCGGGCTGGCCGACAAGGTGCAGGTGGCGTCTGCCGGCACGGGTGACTGGCATGTGGGCAAGGCGCCTGACAGCCGTACCTGCAAGGCGGCGCTGGCGCGTGGTTACGACCTTTCGCAGCAGCGTGCCCAGCAGGTCAAGGCGGCGCACTTCGCCGAATATGACCTGGTCCTGGCGATGGACGAGAGCAACCTGCGCGACCTGCGCGCCCTGCGCCCACACAACGCAGTGGGCGAGCTTGACTTGTTCCTGCGCCGCTATGGTGCTGCGCTGGATGAAGTGCCAGACCCGTATTACGGCGGCGCAGACGGCTTCGAACAGGTGCTGGACCTGGTCGAGGCGGCGTGCCAGGCGCTGGTGTTGGAAATCAAGGGGCGGCTATGACAGTGCAGTGGCAGGAGCAGGTATCGCTCAAGCCGTACAACACCTTCGGCATCGACGTGAAGGCTCGCTACTTCAGCCAGGCGCAGGATGACCAGCAGGTACGTCAGGCGCTGGGCCAGGCGCATCAGCAGGGCCTGCCGGTGCTGGTGATCGGCGGCGGCAGCAACCTGCTGCTGACCCGTGACATCGATGCGCTGGTGCTGCACATGGCCAGCCGTGGCCGTCGTGTGCTCAGCGACGATGGTGAACGTATCGTGGTCGAGGCCGAGGCGGGTGAGCCATGGCACCCGTTCGTGCAGTGGACGCTGGCGCAGGGCTATTGTGGGCTTGAAAACCTCAGCCTGATCCCTGGCACTGTGGGCGCCGCGCCGATGCAGAACGTGGGCGCCTATGGGGTAGAGATCAAGGACGTGTTTGCCGGCCTGACGGCGCTGGACCGCGAGACAGGTGAGCTGCGTGAGTTTGGTTTGGCGGACTGTGATTTCGGTTATCGCGACAGCGTGTTCAAGCGCAACCCTGGTCGCTGGTTGATCTTGCGTGTGCGCTTTGCCTTGAGCCATACCCTGCAGGCCCATCTCGATTACGGCCCGGTGCGCCAGCGGCTGACGGAGCAGGGCGCGACCGAGCCGACTGCCCAGGCAATCAGTGATGCCATTTGCAGCATTCGCCGCGAGAAGCTGCCAGACCCTGCGGAGTTGGGTAATGCCGGGAGCTTCTTCAAGAACCCGGTGGTGTCGGCCGCGCAGGTCGAGCGTATTCGTGCGCATTGCCCTGGCGTGGTGGCTTATCCTCAGGCCGAAGGCCAGGTGAAGCTGGCGGCGGGCTGGTTGATCGAGCAGGCGGGCTGGAAGGGGCATCGCGAGGGGGATGCCGGTGTTCATCGCTTGCAGTCGCTGGTGCTGGTCAACTACGGCCAGGCGAGCGGGGCGCAGATGCATGCGCTGGCGCAACGCATTCAGGCTGACATCCTGGAGCGGTTCGGGGTTGAGCTGGAGATGGAGCCTAACCTCTACTGATCGAGGGGCTGCGGAGCAGCCCCGACGTGCATGTTAGCGGGCAAAACCGCTTCTAGAGCAACCCCTTCAGTTGTTTGGTCCACTCGAAGTCTGTGGCTTGCAATGTGTCATCACCCTCAAGCACACCGTCACGGTCCACGGCGTAGGAGAAGATGCCGCCCTTGCGCCCCTGGCTTGGGTTCCAGGCGGCATAGGCGTGAGCAGTACTGCTTTCAAAAGGGACCTTCACATCGCCCCAGCGAAAGCCGCGTTCTTCATAGAATGAGAAGCCAACCAGAAACTTCGACGGCGCAAGAAAGTCATTGAACATTCGGTCAAAATGCTGTTGTAAGCTGCCTGGATTCTGGCCATAGGCCTGGAAAAGTACGTAATCCAGCTGAGGTTCCAGTGAGCGAAGCAGGCTGGCGTCGCCCCGCTCAGTGGTGTCGTAGATGAACAACCGGTCTGGGCCTAGCAGTTGTTTCAGTTCTCGGGAAATGGCTTCGGCCTGATTGCGTTGAGTTTCTGTCAGTGTGCGTTCGATATCGATATCGAGGCCGTCCAGGCCATTCGTCGATGAAAAGAAGCGCTGGAAGATGGCATCGGCTGTTGCACCAAGTTCGATCAGTTCGTCAATGGCGACTGTGCGAACGACTTTGATGTTTTTCTGGTGCAAGGCCGGAATGATGTCCGACTCAAGCGTCTTCCAGTAAGTGGCTGGTTCGTTGCCGTCAGGAAAGACGAAAGCGATATCCACCTCGGCCGGTAGATCACGCATGGATACCTTGTTTTCCGGGGCGCCAGTCGCAATGTCGCGCCAGGAGCGGAAATAGCACGCCATGATGCTTTGTTGGTTTTTCATAAGGTTTCTCGGCGAGCAAATGAGTTCGAGTGAGTCCCGACGGTATCACCGGGCTAACGCAGCCACTACTGGCAAATCTGCTAGGTCTGTCAGGTTGGGCACTGTAGAGGCGTATCGAACAAAGCGACCATTTCCGCTTGACCAAGAAAAAGCCCCGCCAGTTCGCACTGGCGGGGCTTTTTCATTCAGCCTTGGCTATCAACCGTGATGAGGCTTGTGCTCATCGGCGGCTTCCAGGGCTGGCTCCTCGGAGGCAGCAGCAGCTTCCTGTGCAGCTTTGGCGGCAGCCTCGGCCTCACGCTTGCGGCGGCGCACTTCACGCGGGTCGTTCGGCGCACGGCCGTTGGCCAGCATGACAGTAGCAGGCTCTACCGCTACCGGGGCTTCGACCGGTGCCGGCTCGACCACAGGTGCAGGCTCGGCCACAACTTCTGGCTGGGCTTCAACAACCGCTGCAGGCTGCTCGACAACCGGAGCGGCTTCGACCACGGCCGGGGCCTGTTCGATTTCACCGGCTTCGACCACCGGGGCCTCCACTGGCGCCTCGGCAACCACGACCGGCTCGGCGGCAGGGGCTTCCTCAACGGCTGGCTGCGGGGCGACTTCGACCACTGGCGCGGCAGTGACTTCGGCCACGACCACCGGCTCGCTGACAGGCTGCTCGACCACTGGGGCCACGGCAACTTCCTCGGCCTTGGCGACCGCTTCGGCCTGCTCCACTTTTTCAGCCTGTTCAACCGGCTGGGCGGCTTCGCTGTTGTCGGTCTCTGCAGCGACGGCAACTTCAGCGGTAGCACGCTCGGCCTGCTGATTGGCCTGGGCCTCGGCGTCGGCGCTGATGTTGCTGCTGGCGACGGCGGCAGTTACCGCCAGGCCAGCGGCCAGTTCGGCACCCAGCTCGGTGGCCTGGTGCTGTTGTGGCTGCTCTTCGCTGCCTTCTTCTTCGCCGTCGATCAGCTCGCCATTGGCGTTGCGCTGACGCTCGCGACGGTTGCTGCGACGACGCTGGCCACGGGAGCGGCGGCGCGGGCGCTCGCCATCGGTGCCTTCCTGCTCGTCTTGCAGCAGTTCTTCGTTTGGCAGTTGCTCTTCGGCCAGTTCGGCAGCCTGTTCAGCTGCTTCTTCGGCTGCCCGTGGTTGACGCTCTTCGCGTGGTGGGCGTGGAGCACGCTCTTCGCGTGGGGCGCGTTCTTCACGCGGTGCGCGTTCTTCGCGTGGGGCACGCTCTTCACGCGGAGCACGTTCTTCGCGTGGCGCGCGCTCTTCACGCGGCTCACGCGGCGCACGTTCTTCACGTGGTGCGCGTTCTTCACGCGGTGCACGCTCTTCACGGGCTACACGTTCTTCGCGTGGCTGACGCTCTTCGCGTTCGGCTGGCGGAGTGGCATCCAGCGGCTCGCGCAGTTCGCGCACGCGCTCTTCGCCACGGTTGCTGCGGCGGTCTTCGCGCGGCTGGCGTGGTGCGCGTTCTTCACGCGGTGCACGCTCTTCGCGTGGGGCGCGTTCTTCACGTGGCGCACGCTCTTCGCGCGGAGCGCGTTCCTCGCGTGGCTGGCGTTCTTCGCGTGGCGCGCGCTCGGCACGCTCTTCACGCGGCTTGCGCTCTTCGTCGCGGCGGCCGTTGCGGTTGCGGCTTTGCTGGCGGCCGTTGCGGCGCTCTTCGTTGCGCGGGCTGCGTTCGGCAGCCGGTTTTTCGGCGGCGGTGGTAACGACTGGTGCGGCAGCAGGCTCGTCCTTGCCGGCGAACAGGCTGACCAGCGACTTCACCAGGCCCTTGAACAGGCTTGGCTCCGGAGCGCTCGGGGCAGGGGCGACCGGTGCGGCAGGCTGCTGCTCTTCAGCGGCGGCGGGTACTGGCGCATTGGCGCGGGCCGGAGCGGTCTTCACCGCGGCTTCCTGGCGTACCAGGGTGCGGGTGGCGGTCGGCTGCGGCGCTTCTTCGGCCTCGGCGGCGGCGATTTCGTAGCTGGACTGGTTGTTCAGCACTTCCGGGTTGTCGTCGCGCAGACGCTGGACTTCGAAGTGCGGGGTTTCCAGGTGGTCGTTCGGCAGGATGATGATGCGTGCACGGGTGCGCAGTTCGATCTTGGTGATCGAGTTGCGCTTCTCGTTGAGCAGGAACGCGGCTACCGGGATCGGGACCTGGGCACGGACTTCGGCGGTGCGGTCCTTCAGGGCTTCTTCTTCGATCAGGCGCAGGATGGCCAGCGACAGCGACTCGACGTCACGGATGATGCCGGTGCCGGAGCAGCGCGGGCAGACGATGCCGCTGCTTTCGCCCAGCGACGGGCGCAGGCGCTGACGGGACATTTCCAGCAGGCCGAAGCGCGAAATGCGGCCAACCTGCACGCGGGCGCGGTCGGCTTCCAGGCATTCACGAACGCGCTCTTCCACGGCGCGCTGGTTCTTCGCCGGGGTCATGTCGATGAAGTCGATGACGATCAGGCCGCCGATGTCACGCAGGCGCAGCTGGCGGGCGATTTCTTCGGCCGCTTCCAGGTTGGTCTGCAGGGCGGTTTCTTCGATGTCGCTGCCTTTGGTGGCGCGCGCCGAGTTGATGTCGATGGACACCAGGGCTTCGGTCGGGTCGATCACGATCGAACCACCGGACGGCAGGTCGACCACGCGCTGGAAGGCGGTTTCGATCTGGCTTTCGATCTGGAAGCGGTTGAACAGCGGCACGCTGTCTTCGTACAGCTTCACTTTGCTGGCGTACTGCGGCATCACCTGGCGGATGAAGGTCAGGGCTTCTTCCTGGGCGTCGATGCTGTCGATCAGCACTTCACCGATGTCCTGGCGCAGGTAGTCGCGGATGGCGCGGATGATGACGTTGCTTTCCTGGTAGATCAGGAACGGCGCGGCGCGGTCCAGGGACGCTTCCTTGATGGCGGTCCACAGTTGCAGCAGGTAGTCGAGGTCCCACTGCATCTCTTCGCTGCTGCGGCCAAGGCCGGCAGTGCGCACGATCAGGCCCATGTCGCCCGGCACGGTCAGGCCGTTCAGGGCTTCGCGCAGTTCGTTGCGCTCTTCGCCTTCGATGCGGCGGGAGATGCCACCGGCGCGCGGGTTGTTGGGCATCAGTACCAGGTAGCGGCCGGCCAGGCTGATGAAGGTGGTGAGGGCGGCGCCTTTGTTGCCGCGCTCTTCCTTCTCGACCTGGACGATGACTTCCTGGCCTTCGCTGAGCACTTCCTTGATGTTGACGCGGCCTTCGGGGGCCTTCTTGAAGTATTCGCGGGAGATTTCTTTCAGCGGCAGGAAGCCGTGACGTTCGGAGCCGAAGTCGACGAAGGCGGCTTCGAGGCTGGGTTCGATGCGGGTGATCTTGCCTTTGTAGATGTTGGCCTTTTTCTGCTCGCGCGCACCGGACTCGATGTCCAGGTCGTAGAGACGTTGGCCGTCCACCAGGGCTACACGCAACTCTTCGGGTTGAGTCGCGTTAATCAGCATTCTTTTCATGTTGTACCGTCGGTTTCCGGGCTGCCGGAAACGGCGTTCGGCACACACGACGTCTCATGGTCGGTGCCAAGGTGCGCAAAGGGTGGCCGGGCCACCCCCGTGTCGAGCGACGTTCGGCACCAGCCGGTTGCCCAGCCTGCCGTTGTCGCGACGACGCGTCCTGTTTGCTGCGGTGCCAACAAGGCCCCGGTGGCTTCGAATAGGAATCCGAATCAACCAAGCGGGCCTTGTGCACTCAGTCAGGAGGAGGAATCAACCGTCAGCCGTGGACGCCCGGGGGCATCTGTTCAGGACCTTATCCGCTCGCCAGCCGTCAGTGGGCTGGTGGCCGGACGCGGTGCTACACGGTCCGAGGGCTGTGCATCTCCACCCTGCACGTATCCCTGATAATTCGGGTGCTGCCGCGCGCTGAATCCGCAACGGGTTGCATTTTTCGCCACTGCAGGTACTGCACTGGCGCCATTCATGTCCAAGGCAGGTATTTCCGAAGCATTCGCCGTGCGTTGCGTGGAAGCGACGGGGCGGGCAGAGGTGCAGCGAAAAGAATCGGGTAAGCAGGTGAAACACCGCACTTGTCGTTTTTTTTCGGTCTTCTCTACACAGCGCTGGTGGCGATTCCAGGCAATTCGGTAAACTGGCGAAAACCCCGTAGGACGGCCTCGCGTCCTGGAGAATTGCGTTGGTCAGGGCCGGCAAAGAGCCTGGTGCCGCTGGCCTGCCGCTTTTGGCGGCGTTCGCGACTATAGCAGCAATGATTAAGTGCTTCAATTCCATAAAAAATTGTTATGATCCCGCCATGACGACCAATACCCCTCCGACTTCCGGCGTTCAGCTGATCGAAGTCGCGCCGGAGCTTGCCGGCCAACGCATCGACAATTTCCTCATCACGGCCCTCAAGGGCGTGCCCAAAACCTTGGTCTACCGCATCCTGCGCAAGGGTGAAGTGCGGGTGAACAAGGGGCGGGTCAAGCCGGAGTACAAGATCCAGGCTGGCGACATCGTGCGGGTGCCGCCCGTCCGCCTGCCGGAGCGTGACGAGCCGGCGCCGGTGGCCCAGGGCCTGCTGCAGCGCCTTGAGGCCGCCATTGTCTACGAAGACAAGGCGCTGATCGTGATGAACAAACCGGCTGGCATTGCCGTGCACGGCGGCAGTGGCCTGAGCTTTGGTGTGATCGAGGCGCTGCGCCAACTGCGCCCGGACGCCAAGGAGCTGGAGCTGGTGCATCGCCTGGACCGCGACACATCCGGCCTGCTGATGATCGCCAAGAAGCGCAGCATGCTGCGCCACCTGCATGCCGCACTGCGCGGCGACGGTGTCGACAAGCGCTACATGGCGCTGGTGCGCGGCCACTGGCCCACCTCGAAGAAGCAGGTCAATGCGCCCTTGCTCAAGAGCAACCTGCGCTCCGGCGAGCGCATGGTCGAAGTGAACGAGGAGGGCAAGGAGGCGCTGACCCTGTTCCGCGTGCTGCGCCGCTTTGGCGAGTTCGCGACCATTGTCGAGGCGCGCCCGATCACCGGCCGCACCCACCAGATCCGCGTGCACACCTTGCATGCCGGGCACATGATTGCTGGCGACAGCAAGTACGGTGACGAAGACTTCAGTCGCGAGATCCGCGAGCTGGGTGGCAAGCGCCTGTTCCTGCACGCCTACGCGCTGACCGTGCCACTGCCGGACGGTGGTGAGCTCAAGCTTGAAGCGCCCGTGGATGAAGTGTGGGCGAAAACCGTTGAGCGTCTGAGTGCGTCCTGACCTATGAAAAAAGGCTATGAGCTACTGATCTTCGACTGGGACGGCACGCTGGCCGATTCCATCGGGCGCATCGTCGAGGCCATGAATGCCGCTGCCGATCGCGCCGGCGAGGCGCAAAGCAGTGACGAGGCGGTCAAGGGAATCATCGGCCTGGCCCTGGGCGAGGCCATTCATACCCTGTACCCGCACCTGGCGCCTGCGCAGGTCGAAACCTTCCGTCAGCACTATGCCGATATCTACATGGCGCTGGACCAGCAGCCTTCGCCGTTGTTCGACGGCGTTGTCGAGTCGCTGGACGCCTTCCGTGCCGAGGGTTACCGCCTGGCGGTGGCTACCGGCAAGGCGCGTCGCGGCCTGGACCGGGTGCTCAAGGCCAACGGTTGGGAGGCGTTCTTCGATATCACTCGCGCCGCCGACGAAACCCGTGGCAAGCCGCATCCTTTGATGCTTGAGGAAATCCTCGGCCATTGCGGCGTCGAACCCGGGCGTGCGCTGATGGTCGGAGATTCGGCGTTCGACCTGCAGATGGCCAGCAATGCCGGTATGCATTCGGTGGCGGTGGGCTATGGCGCCATGTCGCTGCAGGCGCTGGCCGAATTCGGCCCGCAGGTAAGCATCAATCACTTTTCCCAGTTGCGCGAGTGGCTGGCTGGTTCCGCAATTCCACTTCCAAGGTAGGTAAACATGGCAGACGAATGGAAAGCCCCCGAGGCCGAGCCCGAGGAGCGTGAAGAGCGCAAAAGCTGGAAGCTGCTGGAGAAGACCCTGCTGGCCAGCGTGCAGGAGCAGCGTCGGTCGCGGCGCTGGGGCATCTTCTTCAAGCTGCTGACCTTCGTCTACCTGTTCGGCATCCTGGCGTTGTTCACACCGCTCATGGACATGGACAAGGCCGCGTCGCGCAGTGTCAGCCATACCGCGCTGGTCGAGGTGCGCGGGGTGATTGCCGACCAGGAGGCCGCCAGTGCCGACAATATCGTCAAGAGCCTGCGCGAGGCGTTCAAGGACAGCAAGACCAAGGCTGTGGTAATGCGCATCAACAGCCCGGGTGGCAGTCCGGTGCAGGCGGGTTACGTGTATGACGAAATCCGCCGTTTGCGGGCCGAATACCCGGCCATCAAGCTGTATGCGGTCATTGCGGATCTTGGTGCTTCCGGTGCCTATTACATCGCCAGTGCGGCGGATGAAATCTATGCCGATAAAGCCAGTCTGGTCGGTTCAATTGGTGTGACGGCAGCCGGCTATGGTTTTGTCGGCACCATGGAGAAGCTGGGTGTGGAGCGGCGTTCTTACACGTCGGGTGAGCACAAGGCGTTTCTTGACCCGTTTTCACCGGAAAAGCCTGATGAAACCCGGTTCTGGCAGGGTGTGCTGGACACCACGCACAACCAGTTCATTGCCATGGTCAAGCAGGGCCGTGGCGAGCGTCTGAAGGACAAAGAGCATCCGGAGCTGTTCAGCGGCCTGATCTGGTCGGGTGAGCAGGCCAAGGCGCTGGGGTTGGTGGACGGGCTGGGCAGTGCCAGCTATGTGGCGCGTGAGGTCGTTGGTGAGAAAGAGTTGGTGGACTTCACTGTTCAGGAGTCGCCGTTCGACCGCTTCTCCAAGCGCGTAGGGGCCAGCGTGGCTGAGCACCTGGCGATGTGGATGGGGTTCCAGGGGCCGCAGTTGCGTTGATTCAGGCTGAAACCGCTGGGGGCGCTTTGCGCCCCCCGGAATCTCAAGGAATCACCACGCCTTCTTTGGTCAGCATGTCCACTAATCGGATCAGTGGCAGCCCGATCAGGCTGGTCGCATCGCAGCCGTGCGTACTCTGGAACAGGCTCACCCCCAATCCTTCTGCCTTGAAGCTCCCTGCGCAATCCAGCGGCTGTTCCGCCGCAACATAGCGCTCCACGCGCTCGCGGCTCAATTCGCGCATCGTCACGGTAAACGGCACGCAATCCACCTGGCATTGCCCGGTGGCGCTGTTCAGTAGTGCCAATCCGGTCAAAAAGCTCACCTGCTGCCCGCTGCACTCCAGTAATTGCTCGCAGGCCCGCTCGAAGGTGTGTGGTTTGCCCAGCACCTGTTCGCCCAGCACGGCCACCTGGTCCGAGCCGATAATCAGGTGCCCGGGGTGGCTGCCCGCCAGGGCCTCGGCCTTTTGCCTGGCCAGGCGGCGCACCAGCTCTACCGCCGGTTCATCAGCCAGGCGCTGCTCGTCTATATCGGGGCTTGCCCAGGTGAAGGGCAGGCGCAGGCGTGCGAGCAGTTCGCGGCGATAGGCAGAGCTGGAAGCCAGTAGCAAAGGAAGCATGGTAGACTCCTGAATCAGTTGAACAAATTCTATCACGCACGATGCCGCCTAATTTCCTTTGACAGGGGCGGGGGGCATCCCTATTATGCTGCGCCTATGTTGAATGACCCGATTCCACCTCACGTTGACCCGCGCAAATTAGCCGATCGTGGCGTAACCCTTAACGGTTC
This sequence comes from Pseudomonas sp. LLC-1, assembly GCF_002992185.1. Lineage (NCBI taxonomy): Bacteria > Pseudomonadati > Pseudomonadota > Gammaproteobacteria > Pseudomonadales > Pseudomonadaceae > Pseudomonas > Pseudomonas sp. LLC-1. The sequence goes on along the minus strand of NZ_LUVY01000003.1, from coordinate 9,908 downwards.
GCTGCAACTCGCTGATTTGGAAAGACTCTGCGACCCGCTTTCCGACAATGTCGGTACGGTGCAGGCGAAGTTCGATTTTGAACGAGATGAACAGCACGTGGTGGTTATCCACAGCGAGCTGGACGTCGAAGTCAAGATGGTTTGCCAGCGTTGTCTTGAGCTGGTCACCCTGCCGATCCACAGCGAATGTACTTACGCCGTGGTGAAGGAGGGTGCGAATACCCAGTCGTTGCCGAAAGGCTATGACGTGCTGGAACTGGGCGAAGATCCTTTGGATCTGCAGGCATTGATCGAGGAGGAGCTTCTGCTCGCCTTGCCAATCGTGCCTGCTCATCATCCGGAAGAATGCCAGCAGCCGGCGGGCGCAGACGAGCCCGAATCGAGCAAGGACGAGGTATCGCGGTCCAACCCGTTCAGTGTTTTGGCGCAGTTAAAGCGTGACCCAAACGTTTAGGAGTTAATCAATTATGGCTGTTCAGCAGAACAAAAAATCCCGCTCTGCCCGTGACATGCGCCGTTCGCACGACGCCCTGTCGGAAAACGCGCTGTCGGTAGAGAAAACCACCGGTGAAGTTCACCTGCGCCACCACGTTTCGCCAGAAGGCGTATACCGTGGTCGCAAAGTGGTCGACAAGGGCGCTGACGAGTAATCCTTGTCCGCTCAGATCATCGCGATCGACGCAATGGGCGGGGACTTCGGTCCCCGCAGCATTGTCCAGGCTAGCATTGCCTGCCTTTCTGCTACCCCCTCGCTGCACCTGACCCTCGTCGGTCAACCCTCCCTTCTGGAAGATCTTGTCAGCGGCCTTGCGGCTGCGGATCGCGCGCGCCTGCAGATTGTCGCCGCCAGTGAGGTGGTCGGCATGGATGAGCGGCCCTCCCAGGCATTGCGGGGCAAGCCGGATTCGTCGATGCGCATCGCCCTCGAACTGGTGCGTGACGGCAAGGCCCAGGCCTGCGTCAGTGCCGGTAATACCGGCGCGCTGATGGCGCTGTCCCGTTTCGTGCTCAAGACCTTGCCAGGTATCGACCGGCCCGCCATGGTGGCGGCGATTCCGACTCAGGCGGGTTACTGTCAGTTGCTCGACCTGGGTGCCAATGTCGATTGCAGTGCCGAAAACCTCTACCAGTTTGCCGTGATGGGGTCGGTGGCTGCTCAGGCTCTGGGTGTGCATCGCCCGCGGGTGGCGCTGCTGAACATCGGCACCGAGGACATCAAGGGCAATCAGCAGGTCAAGCTGGCTGCCAGCCTGTTGCAGAATGCCCGTGGGCTTAACTACGTGGGCTTTGTCGAGGGTGACGGGCTGTATCGTGGTGAGGCCGATGTGGTGGTGTGCGATGGGTTCGTCGGCAATATCCTGCTCAAGTCCAGCGAGGGGTTGGCGACGATGATCGCTGCGCGCATCGAGCAGTTGTTCAAGGGTGGCGTGTTGTCGCGGGCAGCCGGGGCGGTGGCCATGCCGCTGCTCAAGCGTCTGCAGGCCGACCTGGCGCCGGCGCGGCACAATGGTGCCAGTTTCCTGGGGTTGCAGGGCATTGTCATCAAGAGCCATGGCTCGGCGGGCGTGCAGGGCTTTCAGAGCGCCATCCAGCGGGCGTTGATCGAGATACAGGAAAACCTGCCGCAGCGCTTGCATGGGCGCCTCGAAGACCTGTTGCCTTAGGCATTTTGCCCATGAAGTGCTTAAATGTGACCGCTTGGTCTGTGTATCCATCCAAGTTTTCAGATTCCGCGCCTGGCCCAGGGCCTGGCGCACCCTATCCGACGACAAGATCATAAGGGCTTGTTCAATGTCTGCATCTCTCGCATTCGTCTTTCCCGGTCAAGGTTCCCAGTCGCTGGGCATGCTCGCCGAGCTCGGCGCCGAGAAGCCAGTGATCATCGAAACCTTCAAGGAAGCGTCCGAAGCACTGGGTTACGACCTGTGGAAGCTGGTCCAGGAAGGCCCTGAAGAGCAACTCAACCAGACCGACAAGACCCAGCCGGCCATCCTCACCGCGTCCATCGCGCTGTGGCGCCTGTGGCTGGAAGAGGGCGGCGCGCAGCCAGCCTTCGTTTCTGGCCACAGCCTGGGCGAATACAGCGCCCTGGTCGCTGCGGGCAGCATCACCCTGAAAGACGCTGTTCGCCTGGTCGAGCGCCGCGGTCAGCTGATGCAGGAGGCCGTACCGGCGGGGCATGGTGCCATGGCTGCCATCCTCGGCCTGGACGATGCTGTGGTCGTTGAAATCTGCGCCGAAGCCGCTGAAGACCAAGTGGTCAGCGCCGTCAACTTCAACTCGCCAGGCCAGGTGGTCATCGCTGGCAATAAAGCTGCCGTGGATCGCGCCATGGAGCTGTGCAAGGCCAAGGGCGCCAAGCGTGCCCTGCCGTTGGCGGTCAGCGTGCCGTCGCACTGTGCCCTGATGAAGCCGGCGGCCGAGCGCTTTGCCGAGTCGGTCAACGCCATCGAGTGGAAGGCCCCGCAAATTCCAGTGGTGCAGAACGTCACGGCTGCTGTTGCTGCCGACCTCGATGCACTCAAGCACGACCTGCTGGCGCAGCTGTACCAGCCTGTGCGTTGGGTGGAGTGTGTGCAGACCCTGGCTGCCAATGGTGCGGTCAACCTGGTCGAGTGTGGCCCGGGCAAGGTCCTGGCTGGCCTGAACAAGCGTTGCGCCGATGGCGTGACCACTTACAACCTCAACACCCCTGATGCCGTTGCCGCCACCCGCGCGGCACTGGCCTGATTTGGAGAAGCTTGCATGAGCCTGCAAGGTAAAGTTGCACTGGTCACCGGCGCCAGCCGTGGCATTGGCCAGGCCATCGCCCTCGAGCTGGGCCGCCAGGGCGCGACCGTGATCGGCACCGCCACTTCGGCGTCCGGCGCCGAGCGCATCGCTGCCACCCTGAAAGAGCACGGCATCACCGGTACCGGCATGGAGCTGAACGTGACCAGCGCCGAGTCGGTTGAAGCGGTACTGGCCGCCATCGGCGAGCAGTTCGGCGCACCGGCCATTTTGGTCAACAACGCCGGCATCACCCGCGACAACCTGATGCTGCGCATGAAAGACGACGAGTGGTTCGACGTGATCGACACCAACCTGAACAGCCTCTACCGTCTGTCCAAGGGCGTGCTGCGTGGCATGACCAAGGCACGTTGGGGCCGTATCATCAGCATCGGCTCGGTTGTGGGTGCCATGGGTAACGCCGGCCAGGCCAACTATGCGGCCGCCAAGGCTGGCCTGGAAGGCTTCAGCCGCGCCCTGGCGCGTGAAGTGGGCTCGCGTGGCATCACCGTCAACTCGGTGACCCCGGGCTTCATCGACACCGACATGACCCGCGAGCTGCCAGAAGCGCAGCGCGAAGCCCTGCAGACCCAGATTCCGCTGGGCCGCCTGGGCCAGGCCGACGAAATCGCCAAGGTGGTTTCGTTCCTGGCGTCCGACGGCGCTGGCTACGTGACCGGCGCTACCGTGCCGGTCAACGGCGGGATGTACATGTAACACTGCAACTCAATGTGACGGATTTCGTAAAAAAAGAGTCATACTGCGAGCCTAAAATCCGTTATAAAGCTGCAACCAGATTCCAGGCAGCGGGTGGGGTGGCTAGCTTGAAGGTGCGTTTCGCTTGAAAAGCGAACGTCTTTCTATAAAATTAGCCACCGGCCAGCTGCCTGACATATATCCATTAGGAGTAAACCTAGGTATGAGCAACATCGAAGAACGCGTCAAGAAAATCGTCGCCGAGCAACTGGGCGTCAAGGAAGAAGAAGTGACTCTCGAGAAGTCCTTCGTTGATGACCTGGGTGCCGATTCGCTTGACACCGTTGAGCTGGTGATGGCTCTGGAAGAGGAATTCGAGACCGAAATCCCTGACGAAGAAGCCGAGAAGATCACTACCGTTCAAGCTGCTGTAGACTACGTCAAAGCCCACCAGGCCTAAGACGCTTTAGTCGACGCTTCTTGTCGGGGAAAACCGCACTGCCTTCGCTGGCGTGCGGTTTTTTCTTTGCGAGCGCCCCGCATTTTCAAGGCTGCTTCGTTCACCGCGCACCAAGAGCCTGTTGCCATTCCATTCCTGCGCTTGAATGCAATGGCAAGAGACTCTGTTATTAGAAAAGGAGAGTACTGTGTCGCGTAGACGCGTCGTGGTCACCGGTATGGGTATGCTGTCGCCACTGGGTACCGATGTACCGAGCACCTGGCAGGGCATTCTGGCTGGCCGCAGTGGCATTGGTCCGATCGAACACACGGACCTGTCTGCCTACTCCACCCGTTTTGGCGGCTCGGTGAAAGGCTTCGAAGTCGAGCAATACCTGTCGGCCAAAGAGGCCCGCAAGCTCGACCTGTTCATCCAGTACGGCCTGGCGGCCGGTTTCCAGGCGGTGCGTAATGCCGGCCTGGAGGTCACCGACGCCAATCGCGAGCGTATTGGCGTGGCCATGGGCTCGGGTATCGGTGGCCTGACCAACATCGAAGAAACCAGCCGCACCCTGCACGACTCGGGGCCGCGCCGCATTTCGCCGTTCTTCGTACCGGGCTCGATCATCAACATGATCTCCGGGTTCCTGTCGATCCACCTGGGTCTGCAAGGGCCGAACTACGCCATTGCCACCGCCTGCACCACCGGCACCCATTGCATCGGCATGGCCGCACGCAATATCGCCTACGGTGAGGCCGACGTGATGATCGCCGGTGGCGCCGAAATGGCCGCTTGCGGCCTGGGCATGGGCGGTTTCGGTGCTTCGCGCGCGCTGTCCACCCGCAACGACGAGCCAAGCCGGGCCAGCCGTCCGTGGGACAAGGGCCGTGACGGCTTCGTGTTGTCCGACGGTGCCGGTGCCTTGGTGCTCGAAGAGCTGGAGCACGCCCAGGCGCGTGGTGCGACCATCTATGCCGAGCTGGTTGGCTTTGGCATGAGCGGCGACGCCTACCACATGACCTCGCCGCCCGACACTGGCGAAGGCGCTGCCCGTTGCATGGCCAACGCCCTGCGCGATGCCGGCATCAAGCCGGAAGAAGTCAGCTACATCAACGCCCACGGCACTTCGACCCCTGCGGGCGACGTGGCCGAAGTGGCTGCGATCAAGCGCGTGTTCGGTGAGCATGCCTACAAGCTGGCGGTCAGCTCGACCAAGTCGATGACCGGTCACCTGCTGGGTGCTGCCGGTGCGGTGGAGGCGATCTTCAGCGTGCTGGCCATCAACAGCCAGATGGCACCGCCCACCATCAACCTGGACGAGCCGGACGAAGGTTGCGACCTTGACTTTGTGCCGCACCAGGCGCGCAGCATGCCGATCGACGTGGTGTTGTCCAACTCGTTCGGCTTTGGCGGCACCAACGGCTCGCTGGTGTTCCGCCGGTTCGCCGGTTGATGCACAGCTGGATCGATGGCCAGCCGGCGGCTGCACTCAACCTGCAGAACCGTGGCCTGGCCTACGGCGATGGCCTGTTCGAGACCATTGCCGTGCGCGGCGGTCGCCCCAGCTTGCTGGACGGCCACCTCGCACGCCTGGCGCTGGGCTGCCAGCGCCTGGCGATCACCGCCGACCTGGCGCTGGTGCGCGACGAACTGCTTCGCTATGCCAGCCAGCTCGGTGAAGGCGTAGCCAAACTTATCCTCACCCGTGGCGACAGCCAGCGTGGCTATGCCCCGGTAGCCGGTGTCGCGCCGCGGCGCATCCTGCAGGGCAGCCCGTTGCCCGGCTATCCTCTTGAGCATGCCGAGCAAGGTGTGCGGTTGTTCCCGTGCCAGACCCGGCTTGGGGAACAACCGCTGCTGGCCGGGCTCAAACACCTCAACCGCCTGGAGCAGGTGCTGGCCCGTGCCGAATGGCAGGACAGCGAACACGCCGAAGGCCTGATGCGTGACGGGCAGGGCAGGGTAATCGAAGGGGTATACAGCAATCTGTTCCTGGTGCGCGACGGCGTGCTGTTTACCGCCGACCTCAGCCGTTGTGGTGTGGCCGGGGTGATGCGTGCGGCGTTGCTGGAGCAGGCCGTACTGCTGGGCATCCCGGCGCAGGTCTGTGACTTGCCGTTCGAGGCGCTGGAGCACGCAGATGAAGTATTTGTTTGCAATAGCGTTTACGGCATTTGGCCCGTGCGTGGCGTAGCCGCGCTAAACTGGTCGCCTGGCCCGCTCACCCGTAAACTGCAGGCCGTTGCCCGTACGTTACTGGAAACCTGAATTCGTGAGACGTAAATTCCTGCTGCTGCTGGAAATGGGCTTGATCCTCGCCGGCCTGGCGCTTGGCTGGTCGGCCTGGAAGGTCAACGCCGTCCTGGAGCAACCCTTGCACGTCACGCAGGAGCGCCTGCTCGATGTGCCCAATGGCACCACCCCCAACCGCATGTTCTATCGCATGCAGAGGGAAGGGTTGCTCGACGACGCCGTGTGGCTGCGCTTGTACTGGCGCTTCAACATGGCTGGCACCCCCCTGCACACCGGCGAGTACCGCCTTACCCCGGGCATGACCGTCGAGCAGCTGTTCGATGCCTGGCGACGTGCTGATGTGGTGCAGTACAACCTCACGCTGGTCGAAGGCTGGACCTTCCGCCAGGTACGCTCGGCCGTGGCCAAGCATGAAAAGATCAAGCACACCCTGGACGGCCTGTCGGACTCCGAGGTGATGGACAAGCTCGGCCATACCGGCGTGTTCCCGGAAGGGCGCTTCTTCCCGGACACCTACCGCTTCGTGCGCGGCATGAGCGATGTCGAGTTGCTGCAACAGGCCTACATGCGTCTGGACGAAGTGCTGGCCAAGGAATGGGCCGAGCGCACCACCGACCTGCCATACCGCGACCCTTACCAGGCGCTGATCATGGCTTCGCTGGTGGAAAAGGAAACCGGTATCCCCCAGGAACGTGGGCAGATAGCCGGCGTGTTCGTGCGGCGCCTGCGCCTGGGCATGATGCTGCAGACCGACCCGACGGTGATCTACGGCATGGGTGAGCGCTACAACGGCAAGATTACCCGCGCCGACCTGCGCGAACCGACGCCCTACAACACCTATACCATCACAGGGTTGCCGCCGACCCCGATTGCCATGGTCGGTCGCGAAGCGATTCATGCGGCGCTCAACCCGTCGAATGGTACCAGCCTGTACTTCGTCGCCCGTGGCGACGGTAGTCACGTGTTCTCCGACGACCTCGATGACCACAACTCGGCGGTGCGCGAGTTCCAGCTCAAGCGCCGTGCAGACTACCGCTCCAGCCCCGCCCCGCAGCAAGAGGTACAACCGGCTGCTGAAGACGCCCAGCCCGAGGTGCCTGCGGTGGATGAGCCGGCAGCGCAGCCGGCACCCGATGAGCCCCCTGTGCAGGACGCCCCTGCCGGTGGCGCGCAAGCGGCCGAACGGCCGACGCCTGACGAACAACATTAAGGACTGCCTGTGAGCGGCTTGTTTATTACGCTGGAAGGCCCCGAAGGCGCGGGCAAGAGCACCAATCGTGACTACCTGGCCGCGCGCTTGCGCGAGCAGGGCCTGGATGTGGTATTGACCCGGGAACCTGGCGGTACGCCCCTGGCCGAAAAAGTGCGCGAACTGTTGCTGGCTCCCAGCGATGAAACCATGGCAGCCGACACCGAGCTGCTGCTGGTATTTGCTGCGCGCGCCCAGCACCTGGCACAGGTCATTCGTCCGGCATTGGCCCGCGGGGCCGTCGTGTTGTGTGACCGCTTCACGGACGCCACCTATGCCTATCAAGGGGGTGGCCGTGGCTTGTCTGTCGAGCGTATCGCTGCCCTGGAGCAATTTGTACAGGGCGACCTGCGCCCAGACCTGACCCTGGTGTTCGACCTGCCGGTCGAGGTAGGCCTTGCCCGCGCCGCCGCCCGCGGTCGCCTGGACCGTTTCGAGCAGGAAGGCCAGGCCTTCTTCGAAGCCGTTCGCCAGGCGTATCTGCAGCGGGCCCGGCGCGAGCCGCAGCGCTACAGCCTGCTGGACGCCGCGCAATCCCTTGAGGCTGTGCAGCGGGCCATTGACGTGCTGCTGCCTGGCATCGTGGAGCGTTGCCGTGGCTGAGGCCTACCCTTGGCAGCAGGCCCTCTGGCAGCAGCTGGCCGGCCGAAGCCAACACGCCCATGCCTATCTGTTGCACGGGCCACAGGGTATCGGCAAGCGGGCCTTGGCAGAGCGCCTGATGGCCCGTCTGCTCTGTCAGCAGCCTCAAGGGCTGAACGCCTGCGGTGGGTGCAAGTCTTGCCTGCTGCTCAAGGCGGGCAGCCACCCGGACAACTTCGTCCTCGAACCTGAAGAGGCCGATAAGCCGATCAAGGTCGACCAGGTGCGCGAACTGGTAGCCTTCGTGGTGCAGACGGCCCAGCTGGGCGGGCGCAAGGTCGTCTTGATCGAGCCGGTGGAGGCGATGAACGTAAATGCCTCCAACGCACTGCTCAAAAGCCTTGAAGAGCCCTCTGGCAATACCGTGTTGCTGTTGGTCACGCACCAGCCTAGCCGCCTGCTGCCCACCATCAAGAGCCGCTGTCAGCAGGTCGCCTGCCCGCAGCCCGGCTTGGCCCAGAGCCAGGCGTGGCTGGCCGAAGCGTTGCCCGACAGTGACCAGGCCGAACGTGACGAGCTGCTGACGTTGGCGGCCGGTTCGCCATTGATGGCAGTCAGCCTGCAGGCGCAAGGCGTGCGTGAGCAGCGTGCGCTGGTTACCGACGGGGTGAAGAAGCTGCTCAAACAGCAGCAATCGCCCAGTCAGTTGGCCGATGCCTGGAACGGTGTACCGTTGTTGTTGCTGTTCGACTGGTTTTGCGATTGGTCGCACCTGATCCTGCGCTACCAGTTGACCCAGGACGAGGAAGGTTTAGGCTTGGCCGATATGCGCAAGGTGGTGCAATACCTGGCGCAGAAGAGCCGCCAGGCCAAGGTGCTGGAGGTGCAGGCATGGATCCTGGAGCAGCGCCAGAAGGTGCTGGGCAAGGCCAACCTCAACCGCGCCCTGTTGCTAGAGTCGCTGCTGGCTCACTGGCTGCAATTGCCGGGCGCCCGCTGATTTCCCATTTTTCATGTGTGCTGTTATCCCATGCTCGTAGATTCCCATTGCCACCTCGACCGTCTTGACCTGAGCGCCCATCAGGGCTCCCTCGATGCTGCCTTGCAGGCGGCGCGTGAACGTGGGGTGGGGCACTTCCTCTGTATCGGTGTCAGTCCCGAGAACGCCGGCGCGGTGAAAGCCCTGAGCGAGCAATACGCCGATGTTGATTGCTCGGTAGGTGTGCACCCGCTGGACCTGGCGCCGGGTGAAACCCCGGCGCTGGAGTGGCTGCTGCGCGAGCTGGCCCACCCGCATGTGGTGGCGATTGGCGAAACCGGGCTGGATTATCACTATGAGCCCGAAGCTGCCGAACTGCAGCAGGCTTCGTTCCGCCTGCACCTGGAAGCCTCGCGGCAGACTGGCAAGCCGGTGATCGTGCACACCCGGGCGGCACGCGCCGATACCCTGGCGTTGTTGCGCGAGGCCAACCTGCCGCAGGCTGGCGTGCTGCATTGCTTTACCGAAGACTGGGACATGGCCAGGGCGGCGCTGGATTTGGGGTATTACATTTCCCTGTCTGGCATCGTGACGTTCCGCAATGCCGAAGCCCTGCGTGAAGTGGCGCGGCAGGTGCCGGTCGATCGGCTGCTGGTGGAAACCGATTCGCCGTACCTGGCACCGATTCCGCACCGGGGCAAGCCGAATTTGCCGCAGTATGTGCGCGAGGTGGCGGAGTACGTGGCCTCGTTGCGGGGGGCCAGTTATGAGCAACTGGCGGAACAAACCACGGCGAACTTCAAACGGTTGTTTCCGTTGGCGCGGGTAGCTTGATAGCGTACGAGCCTGAGCGCTCTTGCTCTTGCTCTTGCTTCGGCTTTTGCTTCTAAGCGCGCAATCGTTCAGGCGCCGCCGATTGCGACTTCAGGAGGCCGAGCGTA